>NC_015931.1:1536055-1843267 GCF_000223395.1 Pyrolobus fumarii 1A | reverse complement strand
TCTAGTCGTGAGTTGAGGGGTGGACCCGTTTTATACTGGATTCGACTAGCGCCTAGCTGCTGGGGTAGTGCTTGGCGCTTGAGAGGAAGGTCCTCCCAACGAAGATTAACCTGATACGCCTGCGCCGCGAGTATCGCGCTATACGTCGTATCCGGCGTGTGCTTGAAGAGAAGCGTGACGTCCTCCTACTATACATTCGTCAAAGTATAGACGAGTATGAGGAGAGCTACAAGAAGGTATCGGAGGCTTTGATGCGGGCTTACGAGGAGTTTATGATGGCGTCTGCCGAGGCGGGCTTCGACCCGATACACGCGTTCGCGCGCACAGTATCCCCCGAGTTGCGCGTTGACATTCAAGAGAGGGTGCTGTTCGCTGTTCGCGTCCCAGCTCTCAATCTGAAACACGAGACCATCCCGAAGGTGCTGCCTAGCCCTCTGCGCACTGTCCCGAGGCTAGTGTTCGCGAGGAAGCTGTTGATAGAGGGTCTGGAGTCGATGCTCAAGCTCGCCGAGACAGAGATAGCCCTGAGGAAGCTGATTAATGAGCTACGCGAGACGCAGAGGCTGATAAACGCTATCGACAACCAGATCATACCAAGGTACGAGAAGACGATCAAGTACATAAAGCTGGTTCTAGACGAGCGCATGAGGGAAGAGGTAATCCGCCTAAAGATGCTGAAGAGAAAGCTAGCCGTAAAGAGGAGGTAGAGCCTTCTCAACCCCTCTTCTCAACCTCGATACCCAACTCGTTGGCTATCCTCTCGACGAGCCTCCTTGCCGCGCCCGGTACCTTAGCAGCCACGGCTTTCTCAACCCTCTCGACACTCTTGGTCATCGATTGGCGTACCACATTCTCTGTGACACTCCGCAACACGTGCTTGGACAGTATGTGAGCATAGCAATAGCCCTCCTCCAGGAGGAGTCTAGTGTGTAGCCTCGGGTAGTGCGTGTCACCGAAACCCGATGCTATGGTGCTGCACTCGCAGCCCCGGAACCCCTCCTGAGAGATTATAGTCTCGTAAAGGGTCTCGGCGAGGGCGCGGAGAGCCCTCTCGTCCCTCCACGCGGCTTCAGTGCTACCCACCTCGATGAAGACGACTGGTTTAGGCACCCTTGTGGGCCCATGGTGTGTCGCCTCAAGGGTAACCTCGTACTTCTCTAGCAACCCTAGTCTAGCTGCCACCGCGCGATAGGTGCGTAGCAGGGCAGCGGCTAGACTCGGCCAAGCCCACTCGAGGGTCTCCGGCTTGCCTCCAAGGATAGCCTCACGGGTAGGGTTACCGGTGTGGTGCACACTCAGTGTAGGCTTGCCGCTCGTGGAGGCGTGCCTAGAGATAATCACGTAGCCGTCGTACCCTGGTAAGATGTCGTCAAGATTATCCAGGTATGGGGTATCGGCCTCCAGCCCGACGACAGTGCAATCCCGCGAAGGGCATGCATCGACGCTATACTCTCTCGAGAGTATGTCGGCTACCCCCTTGCCAACGGGGTCAACGAGACTGTACACTATCTTCACGCGTCTCAAGAACACCCCCGGGCATGCATTCAAAACCCACGCGACTATTACATGAAGGTTGGTGCCGGCCCTTGCCGGTTGCAGCCTTCGTGCTCCTGCTTGTACAGGTGGGTAAAGAGTACGAAATAGCTGAGCAGATAAAGGAGGCTGCTAAGAAGGCGGGGGTTGACGCCGAGGTTTACGTCGTGTATGGCGAGTATGATATAGTTGTTAAGGTGCGCGCCGAGAACCTCTCACAGATAGACATGTTTGTCACCCACATACGCCGCCTGCCAGGCGTAACCAGAACGGTAACCCTGATATCATCTGCGTGACCATGTAGTTTTTAAGGGGGCGCGCCAAGGTCACACCTACAGCATGGAAAGGGTGTGGTGGGCCCGTCGTCTAGCCTGGACTAGGATGCGGGGTTCAGGGAGCCCGGTCGGGCCCCTGCCCGACTCGGGACCCCGACCCCGCGCGTGCGGCGGGGCGGGACTCCCCGTGATCCGGGGTTCAAATCCCCGCGGGCCCACCACACCTATCTCCTAACCATCCTTCTCTCCTCACGTATCCTCCTGATCTCCCTGGCAATAGCCTTCAACGTCTCCAGCTTTGAGCCGAGCTTATCCACGACCACCCTCTGTCTATCCTCCCACCATGCTCTAGGGTACCTGGCCTCCTCCACCTCAGGGTTCAACCCGAGCCTCTCGGCGGCCTCCACGATCTCCTCTACGCGGGGCCTCGGGACTGCATCCTTACGCGGTATCTTGCGCCCCTGGCCCCGCGACTTGGAGGCATCAATATAAGAGGGCCAGACTACTACGCGCTTACCCCTATACTCTCTGCTCAACCTTCTACTCCCTCCTAGCCTCGTAGACGAGATGCCCAATAATGTCTAGTATTATCCCGAGTGCTGTTCGCGTCGCGTCTGGAGACCCTGGTATCACGAACACGGGACGCCTATTGACTATGAATGCCTCGGCGCGGGATAGTATCGCACGCATGCCGGTACTCTCTAGGCTCCTTCGTCTGAACTCCTCCCCGAACCCTGGCAGCCTTCTATCTGCTATCCTCTCCACAGCGTCTACAGAGATGTCGCGTGGCCTCGGACCCGTACCACCACTAACGATTACAGCGTCTATGTCGTCGCGTACAACGAGCGTCAGCACGGCATGCATGATGAGGTAGATGTTGTTTGGCGCTATGAGCCTTGCGAGCAGCTTGTGGCCACGCTCCTCTAGCACGCTCTTAACGAGAGGTGTAACCCTATCCTCTATCTCGCCTCGATAGACGCGGTCGCCGGTCACCACTAGGCCGAAACCAACCTCTTTCACACTACCCTCGTGGCCCACGCTAGAGCACCAGTACGGCTTACCACTCACCCGGTGTAATACCTGGCGCCCCTCCTCCCTCATAACTAGCCTCGTGTTGGGCCAGGGTTCTCTTTATATACAATGGTCTCCTCGTGCAACGTTAGTGGAGTGGGGCAGGGTGTAGAAAATGGCGGAGGAGAAGAAGGTCACATACCAGATAATCCTGCGCAAGCGTGCACGTGGCGCCGAGGTAGTCTACCGTAGGAACGGTGAGGCACTACTACACATGGGTGGCCGCAGCGCCGAGAAGATATTCCGCGTGCTAACCGAGGAGCTTGAGAAGCTGGGTGTCGCGAAGCCAGCCTCTAAGACTGAGGTCGAGGAGAGCTACGAGATAGCCCCGGAGCACGGTACCACCGTTGCCGCCTACCTGCTGCTCGTGAGGCGTAGCAGGAACCCGGACAAGTGGATACCAACCCTACGCGAGATAGTCGAGGGCAAGTACCCAGGCCTGCCGCAAGCCCTCGGTAGAGTGATAGACGCGGCAATCGAGGCCAGCAAGTACACGCCGCTTAAGCCCAAGAGGATAAACACCGTGATAGCCCCCAAGATAGCCGACGCGTTCAGCGCGGGCCTCAAGAGGCTAGTCGAGAAGATGGTCAAGATGTATAAGCAGGCTGCACAGAAGTAAGGCTAGATCGCCCCTTCAAACATGCTTTTTAAAAGGCCGCTTGCCTCTCCCGCTTCATTCTAACCATCGGCTGGCTCGCTGGTCGCGCCAGCGCACCCAGGCGCGCTAGTAAACGCGCATCGCAACATAGTGGCAAAAAGGGACAGTCTTGTGTAGGAGGGGCGTCTCTATCCAAGAATGGTGGCCGGTTGGCATGGCCTCCTGTCGTGATGTGATCGCGAGGCACGTGTCGATTAGGCGCTTCAAGCCGGATCCCATACCAGAGGATGATCTGCGTGAAATACTCTGGGCGGCCCAGAGGGCACCCTCAGCATGGGGCCTGCAGCCTTTCAGCGTAGTGGTTGTGCGCGATGAGGGTACGAGGGCTAGGCTTGCGGAGGCTGTAGGCGGCCAGAGGTATGTGGCGGAGGCCCCGGTGTTCCTAGCGTTCGTGGCCGACTATGGTAAGCTACTCGAAGCTATGCGTATGGCAGGCCTAGAGCCCGGCGAGGTTACGCTAGGGCATCTTGTCATTAGCCTGGTTGACATTGGTATAGCCTCGGCGTGGGCTACGATACGCGCCGAGGAGCTTGGCTATGGTACAGTCTACATCGCGTTATACTCCTCTTGTAGGAGGGTGGCCGAGGTATTATCGCTGCCGCCGCGTACCCTCCCGGTAGTCGGCCTGGCTATCGGCAAGCCGGCTGAGCAGCCAGCAACGCGCCCGAGGCAGCCGCTTGAGGCGCTAGCTTGGATGGACACAGCACCCGACGCCAAGAGGGCGGCGGAGTTGATAATTGGAAGCGAGTTCAACCAGAAGTTCTCAAGGGCAGCTAGGTTAACACTCGCTCCGGGTGCCTACTACGAGAAGGTTGGCGCAGAGATAATGGAGTGTGCGAAGAGACTCGGCTGGAGGATTTAAAGGAGAAGAGGGACGCAAAACACACGGTGATGAGCGGATCACGGAGGCGAGGCTCTCTACCTATGCGCCGGTGAGCGCCGCATCCTTGGCTGACCTGCACCTCTCCTCAACCATTCTCACGAGACGCTTGTAGAGCATCGAGGCCAGCATCGAGGCTGGCTGTGCAACGAGCCTCACGCTACAATCGCCTGTTTGCACGATAAGAGGATCCTTGGAGACAAGCACGCAGCCTCCATGCTCCTCCAGGATACGCTCTACGATGTTAAGTGCCTCGTCGGGGCTTCTTACGTGCTCGATGAGGCGCCGTAGATCCCCGCAGGTATCCACTCCACGGGTCTCGACGCGCACGTCGAAATAGGCACCCATGAAACCCAGTCTACCCTCGTAGCATTTCACGAGGCGCCCGCTTTGCCCCTTCACGGTGATGCGTGCCTCCAGGAGCTGAGGAAGAGTAACCTCTGGAGGTTGTATATTGATTCGGAGTCTGGCAGGCTAGACCCGGATGTGAAGCCGCTTCTCTCCAAACTCTGGGCTAGGGGCTATGTGACGGTGAGCAGTTGCAGTGGGCGCATAGCGCTCAAGGCGACGAGGACGGGTATTGAGGACAAGAGAGGGGGCGGAGTCCTCAGGGCGTGGCATGTGGAGCCACCTACTGTGGATGATTTGTGGCGCCTGGCTTCCAGCGCGGCCAGCGAGTACAAGATAGTTTGGGTTAGCGTTGAGCCGCCCATAGTAGCGCTGTACGCGTCATCGAGTAGTGACGCGGAGATGCTCGTAAGGGCGGCTGTCTCCGCGGGCCTCAAGTATAGCTGTTATCGCTCGTCGAGCTGCGGCTTCTATGTGGTGCTGCGTGGCGAGACGCGCCTAGACATACTCCTAGCTGTGGATGGCGAGCTTGTGCTTGATAGGGGTGGGCTCGAGAGGGCGTACAGCGTTCTCCTGGAGGTGTTTAAGCGCGGCAAGAGAGTGCTGCATCGGCTGGTCCGCGCGGTCGACTGGTAGTACGACCTGGTACCTTGGGTTTTAGAGGGTCGAGGGGCTCTACCCGAAACGGGGGTATCACTAGGCTATGCCCATGCCCTTTAGCATACTAGCAGAGACCTTCGAGAAGCTAGAGAGGACTACCAGCAGGACACAGATGGTCCTCTATCTCGTAGACCTCTTCAAGAAGACGCCCCCCGAGACCATCGACAAAGTGGTGTACTTCCTCCAGGGTAAGCTATGGCCGGACTGGAAGGGGCTACCCGAGCTAGGCGTGGGCGAGAAGACGCTCATCAAGGCGGTCTCCATCGCGCTCCACGTCCCCGAGAGGACCGTGGAGGAGCTTGCGAAGAGGCTTGGCGACCTAGGCTTAGCGGTTGAGAGGTTGAAGAGGGAGAAGGAGAAGGGAGCCAAGGCGGTAGGTCTACTCGCTTTTATGAAGCAACCATCTAGCGGCGAGTCAACCCTCACAGTCGAGAAGGTGTATGATACCCTCGCGCGTGTCGCGTTGACGACGGGTGAGGGCAGCAGAGAGCTGAAGCTGAAGCTAGTCGCCGGTCTGATAGCGGAGGCCTCTCCCCGTGAGGCGAAGTACATAGTCAGGTTCATTGAGGGTAGGCTTAGGCTTGGTGTTGGCGACGCGACGATAATCGAGGCATTGTCAATAGTCTATGCCGGCTCAGCTGCGATGAAACATGTTGTCGAGAGGGCTTACAACCTGCGCGCCGACCTAGGCCTAGTGGCCAAGATACTGGCCACGCAGGGCGTAGAAGCGGTGAAGAACATCAAGCCAGAGGTGGGCATCCCAATACGCCCGATGTTGGCGGAGAGGCTGAACAACCCTGTCGAGATACTCAAGAAGCTAGGTGGGAGGGCTCTAGTCGAGTACAAGTATGACGGCGAGCGTGCCCAGATACACAAGAAGGGAGACAAGATCTGGATATTCTCGAGGCGCCTCGAGAACATAACGAAGATGTACCCGGATGTCGTCGAGATGGCGCTCAAGGGCATCAAGGCCAACGAGGCTATCGTGGAGGGGGAGATCGTCGCGATAGACCCGGATACCGGGGAGCTCCGACCCTTCCAGGAGCTAATGAGAAGGAAGAGGAAGCACGACATACACATAGCGATGAAGGAGGTGCCGGTGGCCGTCTACCTCTTCGACATTCTGTATCGCGACGGCGAGGATCTCACGGTGAAGCCTCTCCCCGAGCGCAGGAAACACCTAGAGGAGGTGCTAGTCCAGAGCGACACCTGGAGGCTAGCAGAGCACATCTACACCGATAAGCCGGAGGAGTTAGAGCAGTTCTTCCTACGCGCCATAGAGGATGGCGCCGAGGGAGTAATGGCCAAGGCGGTGCACTCCAGGAGCATCTATCAGGCTGGCGCCCGCGGCTGGCTATGGATAAAGTACAAGCGTGACTACAAGAGCGAAATGATAGACACTGTGGACCTGGTGGTAGTTGGCGCCTTCTACGGCAAGGGTAGGAGAGGCGGAAAATTCGGTGCATTACTAATGGCCGCCTATGACCCCGACACAGACACGTTCAAGACAGTCTGTAAAGTCGGCAGCGGCTTCACAGACGAGGACCTAGAGAGACTCAATGAGATGCTCAAGCCCTACATAATACCACATAAGCATCCTCGCGTAGACTCAAAGATGAAACCGGATGTCTGGGTCCAGCCAGCTCTCGTCGCCGAGATAATAGGTGCAGAACTGACCCTATCACCCATACACACCTGTTGCCACGGCTGGGTAAAACCAGGTGCAGGAATATCCATAAGATTCCCAAGGTTCATCAGATGGAGGCCAGACAAGAGCCCAGAAGACGCGACAACAACCAAAGAACTATACGAGATGTACAAGAGACAACTACACAAGATAGAGGAGAAGACAGCAACGCGAGAGGCAGCGTGACAATGGTGGGGCCGCGGGGATTTGAACCCCGGACCTCCGCCTTGTAAGGGCGGCGTCCTAACCAGGCTAGACGACGGCCCCTCACACCATCAACCAACGGCAATACACCACCAGCTATAACCTTTACCCGCACCACAAGACCGACAATATCAGCCATAGCACGTCGAGGTTGCCCTCGTAGTATCGGCGTGGCCATGCTAGGCGTGTGTGGTACTCGCATGTTGCTTAACTAGGCAGAGGTTAATCCAATCGTCTGTCCAACTAGGGTTTTCGCCGCGATTCTAAACCAGGTGATAACTGGGAGAGTGGCGAGAAGGATGGATATCGTGCAAGTTAGTAGGAGTGTGCTGCGGCGTACAGGTGTATAGATGGTGCGTAGACAATGGGTGGGTTGGGGTGGTTAGGCTTCTTTCTGCTCTCCCGTGCTCTTCTTGAGTATTAGCATCGTGTATGTCGATTGTACGCCTGGTATGGTGCGTACCTGTTCTATCACTTGGTTTAGTTGTTCAGTGTTCCTGGCTTGTATGCGTAGTACTATGTCGTTATCGCCTGTCACCTCCATTACCTCTGCGACGCCTGGTATGATGCTTAGCCTTCTGGCTATGGATGTTGTGTATACGTTGCTGTTCGTCTTTACGAGGACTATGGCTTCTACGCCTCTTGGGGCTGTTAGCGCTAGTGGCTTGCCCATTACCTCGCTCGCTATCTCTAGAAGGTCCTCGTCGCGCAGGTAGCGTATGTCGGGTCTTGCTTTAATCCTCCTTACTATCTCTTCAAGCTCCTTGTCGGTGACCGTCACGCCTAGCTTCTCGAGCCTGGCTTTCACAGCCTTCTTGCCAGTGTACTTGTCTATCACGTAGTCTCTGGTTCTCCCCACCATCTCTGGCGGGTAGGGCTCGTAGGTCTCGGGGTTGGCGAGTATACCAGCGACGTGGACTCCGGCCTTGTGCGTGAACGCGTTGTCGCCGACAACCGGTGTGTTTGGCGGCACGGGTATACCCGAGTACCTCTCGACCAGCCTGGATAGCTTCGGGATGAGCTTCAAGTCTATAACCTCGATTCCGTAGTGCACCTTGAGCGCGACTGCCGCCTCGTGGAGCGGGGTTATTCCGGCTCTCTCGCCCAAGCCGTTCACAGTAACGTGGATTATGGTGGCGCCTCCCTCTACAGCAGCGAGCGAGTTGGCCGTCGCGAGGCCGAGGTCATTGTGTGCATGTACGTCGAACTCTACTCCCGGGGCGTCCCTGGTTAGGCTCTCGAACAACCTCCTCATGAAGGCAGGTGTGGCTATCCCCACGGTATCCGCTATTGATACCCTATCCGCCCCGGCATCCCTAGCAGTCTTCACAACCTCTACGAGGTAATCGTAGTCGGCCCTGGTGGCGTCTTCCGCCGTAAATCTAACCTTCACACCGTGCTGCTTCGCGTACTCCACCATCTCTCCTATGATTGAGAGGGCCTCCTCGCGCGAAACACGGTGCTTATACCTAAGGTGGATGTCGCTAACGCCGTAGAAGATGGCTATGCGGTCTGGCTCCAGCTCCGCTGCAACCTCGATATCCCTCTTGACGGCTCGCGAGTGAGCGACTATCTCTGAGCGTATTACGCCCTCCTTCTTCAACTGGATTATCCTCTTGACAGCCTCGTAGACATCTGGCGCGACGGCAGGATGACCAGCCTCAATCATCTGTACGCCAGCCTCGCTGAGAAGCTTAGCTATCTCGACCTTCTGCTCGACGGTGAAGCTCACGCCTGGAGTCTGCTCACCCTCACGGAGCGTGGAGTCTAGCAGCCCAACGCGAATGCGCTCCGGTTTTGGTCCGCCTATGCCCCACTCCTCGCGGCGGATCATACCCTGCAACCGGAGGCACGCTCAACCCGCCACACCATATATAGGGTAGCTCTCGGCGCGGCACAATCCGCTTGATTGCCCATGGCCCCTCCCTCTAGGATCGTAGACGTTGGAGGCGTGTACGATACCCTGGGTATGGTGTTGTGGAGGGTGAGAATGAGGGAAACTGGCAGGTGTCGCTGGCGTGAAGGATGTGGTGCGGGGCTCGACTGTAGGATTGTAAGAAA
The DNA here is from genome assembly GCF_000223395.1 of Pyrolobus fumarii 1A. Classification (GTDB taxonomy): domain Archaea; phylum Thermoproteota; class Thermoprotei_A; order Sulfolobales; family Pyrodictiaceae; genus Pyrolobus; species Pyrolobus fumarii. The sequence goes on along the minus strand of NC_015931.1, from coordinate 1,833,890 downwards.
AGCTGGTATGGAGCGTGTAGTGCGTTTTAGACACGGCGTCCGCGGCGGCCTCCTGGGCGCCTGGTGGTATCGTGTGGTATCGGGGTGACGTCCTCGATCCTGCCTATGATGAAGCCCATCCTTGCTAGTGCCCTGATGGCTGCCTGGGCGCCTGGGCCTGGCGTCTTTGGTCCGTGGCCTCCAGGGGCGCGCACCTTGATGTGGAGAGCCATTATGCCCTTCTCCATCGCTTCTTGACCGGCCTTGCTGGCTGCTAGCATTGCGGCGTAGGGGCTTGGCTTCTCGCGGTCAGCCTTGACGACCATGCCTCCGCTAGCTCGAGATACTGTCTCGGCTCCCGTGAGGTCGGTTATGTGCACTATGGTGTTGTTGTAGCTACTGTAGATGTGTGCTACACCCCACTTTATCTCCCTGGATGTGAACGCCATGCTCTCTCACCCCTCACCCTGCAGCCTCAGCCCCGCCCTCTTGACTCTGCTGGCTGGGGGCCTGCTGGGCCTGCTCCTCCCTCCTCTTGGCGAATGGGCTCGTCGGCGCATAGTCTATGAGGTCCTCCTCGTCACGCGGGACTAGGTAGCCCGGCGACCTTATCCTCCTACCGCCGATTGCGATGTGGCCATGGACTATCAGCTGTCTGGCCTGCCAGATGGTCCTAGCGAGGCCCTTCTTGTAGACTATCGTCTGGAGCCTCCTCTCAAGGAAGTGCTCAGCAGTCAAGCCGAGAACGTCGTCAAGCGTCGCGTTCTCAGGGAGTACACCCATACGATACAGCTTGCGTAGCAGCTGCTCCTCCTCCTTCTTGCGCACATCCTCTGGGAGAGCTAGGAGGCGGCGAGCACGGTGACGGAAGTACCTTGCCAGCGTCTCAGCCTGCCATATCTCCTTCTTGTTACGCAGGCCATACCTACCGATAAGCTCGATCTCGCGCAGCAGCCTCTCCTTAATCCAGGGGTGACCGGGCGACTCCCACTTCTTACGTGGCTTCTTCGGGTCACCCACTCGTCACCACCCCGCTACTTCCTCCTCTTCGAGACACCCACAGTCATACCAGTACGGCCGGTTGTCCTCGTCCTCTGGCCCCTAACCTTTAGACCCAGCGCGTGGCGGATACCCCTCCACGACTTGATCCTCTTCAATCTCTCAATATCCTGCCTAGCATAGTAGATCAACTCGGCGCCAATGAGGTGCATGTCGCGGCCAGTCTCATAGTCCTTCCTCCTGTTGAGCATCCAGGACGGGATCCCAATGGCCTTTGGATCCTTCAGCGCCTGCTCGATCTTTTGTATCTCGGCGTCAGTTAGGTAGCCCGCCCTCTTCTCCGGGTCGATACCAAGGAGTCTGCAGAGTGCATAAGCGAACGTTATGCCGACACCCTTTATCTTAGCCAGGGCGAAGGGAACCTTCAACCTACCATCGAGATCAGTACCCGCGACACGCACTATGTGCCTAAACTGCTGTTGCTGCGACACCTAACCACCCACGAAACGCTCGCCCCACACCAGCCCCTCTTAAAACTACCATTGTATAAGCGGGGTCGGGCGCCACAGTATTCAGCACCCCGTCTCCCTCAGGGGGGCAAGTCGTCGTCATCCCCGGATCCAGGGTCCCGGGGGAACGCCTCATTTACTCTCACCTGGGTCCCCCAGCCGCGGGGAGCCAGGGCATGCCCCTCCCAAGCCTAGACGAGCTGCTACGCGACGCCAGGAACGAGCTCGACCGCGAGTTCGATGCACTGAAGAGGGAGTTGCAGCACGTAGCAGACGATGTGAAGAAGAGGAGGCTTGCCGAGGTAGACGAGCTCGTCAACTGGTTTGCCTCGGAGCTCAAACGCATAGGCTCTAGGTGAGCTGCTTGGCAAACGAGGCTAAGCCCGCCGAGCAGATAACTATCGACGAGTTCGCCCGTATAGACCTACGCGTCGGTATAGTAGTCGAGGCTGAGCATATACCGGGCACGAGGCTACTAAGGCTCATAGTCGACCTGGGTAACGAGAAGCGCCAGATAATATCGGGTATAGCCGAGTGGTACAAGCCGGAAGACCTCATTGGTAAGAGGGTTGTCGTAGTAGCCAACCTGGCGCCTAAGAGGATCAGGGGTTATCTCAGCGAGGGTATGATACTCGCGGCGGGCTGTGGGAAAGACGAGAGGCCTTACCTGCTCACTGTGGATGGCGAGGCACCCCCAGGGACAAAAATCTGCTAGTCGTCCCCGGGGCTGCCACGGTGGTTAACACTCTCGCGTTTTTACGTGGGCGGCGGCCACGTGTCAACCGTGAACTACTCCCGGTGGTGTAGTGGTCACCGGGATGTCGCGTGCAGTGCACTACTCCCCTCTTCTCAACTCTGGGACCTCGACTATCTTCTCGCCGGCGACAACTTGGTCGATACTGTGTATCGCTGCGCCAACCTCCTCGAGCACCTTCTTTACACCCTCAAAGTCTATATCATCGCCCTCGACGACTATCGTGAGGCTAAGTGTCTCGACGTCGACCTCATTCACGGTTATGTTTACGCCTTTCACGCCCCTAACCTTGGCTAGCAATAGCGCCATCTCTGTTAGCGAAGGGTCACGTAGAGGCTTTAGCACGTCTAGCACGAGCCTCCTCAGACCAGCCAAGGTTCCTACGCAGCCCTCCAACCGGGGTAGCGTAGTGCATAACCAGGCTAGAAGTGTTAAGGGTTTATGTCGCATCGTGTAGAACGGGTGGCGCAATGCTAGACGAGGTGGATTTGAAGCTGTTGCAGTTGCTGGCTAGCAACTCGCGTGCGAGTCTAAGAGAGCTATCGCGGGACCTGGGCGTAGCGGTTTCAACCGTACACACGCGTATACAGAAGCTCATACGCGAGGGTGTCGTCAGGAGGTTCACGATACAACCTGACTATGAGAGACTGGGGTACCCTATAACAGCGGTCATCCTCGTTGTGGTGGAGGGTGGGCGGATAGAGGAGGTCGCGGAGAGGCTCCGCGAAGAGCCGAACCTCATAGCAGTGTACGATGTTACCGGTGACTATGACCTCGTGCTTATAGGCAAATTCCGTAGCATGTCAGAGCTAAACGCGTTCATCAAGAGGCTTAACCGCATGCCAGCCATAAGAAGGACCGTCACCAGCGTAGTACTCAAGGTGTTCAAGGAAGATCCGGTTGCGCCTCTCAATCCAAGCTTAAGCTAATAAGGAGTTCGAGTGGCCTCGCCGCCACCGGTGAGCGGGTTGAGCGAAGAGCGTAGCTTCGAGCCGCCCCGCGCCATAGTCAAGAAGCCAAGGCTTCGCAAGTATGGTGGTATCGACCCGGGTGTTAGGGAGGGCAGGGGCTTCAGCATACCGGAGCTGAAGGAGGTCGGGCTGGGCGTCAAGGAGGCTATGAAGCTAGGACTCTACGTGGACAAGAGGAGGAAGACTAAGTGGCCCTGGAATGTTGAAGCGCTGAGAAAATACCTCGAGGCTATAGGCTACAAGCCTAGGGGATATCCGTAACCTCCCAACCATGGACCGATGTGGAGGAATACGGGCCCAGGGAGGGGCCCGCAGGGCCCCGGTGAGGAGCCTAGTCCAGGCCGAGGTCCTCTACTCGGGGTTGAGGAAGGCGTCGGGTAGTACTCTCCACCCGTTGTTATAGTACAGGAGGTTGTCGCGTAGCAATGCGGCTACTATTTCTGCCAGTGGGCCAGCTATCCTCACAGCCTCCTCCTCATCCCTGCTCTTCACGCTCTCCAGCTTCTCGAGGAGTTTTGTCCACTCGCTCCTCTTCACCAGATAAACGCCATTCATAGTCTCCACGAGGACGGCATCCAGCTCGCGTAGTACACTTGGCTCGCCCTTAACCTGGTAGATATCGATGCCGAGCTCGTGGAGGCGGATGAAAGGCCTATCCTCGAGCATCTTGGCGAGCTTGCGGGCCCAGGGTGGCAGCCTCCTCTCCTCAGACCGACGCTCGCCAACACCCCTAGACTCTAACCTCTCCACTGTGGATCTCAACGTGCGCACCTCCATAGCGAGTTCGTCCAGTCTCTTGTTGATTGGTTGCAGTGCAGTTGCGACAGCATCACTCACAACGCTCCTCACTATCCTCTCGATGCTCTTCACAACCTCCGTTTGCTCGTGGATACTCCTCTCTAGGCTCCTCTCGAGCCTCTCCACTACCATCGCGGCGGCTCTCTTGGCAGCTTCCTCAGCTAGACGCGATATCAACGCCTCCAGGTCTACTTGTTGCTCGCGCACCCGTCTAGCAGCCTCCCTAGCGGCTGCCAGGAACTCGTCAAGCGTTGCAGTCCTCCTTGCTAGCCTCTTAGCCGTCACAACATCTCCCCGCCGTAGGGTATGATACTGGCGATGAGGAGGCGATAAGCTAGTCGCAATTGCCGCTCTGCTCAACCCGGAGTATTACCTCGATGAACCCGTCGCCTCCCCTAAGACCCGCCACCTCAAGACCAAGCAGCTCGAGCCTATCGGATAGAGAGGCTAACGCGCTAGGCTCGAGCCCGACCAGCCCCTCGTCACTAACCCGGACGGAGAGGAGTGCCTCTAGACAGCGGTTACCCTCTCTGCCCCTACGCGCAGTGATAGTCAGCACGACCTCCGGGTCGAGCGACGCGACAAGCTTGTTCCCCATCAACGTCTCTAGCAGCTTATCAACCAGCCTGGCAGCGTCGAGAGACTCCAGCAGACTACCCCACTGTAGCGACCCTAGCGTCAACGGCATTCGAGTTAAACCTCGGGACTCGCCGTGCATCAAACCGGCGTATAGGTTTCGCCCCGTGGTGTTGAGCCCTTGGCGATGCAGGTAGGGGGTCTGGTCGGTAGAGAGCTAGGCGTGCGTAATGGGCTCCGTGTATTAGAGTTGCTTGTTGGCCCCCAGCACCCTGCGAGTGGACACATGAGGCTAGTCGTATACCTAGACGGAGACATTATCGTAGACGTTGATGTTGACATAGGGTGGGTTCACCGTACCATGGAGAAGCTCAGCGAGGTCAAGGGATGGGTACGCAGTATCCCGCTCCTAGAGCGAATGAACATCGTTGACGCGTGTAACATCATACTCGGGTATGTAGAGGCGATAGAGAAGCTGATGGGCCTCGAGCCACCCGAGCGCGTCAAGTACCTACGTACCATACTCTGCGAGATCAACAGGATAGCAAGCCACCTCTATGGCATGGGCATCGCGGGTATCTTCCTAAACCACTCGACAATGTTCATGTGGGCTATGGGTGATAGAGAGGTCTGGCTGAGACTTATAGAGATGATTACAGGGACGAGGCTCACGCATAGCTACGTGATACCCGGTGGCGTGCGTAGAGACATACCAAAGAGCTTCCAGGACGTATTTGAAAAGGCAGCCAAGTATCAGTTGAAGAGGCTGGAGGAGTACCGGAAGATATTCCTCGATAACCCGGTGATTAGAGACCGTTACGAGAACGTGGGTGTATTGCCAAAGAGTATGGCGAGCCGCTTGGGTATAGTGGGGCCGAATCTGCGCGCCTCTGGAATAGCCTACGATGCTAGGATGCTTGGCTACGAGGCATACGCAGATCTAGACTTCGAGCCGGTCGTCCTTGACGAGGGTGATGCGCTGGCGCGCATGAAGGCCAGGATAGAAGAGATAAAGGCTAGTATTGAACTCGTACGGAAAGCTCTCAAGAGACTACCAGAGGGCAAGATAATGGCAGAGAAATTCTACCGCATGGTGCCGCCGGCGGCGCGCAAGTTCATAGACGAGGGTGTCGCGAAGTTCCCTGCGATTTTCGCCAACCTACGTGTCCCCAAAGGGGAGGTCGTGACGCGTGTAGAGGCGGGCCGCGGCGAGATACTATACCACATTGTGAGTGACGGCGGGTTGGCGCCTTACAGGGCTAGGGTAGTCACACCATCCTTCCGCAACGCGATACTGTTGAGAGAGCTGGCTATAGGAGAGAGGCTGATGGACCTCCCAGCGATATACGGTAGCCTCGATTACTTCCCGCCCGAGGCAGACAAGTGAGGCTCATTGTAAGGAGATAGTAAAGCCCTCCCACACCCACCGGTGCTAGAGGGGTATAGTTTTGATTGAGTGGTTGATGAGCCCCGCCGTGTTATCTGCGCTCCTAATGCCGGGGGCGGCTGCAGCGCTACTATCAGCACTCATAATCATATACCTTGAGCGCAAGTTGACTGCAAGAGCACAGCGACGCATAGGACCCTACTACGTCTCGAGGAGAATCGCGGGCGCCTTGCAGCCCATGGCAGACGGTATTCGATTCTTCTTCCAAGAACCTGTTATTCCCATCAGTGTGGATATTCCGGCATTCGTATTAGCCCCGGCTCTCGTAACAGCAGTACTCCTCGTCACGTTCTCGGTGATACCTGGCGGGCCAGCTGCAGTAGCAGTTGAAAGCCCAACCTCCCTGCTAATTGTACTCGCGGCCCTCGCGTTATCACCGATACCTATAATCATAATGGGTTGGGCTAGCGATAACCGCTTCAGTCTGCTAGGGTCCCTACGAGAGGCGATACTAAACTCGAGCTATGAGCCGGTGCTTCTTCTCGCAGCGCTTGCCGGAGCATCAGTCCTGGGTACCCTGGATCTAGTTGAGGCTGTAGAGGTGCAGGCCAGGCTAGGCTTACCAGGTATAATCCTCAACCCTCTTGCAGCACTAGTGTTCTTCGTTGCAGCCTTGGCGGCTTGTGACCGTATACCATTCGACCTGGTGCTGGGCGAGCAGGAGATAGTGGCAGGTCCGTACACCGAGTATAGTGGTGTATTATTCGCGGTAGCAATGGCGATAGACTACCTTAAGCTCTACATACTCGGTCTTGTGTTCGCAGTGTTGTTCCTAGGGGGCTGGCTACCTGCAACGTCATGGCCCTGGAGCGGTATAGTGCTATTCCTAAAGGCGTTGGCCTTCATGCTTCTCGCTGTCTACCTTAGAGTCGTCTACGGCAGAGCTAGGCTCGATAAGGCCCTTAGAGGTCTATGGAAGTTCTATTTCCCATTGGCACTGGCAGCACTAGCCTGGGGTCAGGTAGTAAGCTACATCATGAGCCTGGTGTAACCCGGGGGGTGGAGAGGCGCTTGGCGCTAACACCGCAAGAGGAGGCTCTCATTCGAGAGATGGACCGTTTGCGTGACGAGATTAGAGCGTTGAAGGAGAAGAGGTATGCGCTCATAGAGCAGGTTAGGAGGCTGCGCTCTCAACGCCGTCAGCTTGTGGAGCGTGTGAGACAGCTCCGTGAGGAGATTAGAAGGCTGCGTGAGGAGCGCGAGAAGCTACTCCAGCAGCTCAACGCGCTAAAAGAGCAGAGGAACAACTTGTATACCCAGCTCCGCCAGCTGCTCCAAGAGATCAACATACAGCGTAGGGTACTAGCGGAGCTGCGCCCCTATGCCAGGCGCTCTGTTGCAGCGATACGTGCTCGTATAGAGGAGTTGGAGTGGAAGCAACAGACGGAAGTGCTTCCGTTGGATGCGGAGCGCGAGATTATAGAGGAGATAGCGCGTCTCGAGGCTATTCTCGAGAAGACCCTTGAGGCTAGAAAGGTCTTCGAGGATCTTGTCGAGAAGAAGGGTAGGTTGACTATGATACGTATGGATCTGGAGGAGGTGCGCAGGAAGATAAACCAGGTGAGGGAGGAGATAGGGAGGGTCAAGGCGCGTATCCAGGAGTTGCGTGGGCAGGCTGAGGAAGTGTCGAGGAAGATAAGTGACCTTGACGCGGAGATTGATAGGATATCAAAGGAGATAGACGAGATTAGTAACGCTATTGCCGAGAAAGTTGAGAGATTAAGGGAGGTTAGGGAGGAGCTGGAGAGGATAAGGAAGGGTGTTGTTGACGAGAAGTCTAGGAGAGCGCTTGAGGAGATTAGGCGTCGCGCGCTAGAGAAGCTGGAGAGGGGTGAGCCTCTCACGATGCTGGAGATGAAGGCGTTGTATGGTGTGGTGGGCGAGGAGGATGAGGAAGAGAGTACTGGTGTTGGCGGTTGACCGTGACGATGACATTGGGAGGGTTGGGCTGAACACCCCTATAGTTGGTGAAGAGGCTGTTTTGGATGCTGCAAGAGTGTTTGGTGTGGTGCGCCCAGAGGATCCCGATCTAAACGTGTTGTATGCAGCTGTTAATACGGCGCGGAGCCTCCGCGCGCAGGGTTTTGAGCCTATAGTTGCGGTTGTTGCTGGCGATGCACTCGATCCTGTTAAAGCTGACTTGAGGATTAGAGAACAGGTTGAGAACATAGTCCGTGAGCATAACATTGAGGGTATAGTGCTTGTGGCCGATGGTCGCGAGGATGAGGAGGTTATACCGGTCTTGCAGGGAATCGCGCCTATACTCTCAGTACGCCGTGTCGTTGTTGAACAGCTTAGGGGTGTCGAGGAGACCTACATACTCATTGGTCGCTACTTGAAGAAGGCGCTCATAGAGCCAAGGTTTGCGAGGGTCTTTCTAGGATACCCGGGTGTGTTGATAACAGGATTTGCGATACTCGCGATGCTCGGGTTACTGAGGTACGCGTTCACCGCGCTTCTACTTATCGCCGGTGTACTCATGATCATAAGAGGGTTTGGTCTCGAGGAACGGATGATCGAGATATGGGCGCGAAACCCGATAATGACGCTCGCATCGTTAATAGCAACTGTTAGCATTGCTGCTGCCATAGGTATAGCGTACTACACACTCCAAGCAATGTATAGCAAACCTATGCACTACGTGCTAGCTGAGATCCTCGCATCTAGCGCGCCTCTCATAGGCTTGGCTGGAATAAGCGTAGTAGCGGCGCGAATAGTCTCGAAGATGTTAGGTCGCGACATTGCAGTGATAAACGAGCTTGTAAGTCTCCTGCTGGTAATAATGATCGTCGTGATACTCTACCAGCTATCCGCGACGCTCAGAAGTCTGACAGCCACCCCGACACCCATGGAGCTCGCGCTGGCCATAGTATCGAGCGGGGCAATGCTAACAGTGCTAATAGGTATAGCATTAATCGCCCTCCTGAGGTTCATAGGAGAGCTAGTCACGCACCGAACCTCCTCTCCCTCCTCGAGTAGCTAAGTAGCGCTTTTGCAAGCTCAAAATCGTCAAAATCCGGCCAAAGACGCCTGGTGAAGTACAGCTCTGTGTATGCGACATGCCATAAGAGGAAATTGCTGAGCCGTAGCTCTCCACCAGTCCGTATAAGCAGGTCGGGTGGAGGTACGTCACCCATAGGCAGCAAGCGGGTAAACGTATCCTCGTCGATAGTGTTGGGCTCGGCTCTCGTGCTAATGGCGATCTTCCTTACAGCCTCGAGTATCTCCCACCTGCCGCTATAACAGACACAAATGTTCAACGTGTGTGGCGCATTCCTATGGCTTTCCTTTTCGACAATGTGGATCTCTTCAACCACGAAGTCGGGTACAAGACTCATATCGCCTATTACACGAGGCCTGACAAGACCTTGTGTCACGCGATGGTCGCGCCTAAGATCCCTAAGTGCCTTCACAAGTAGCTCGTAGAGCCTCGTCAACTCTTCTCGTGGCCTTCTAGTGCAGTTCTCGCGCGACAGGGCATAGATTGTGATGTGGCGCACGCCAAGTTCCCACAAGCGGGTCAAAACTCTCTTCATAACCTTGTATCCTTGGAGGTGCCCTACCCAGGCGGGCAGCCCACGGCGCCTGGCCCACCTCCGATTCCCGTCCGGTATTATGGCGACGTGTGAAGGTAGGCGACTGTGTTTTAACTTGGAGAATAGTAGTCTGGCGGCGGCAGCCCTCATTACACTCAGCAAGCTCTTCACACTCCCATATTGGTGGTGGTGAAGTCTCCTATATCACCGCTATACAATGCACCGCTAATTTCACGCTTATTAGGGGCTCTGCACGTCCGCCACGGCGACGGGGGCAAAGGGATGGAGTACATCTACGCGAGCCTCTTGCTACACGCCATGGGTAAGGAGATCAGTGAGGAGAACCTCAAGAAGATATTCGAGGCTCTAGGTGTTCAGCCAGATGAGGTTAGGATCAAGGCTGTTGTCGCGGCTCTCAAGGAGATTAACATTGACGAGGTGATAAAGACCGCCACCGCGATGCCGGTAGCGCCAGCTGCTGCTCCGGCTGCGGCTGCGCCGGCTGCCGCCGCCGAGGAGAAGAAGGAGGAAGAGAAGAAGGAAGAGGAAGAGGAGAAGAAGGAGGGCGTCAGCGAGGAGGAGCTCGCCGGCGGTCTTGAGAGCCTATTCGGTTTCTAAGGGCGCTGGCTTCTACCCCCTCGCACTTTTTACACGCTCAGTTTGTTCGTGCTGTCGCATGGTCAGCGCTATAGGGGTCTGTCTGGCTCCCCTCCTCTCGAGGGTGCAGGCTAGTGCAAGAGCCTCTAGTCTACATGAAGGTGTTCGAGGTTAACGGTGAGAAACTAGTAGCTATCTGTGACGAGGAGGTGCTGGGTGCAAGGCTCAAAGAGGACAAGATAACACTTTACGTGGATCCAAACTTCTATGGAGAGAGGCTTGTGCCGCTAAGTGTTGCGCTTGAAGAGGCTAAGACGGCGACTCTGCTCAACCTAGTTGGGGAGAATATCGTGAACGCGGCTGTGCGGGAGGGCCTCGTTCATCCACAAGCCATCTTGCGTGTACAAGGTGTCCCTCATGCACAAGTAATCCGGATGACCTGGTGAGACGCGGCTGCCGGGGTGGACACTTTTGCTTACACGATGCGTACGTTGTGGCCGGGAAGCGCGCCTGGTTGACGGGAGGCTCTGTTTAGAGTGCTATCTCGAGGTGGAGGGGCTAGGTCGGTTCCCCAAACGCATAGATATCACGGTATGCTCTAGATGTGGTGCCTACCGGTTCGAAGGTAGATGGTATCCGCCGCCGATCGACGCAGTCGATATAGAGGATGTTATACGCGAGGTTCTCAAGCTCACACTGTCTGCCGCCTTTAAGCCTAACCAGGAGGTGGAATCTTATCGCGTCGAGAGTGTAGAGTATGTGCGCGACCAGTACCACGGTGATCATGCGTTAGCAACTGTAGTTGCGCGCTTGCGCAGTTCGGGCGAGGAGGCTAAACTAGAGTACCGTGTCCGTGTTGACGTGAAGAAGCAGCTGTGTCCACAGTGCTTCAAGAAAGCTGGCGGCGCTATAGAAGCGATACTCCAGGTGAGAGGCGAAGGTGGCAAGCTAACCGAGGAGCAGCGAGAGGCTGTAGAAGCGCTCCTTGCACGCCTATCGCCAAGCCTCCGCGAGTACATAGTCGACGTGGTCGAGCAACGCGAGGGCTTCGACCTAATACTAGTTGATCAGGGTGCTGCTAAGGCCATAGCCTCGAAGATAAGATCGGTGCTTGGCGCTAAGGTAGTGGAGAGTTGGAAGCTTGTAGGGAGGCGTAGCGACGGTAGGCCAAAGAAACGGTTGACGTTGAGCGTGCGCCTACCCTTCTTCACCAAGGGTACGATAGTCGAGTTTAACGGTAAGCTCTATCACGTTGAGGGTATCAAGGCGGGTTTTGTCTATATACGTATGGTGGGGTCGCGCAGGGTGCACCGCCTAACCGTAGAGGATGCGTGGAAGTTGCTGCGCCGCCCGAGGTTCGAGGAGGAGAAGAGGGTGCTGGTAGCCGCGGAAACGCCATCTAGCATTCATCTCCAGGCGCTTGAGGGAAGCTACGAATATCTAGAGTTGCCGAGGAGGAGTGTCAGTTTCGACCCCGGGGTCGTGCAGCAGGGTAGAGAGGTGCTTCTAGTAAGGCACAACGGGCGCTACTATGTGCTTCCCCTGCTTGGAGAGAGGCCATAGAGTAATAGGTTGGCTCACCTCACGGACTTGTGGGTGACAAGCGGCGTGCCCAAGAAGAGGCGCGAGGAGACTAGCAGTACGCGTGAGCCTCCGCTCCCAAACCCCGAGGAGGGAACCACCCTTTGCGTCATAGAGCGTCTCTTGGGTGCGGATTATATCCTGGCTAGATGCGCCGATGGTATGACGCGTAAGGTGCGCATACCCGGCAGCATGAGAAGAAGGGTATGGATGAGAGAGGGTGATCTGATACTAGTTGCACCCTGGGACTTCAAGCCCGAGCGGGGAGACGTCATATATCGATACTCGAAGGACGAGGTCCGTAGGCTTGTCGAGAAGGGGGTTATCCCAGAGGAGCTACTGGAGCTAATAGAGGCCGAGGAGGCCGAGTGACGCGCGGGGTGATACTTGTCTGGGCGGGAGGCGTTACAAGCGTCTAAAGGATCGCGATCTTTTTGAGACCGTCGAGGAGGTATGGGACCATCAGACCCTGATGGCAGCCTATGAGGTAATGAGACGGTTAAAGCTTGACCGTTTTGCGGGCGTGGTTAGCGCGGGTAAAGAGGCTAGAGTCTACCGTGCTGTTGGTAGGGACGGCAAGGAGTATGCGGTCAAGATATACTTGACGGCTACGGCTGAGTTCCGTCGTAGCATATACAAATACATAATGGGTGACCCCCGGTTTGAAGGCGTTGATCTAAGTAATACTAAACGCCTCTTCTTTGCGTGGGCCAGAAAGGAGTTCAGGAACCTAAAGAGGATGTACGAAGCGGGGGTTCAGGTACCTAAACCGTATCTTGTTTACCAGAACATAATCGTCATGGAGTTCATTGGACGTGAGGGTAAGAGAGCGCCCCTAATCAAAGAGGTTTACAAGGAGCTTGATGAAGAGGAGTTGGTCAACGTGTTCAACCAGGTATTCGAGAATATGAAGAGGATTTACTGTTGCGCGCGCCTCGTGCACGCGGACCTATCGGAATACAACATAATGTATCTTGATGGCAAAATCTACATAATTGATGTCGCGCAGGCAGTAGATCTAAACCATCCACTTGCCATGGAGTTTCTAAAACACGACGTGGAGACGATACACGCGTTCTTCGCTGATGAGGCTGGCTTGGATATACCCTCTCCCGAGGAGATGATCCGCGAGATAACCGAATGTAAGAATGTTCAATGTGTCAAGAGACGCGTGGATGAGTAAGCGTTGTAGTTCTCTCCAAGGTGGGGTTAGAGATAGAGTTTTGCACTCTGGCTGCCAGTATTTCGATACCTCTCGGGGTTTGCGCGTTGAGAGCGAAGCTCTACGGCTTTGGAGTGGCTAGCAAGGTACATGGTCGCGAATACTACGAGAAGATTTGGGAGGAGTTCCGCAGCCTGTATCAGTCGTTGAACATTGAGCCATTCCAAGTGATAACAGACGAGAATGACGTGAAAATGCAAGCTGGTGGGCTTCAAGAGGCCGATGCGGTGTTCATTGCTGTACTAACCGGCGGGTCGAGTAAACTAATAAAGATGATGGCAGAGGCAATGGGTGGCAAAAAGCCGATCGTACTATTGGCCCACGGTTTCCACAACAGTATGGCCTCTGCGCTAAGCGCTAAATCCAGGCTAGAGAGTGAGGGATATCCAGTATACCTAATCGAGGCTCTTAGGCCGTCCGACGCCGTTGAGGAGGCAGCTGCGGTTGTAAGAGCAGTGCGTGCGGTAGTAGAGCTAAGAAACCTGAAGGTATTGCAGATAGACGCTGAGAGAGTATACGATGAGGGTGTTGAGGCTTCGCGTCGTTTCGGGTTCCGAGTCGAGAATGTGACATCAGAAGAACTAGACAAGACCATGGAGAATGTTGATGTACGTGAGGTGTATGAGTATCTACGTTCACATTTTGATCTGGGTGGCGTGGATGCTAGGCTGCTCGAGAAGCCGGTAAGATTGGCCGCTGCTGCGAAGAAGCTTGCTAGCGAGCGTGGAGCATCTGCGGTCACGATAGACTGCTTCCCGTTCATAATGCGTAAGGGCGCCACGCCATGCCTTATGATGAGTTACTTGTTAGACGAGGGTGTCATATCTATATGTGAGGCTGACTACCGTGCACTAGTGTTGATGACGATTGCTAAGATGTTGACTGGAAAGCCGGGTTGGATTGCCAATCCAAGTCATTATGATCCACGGACACGCACACTCGTACTAGCGCATTGTACTGCGGCCTCTAGCCTAGGCAGCTACTCGACCCTAATACCGCACTTCGAAACGGGCAACCCATACGCGGTTGTAACAAAGATAGAGCCAGGCACCTACACGCTAACAGCAATATCGCCCGACTTCCGTAAGCTAGCTTTCGCGCTTGCCGAGGTGGTAGAGTCTGGCATGCTTAGTGCCGGTAGATGTAGAACACAGGTAGTTGCAAAGCTCGAGGAGAGGAGCCCAGAACCGTTCACTGCCAAAGCAATATCGAACCACCACGTGCTGATCGTTGGCGATGTTCGCAGAGAACTAAGGATAGTCGCGAAACTGCTAGGTATGGAGGTAATCGAGTACTAGACTCCCTTGTTTTCTCATCTGGCTCTTATCACACCAAGTATAGCTGTTATCCTCCTCCCAGAGTCTAGTAACATCTCTACCTTAACGGTGTCAAGCTGGTTAGCTGCGATGGGTAGCTGTGATGCAGGGACTATTGCCCTAAGCCAGACTGTGCTGCCAGGGCCTACCTCTATAGCCGATGTGAGTTTCCTCGCGTTACCCGCCTCGATTATCACCTGGAAGTATGACAGTGGTACATCCCAGTGACCGACAGTGACAGAGACGATAACCGCGCTTCTTTTCCCCTCGTTCATGAGGTGCAACGCTACTATCGTGTAGTCTGATGTAGCTTCAATGTAGCTATCGCCTAGTACTCTAAGCTGTTCAACGTACGAAACGCTCCAAGAGTACCAGTAGAACATTATGCTAACGGCTGCAAGTGCGACTATGATCGTCAAAACCAATATAAGAGTCAGGGCCAGTACTGACGATATGCTTCTAGTCTCTCCCAATGCTTCCACGCTCCAAGTTGTGCGGAGGGCCTGACGCAGGGGTGGAGCCCCGCCCCGCTCACAGAGGCCCGCGACGCGGGCCTCTTGCGGGGGCCCTAGCCATTCAAAACCGGGGTCCCCTCGGGGCAGATAAATGCTAGTCACAGTGTAGTGTTCATGAATGGCGGAGGAGCCCGATGAAGTGTAAAGCCGGGGCTGAGGGGGTGACGAGCAACACCTAGGCGGAGGGCTCCAGCTTGGCTAGAGAGAAACTAGCTCCATTCATACCGTCGCCTCTCTCCGTTGTATATGAGGCGTTGAGCCTAGCGCGCTTATCGCCATGTGACGTTCTTTATGATCTTGGCGCGGGTGACGGGAGAGTAGTTGTCATAGCGGCTAGGGACTTCCGGGTCAAGAAGGCTGTGGGTGTAGAGATAGATGATGGGCTTGTTACTATTGCGAGGATTAGGGCAGCCGAAGAGGGTGTTGCAGATCGGGTAGAGATAATCGAGGGTGATATATTCGAGGTCGATGTTAGCGATGCTACAGTCGTCTACATCTACATGTATGCGAGTATCAACGAGAGACTGGCGGATAAGCTAGAGCGCGAGTTGAAGCCCGGTGCACGTGTCGTTACGCTAGATTTTCCGGTACCACAGTGGGTTCCCGTGCGAATACGTAGGGTTGAAGATGAGGCTGGAAGACTACGCAGCATATACCTCTACGTACGTGGAGTCAGCGATGCAAAAATTGTTACAAAGGCGCCGGTTAGCCGGCTGTACGAGTTCTACTCTAGACTCGACCCGTGCAACGCATCGACTCGGAACAATGAACATAGTGGCTAGCCTAAGGCGTCCCGTCAGCGGTTAACTCACACCAATGTAGTCGCGTAGAATCCTCCAATACTCTTCGTCTCCTAGAATCTCTTTTTGCTCCCGTTCTACCTTCCTAAGCAAGCCAGTAGCACCGCGGCGTACGAAACCTTCTATTGGAGTCGCGCGCTCATTTACAACACGTGGATCCCACGGTAGGCCGCTTCTACCCACCGATGCCTTGGCTACCAGCCATAGCCTAACGGCGCCACTATCAACTAGCTTTAGCAGCTCATCTTGGGTCAAATTGCCTCCTCTAGACCACCAAGTCTCTCTCACGAAACTAACGCCAAGAGCACGTGCAACCATGTCACGTATCTCTCTCCATAATTCTTTCGCATTAGCGAGTATCTCTTGGGCTGCTCGCTCGGCGTCAACGTGCGTGTATGGTGCGCGTAGAGCTGCAGATACGAAGCCAGGCTCGACGACAAGGTCGAGGCGGTCGTTGAGGAATGCAATTGACGCTGCGAACGCGCTGTGTATCACAGCGTCGCGGAACGCCTCTCTAGCTTCACGAGTCTCAGGTTTATACTCGCCCCTTATCATCGCGGCCACTTCCTCTGGCTCAACGGGGTCTGTGGCAGCAGGGACGCCGTTCACAACCACCCATGGTACGCTCCATGCGCCATAACGTAGTAGTGTACGGGGGTCAGTGGCGTCTACAAGCTCGACACGGTCCAAGAGCCTCTCCTTTGCAAGCGTCTTTACTAGGCGGTAGCTCGATGCGCATGTAGGGTGTATCACGATCACGATTCTCAAGGCAGACGCCTATAGGCGTCGGGAGCAGCGGGAGCTTAAACGCTTGGTAGGCGATTCATACTGTGCAGAGTCCACCGGCACATCCTCGGAAGAACACAGAAGCCGGGGATGCGACTAGGCCACTAGCCGCAGCAGGATAAACAATCGATGTAAAGGGGTGTAAGGCTAGGTACTGGTGCGGTTAGCTTGTCTCGCTCCTCTGCTTTAGCCTTACGAGCCTGGTGAGGTAGCCAGCAATCTGGTTGCGGAGCTTCTTAGACTCTACCTCAACCAGCTGGGAAACCACCTTCTTGTTATGCTCAAAGTCGGTTGTGAACAGATCTGGGTACATCTGTAGCAGTCGCCTGGCAGTCCTCTTCACTACGCTCGTGTATACCTTGCCCACGGTGTGACCCCGAAGATGCGCGGGCCCCGTCTCTAGGAAAAGCATTACGGTGGTAAGGCTTTTATAGAAGTGGAGCTGACAGCTCTACGTGGAAGGCTTGGAGGGTGACGAGAAATGGCCCTGTATGGCATCCCGGTACTCGTGCTTAAGGAGGGTACCCAGAGGACCTACGGGCGTGAGGCGCTAAGAAGCAACATACTAGCAGCCAAGGTGATCGCAGAGATACTAAGGACCAGCCTCGGCCCAAGAGGCCTTGACAAGATGCTAGTTGATAGCTTTGGTGACGTCACGATCACCAACGACGGCGCGACGATCCTTAAGGAGATGGAGGTTCAGCACCCAGCTGCAAAGCTCCTAGTGGAGGTCGCTAAGGCTCAGGACGCCGAGGTAGGCGACGGTACGACCAGTGCCGTGGTGCTCGCTGGTACACTGCTAGATCGCGCCGAGACACTCCTCGAGGAGAACATACACCCGACTACGATCATCGAGGGTTACAAGAAGGCCCTAGCATTTGCACTCCAGGAGCTAGACAAGATGGGCGTACCTGTCAACGTCGAGGATGACAACGAGTTGAAGAAGGTCGCTTGGACCAGCATCTCGAGCAAGTACATCGGCACTGGCGAGGCATCCGAAAAGCTACTTGAGATGGCAGTCAAGGCGGTCAAGACTGTTGCTGAGAAGAAGCCGGATGGCACCTATGAGGTGAGGCTGGACGACATCAAGATCGAGAAGAAGAAGGGTGGCAGCCTCCTAGACAGCAGGCTAGTCCACGGTATTGTCCTAGACAAGGAGGTTGTGCACCCTGGCATGCCGAAGCGTGTCGAGAACGCGTTCATCGTGCTGCTAGACGCTCCTCTAGAGGTCGAGAAGCCAGAGATCACCGCCAAGATCAACATCACGAGCCCCGAGCAGATCAAGGCGTTCCTCGAGGAGGAGGCTAGGATCCTCAAGGAGATGGTTGACCGGATCTATGAGGTTGCTAAGAAGAGGATTGAGCAGGAGGGCTTCAAGCTAGGCGAGAACGCGGGCATCGTAGTCATAACGCAGAAGGGTATTGACGAGGTTGCGCAGCACTTCCTAGCCAAGAAGGGCATAATGGCCGTCAGGAGGGTAAAGAGGAGTGACCTCGAGAAGCTAGAGAGAGCCACTGGCGCTAGGATTGTGAGCAGTGTCCGCGACCTAAGCCCGGAGGACCTAGGCTTCGCAGGCCTAGTCGAGGAGAGGAAGGTCGGCAACGACAAGATGATCTTCATTGAGAGGTGCAAGAACCCGAAGGCAGTCACCATCCTGCTACGCGGCGCCAACGACATGCTCCTAGACGAGGCTGAGAGGAACCTACAAGACGCGCTACACGTGCTAAGAAACGTCCTGAGGAAGCCAAAGATTGTGCCCGGTGGCGGCGCGGTAGAAGTCGAGCTAGCGATGAAGCTACGCGAGTACGCCAGGAAGGTTGGTGGCAAGGAGCAGCTGGCCATCGAGGCCTACGCCGACGCCCTCGAAGAGATACCAATGATCCTAGCTGAGAGCGCTGGCATGGACGCTCTCCAGACCCTAATGGACCTCAGGAAGCTGCACGCAGAGGGCAAGAAGTTCGCAGGCATTGACGTCATCAACGCTAGGATCGCGGACGATATGCTAAAGATCAATGTGATCGAGCCAATCCTCGTCAAGGAGCAGGTGCTCAAGAGCGCTACCGAGGCAGCAACAACCATCCTAAAGATCGACGACGTGATTGCCGCTGCTCCGACAAAGAAGGAGAAGAAGAAGGGTAAGGGAGGCGAGGAGGAGTAAACCCGTTTCCAACCCAATTAGCCATAGTTTTTGACATGTCTCGTCTATTTCGCGCTTGTTTATTTTCGTTTGTTTCTCCCCACTCTCCTTATCACCCTCTCTTACCTCGCACTTACAGTGCGTGTAGGGTGACGGGTATGAGCGAGGCTGAGAAGCGCTTCGAGGTTAAAATTGGGCCGCCATGGTTGACTAGATTCGAGAGAGCCAGGATAATAGGCGCACGTGCCTTACAGTTGAGCCTTGGTGCTCCTCCACTGATAGACACTTCTCGCTTACATCCACGTATACGCGAGGATCCGGTACTCGTGGCTCGAGTTGAACTCGCGGAGGGCGTATTGCCTATAACCGTGTTGAGGTATACGAGGAGGGGAGAGTACCAAGCTATTCCGCTGCAAGTTCTACTTGAAGGTATGAAGAGGGTAGAGAAATACTGGACGAGGTTGTTCCTCGATGAGCTCCCAGCAGCATATGCAAAGTGACGATCTAGAGAACAGTCTGTGTAGTATGCTCACTAAGTGTTTTGAGGTAGTCAACTGTGACGGTAGGAGCGCGTTTGTCTACCCTAGGCTTGGGTGGGTAGAGTGCTTTGATTCGCTTATAGACGAGTATGAGGAGGCTGGGTACCAGCCTAAACTTTTCGTTCTAAGCGAAGGACTGGGTGTTGTTTTCCTTCGCATCCGGAAGGGTTTCGGAAAGGCGCATGTTCTCCTTTTGACGCTAGCGACTATACTCACGGTTCTCCTTGCAGGTTTTGATGTGGCTACTGGTTTTGCTAGAGTCTCTGGGGTAACGGGAACCGAGCACAACACTATGTTGTTGGCTGTGTCGTTCCTAGCTGGGCTCCTAGGCCCACTCGCTATCCACGAGAGCGGGCATTTTCTGGCTGCTAGGCGTGTCGGTGTTCCGGTATCAGCTCCCATGTTTATTCCTGCCCCGCCCTTACGGCTCGGCGGCATCGGCACATTTGGCGCGATTATCAGTATGAGAGGTATACCTAGGGACCGTAGTGGGCTGGGTCTTGTGGGTGTTGCAGGCCCCCTGGCCGGGTTTCTCGCGGGTCTAGTAGTTGCTGTGATAGGTGGTATGTTGTCTCCCTCTCTGCCTGCTAGCCTGTTCAAAGAGTCTGTCCGAGAGGCGGGTATTGAGGCCAGTTTTGCACCATTGGTGTTGTTGCTCGTTTTGGGGTTGTTCCATGGTGGCAGTGGTGAAGCTGTGATAGTACTGCATCCTCTGGCGTTTGCGGCTTTCATCGTATTCATAGTCACGTTCCTCAACTTGTTGCCGATAGGTCAGCTGGATGGCGGGCATATTGTGTACGCGGTGTTCGGGGCTGAGGTGCACAACCTAACCAGTAGTCTAGTGCCGGTCCTCGCGTTGATACTTGCACTGGTCTATCCGCAGCTGAGCATCATAGCAATCTTCGCGATGCTTGCTTACGCGCTTCACGTCATGATAGGAAAGGGTGTCCATCCCGGCGTACTCAATCCAGTAAAACCATTGCCGCCTAGAAGGGCAGCGTTATACGCTGGCATCTACGTGGTGCTTTTGATACTTACATTTCCAGTGCCTCTTTGAAGGTGTCCGGAACCCTATGAGGGGTTCAGAGTCCTAGCTGCATCATCGGGTAAGGATGGTGGCTGGTGGCTGCAGGCCGCCGCGAGGCTATGGACTAATAATAGCTGAGAAGCCGAAAGCGGCTGCAAAGATTGCAGAGGCTCTTGGAGGCCGATATGCGAGGAGATGTACGGCATATGGCGTACCATACTGGGTGCTCAGAGTTGATGGGCGCTTGTTCGTAGTTGCGCCGGCTGCTGGCCACCTCTACGGCCTTTATACCGACGAGCGTGGGTTTCCCGTGTTCACATACCGTTGGGTCCCCCTAGACGTGGCTGAGGGCGCCAAGCATGCTAGGAAGTTCCTCGCGCTGCTAGCCACCCTGTGTAGAGACGCTAGCATCTACATAAACGCGTGTGACTATGACGTAGAGGGCTCAGTCATAGGGTACATGATCATACGGAACCTGGGTGATGTGCGGAGAGCCTACCGCATGAAATTCTCTGCTCTGACGCCAACTGATATACGCCGTGCATTCCGCAGACTGGAGCCGCTAGACTGGCCGATGATAGAGGCGGGTCTAGCTCGTCACGAGCTAGACTGGCTCTGGGGTATCAACGTCAGCAGGGCGTTGATGGAGGCTGTGAAGCTCGTCACCGGCAAAAAGGTTGTGCTGAGCGCGGGTAGAGTGCAGTCGCCGACGCTGGTAGAGGCTGCTAAACGTGAGGCTAGGAGAAGGCTTCACGTCCCATATCCGCGCTTTAACGTGCAAGTATGGCTTGCTGGTCGTGAGGGCAGGCTGAAGCTGACTATAGCTTCGCGTGAGAAGCTTATCGAGGCCAAGCGTATAGCGGATAGGGTAGCTGCGCGTGGCTATGCTTTCGTCTCTAGTGTTGCAGGTAGACGTGAGTATGTGAAACCCCCGCCAGCGTTCAACCTAAGCGACCTCCAGATGGAGGCAGCTCGGCTCTACGGGTACAGCCCGGCCTTTACACAGGAGATAGCCGAGCAGCTATACCTCGACGGTCTCATAAGCTACCCTAGAACGAATAGCCAGAAGTTGCCTCACACCCTAGACTTCCGAGGCATACTTGAAGGCTTAGCATCTATCCCGGCCTACACGCAGCTAGTCAAGAGGCTGCTGCTCGAAACGCGTGGTGTGCTGAGGCCAGTGCAGGGACCCAAGGAGGATCCAGCGCATCCTGCTATACACCCGACGGGGGCTGTTCCTAGGCGGAAGTTAAACCGTGCAGAAGAGCGCATCTATGATCTCATAGTGCGTAGGTTCTTGGCTGCTTTCTCCAAACCGGCTGTTGTTGAGAGAGTGACTGCAACACTAGACTTTGGCGTAGTTAGGGTTAACGTGTCGGGGACACGTGTCCTCGAAGAAGGGTGGTATGTCTACTACCCGTTCTCTCGCCCAAAGGATGATATACCGAGGGTGTCCCGGGGGGAGAGGCTCCGAGTCGAGAGGGTGGTAGTGGAGACGGTTTACACTGAGCCCCCGGAGGCCTACACAAAGGCGAAGCTAGTAAGGTGGATGGAGGAGGTTGGGATTGGTACTGAAGCCACGCGCGCAAGGATTGTAGAGACGCTCTTCGACCGTGGGTATCTGCGGCTGAGCGGAGGTTATGTAACAGTCACTGACCTGGGATTCGCTGTTGCCGAGGTGCTTGAGAAGTTCTTCCCAAAGCTGACCAGCGTGGCTATGACGAGAGAGTTTGAGAGGCTACTGGAGGATATAAGACGCGGAATCAGGAGACGCGCTGAGGTGGTCGAGGAGGCTAAGCGTGTGCTTAGCCTGCTCCTAGAGGACTACAAGAAGCGTGCTATGAGGGATGCTGGCCTCATGTTGGCTAAGAGTCTACGTTTGGTCGAGGCTGAGAGGCCGTGTGTTATATGTGGAAGGGAGAGTGTTGATGGGAGACTCTGCAGGTTTCATCTTGAGGCGTTAGAGGCGCTTAAGAGGGGATTTGTTGAGTGGAGGAGGCGTCTAGGAGGGATAGGCTGGGAGGAGTATCTTGAGCGTGTAGCATCCCTACGCGAGACAGGCATGTGGGTACGTGATGTTGCCAAGTACCTGCTTGAGACTGGGTTAGCTCCTTAGTAGCGAGGCAAGGGCGCCTATATAGGGCACCTTGTAGATGAACCCACCTGCCTCTACAACCTTGCCAACCACCTTCTCGTAGGGTACGGCTGCCTGATAGATGCCGTCTAACGTGCATAGGCATGTACTGCATATCATGTTGGGCGTGTCTGGGGCTGGGTTATTGTCGCCCCACGTGACATAACAGTAAGTGCCTCCATTGTTGCAAATGAGGTAGACACGATGTATGATTAGCTTGCCTCCACAACCCTGATAGACGATAATGTCGCCCACGTGGATATCTTGTGGCGGCACGTGTTGCACTAGAACTAGATCCCCACTGTGAAAGAGGGGCTCCATGCTTGCCCCTTCAACGACGACGAGTGTTAGACCCATGCTACTCCACGCCGTTTTGATGATGAGAGCTGCTACGGCTGCTATGAGAATCGACACGAGTATCTCCATTATGGCGGTCTGTATCACTGAGCCGGTTCGCCCAGAGGCACTACCTCTGCGATTATCGCTGCGGGTCAAAGCCGTGCAGCCAAGGAAGAGGCTACAAGCCAGGGTGAGATATCACTCACTCCTTCTAAGGACGTGCGGCGATGCAACGCTGCTCGCATGGCTCAGCCTTCTAGGCGTTCTCGTGGCAGTTACGATTCCGGGTGGTGTCTATGGTCTAGCTTATGTCGCGCCACCGGAGTATCTCCCTGTTGTAGTGACAGTCCAGTTCGTGACTGGTGTGGCGGCCAGCTTCTTTACGGCTTGTAGAGGGTATCTTGGACTAAGGGCGATGATCCCCGGTGTACTCTACAGCTTCGCTATGCTATACCTCTCTGCTTCGCTAGTTTCAACCCTCTTGCGTGGAGACTCCATAAGCGCGTTATCCGCCACGCTCAACTCGATGTTGCTAGCAGTTGCGGCCGTATACGAGGAGTTGATGATCAGAGGGAGAAGTCTACTATTAACGCACATGATGCGCGAGATGAGGGAGTTCTTCATACTGTCCAGTATGATGCTGCTGGGCGCGTTTGTCGCGGCTATGCATGGTAACCCTGCTCTTGCGGCACTATTGGTAGCGGTGGCCTACTACCCAGTTTACGTCGGGCTTCGCGAGTATTTCGAAAAGAGCGTGTGGGGGTGGGGAGGTGCGCCAATATGGGAGAGGCTTGTGGCGATGGGCCTAACTAGTGCCTATGTGTCGCTCGTAGCATACGTGTTGACAATGGGTTAAAGCTCGTCTATGTCTATCTCGAACACTGGGCCTTCTCTCTTCTCCTCTGCAGCTTGTTCGTGCTTTACCTTCTTACCGCCTATTTCCATCTCATCTCCTCCAACCTTCAGTTTTGAGAGCGCGCCGCGCCACTTGTGGCCACAGTTAGGGCATTCAAAGCTGGCCATTATCGTGATGGTTATCCTCCCCTTTGAGTCCGGGAATGGTGAGACTAACTGCCACGTCTTCTTGGGCTCGGCTTTGGAGCCGCAGCGAGGACATATGGTTGGGTCGCGCTGCCTCCTCGGCAAGCGCGGGCTCACCTTCTACAAGCCAGCCACTCCAGGCTTCTTATACGAACATCCGGGTTGTAATCGGCGAGCGACGTTATAATCCTGGAGACGAGGCCGGCCAGCATCTTGGCGCTAGCCGCGACCATGTATACGGTCACGCGGTAGACTGCTGTGTCACCCTCCAGAGCCTCTAGCGCGACGCTGGCCTCTAGACCTCTTATTGCTGCGCGGTACTCGCTTAACGTGCGTCTGAGTGTGTTGCTCACAGCTTCTAGTCTCTCGGTTGTATCGCTTGCATCGCGGCCTCGTATACCATGCAGTTTCACCTCGAGTTCGACAACGCTCCTATCCATGGGCTCCTTTCTCACGATATGCTCTAGAAGTAGCTTGTTTGGTATGGTGATGTACTCGCCGCGTCCAGTGCGCAATATGGTTGAGAACAGTGAGACGGAGTGTACTGTTCCTCTCACACCGTTCTCGAGGATAATCATCTCGCCGGGTGCAACAATATGCTCTGTCATTATCACGTAGTATGCATAGATGTTGGTGAGTATCGGTATAGCTGGTGCTATGCTAGCTAATCCAAGCGCTATCGCCGCGTACAGCGCCTCATGCGCGCCCGTGAGAGTGTAGAGTGCGATAAGCGCCGCTATACAATAGGCGACTAGAGCCGCAAGGCTATGCAAGCGTGACAATAAAGTCCTTGATAATATGTTGCGCTCCACGAGGCGCCCTAGCCTGCTCTTCATGAAGTGTAGTATGAGGGCGGCTATGGCGAAAGGTATCAGGGCTATAAACACGCGGAGCACATCAGTATGGAGCTGCAAAGTGCTCACCACTTGGCGGGCTAACGGAACGCCTGGATAAACTCCTGCACCACATCCCTACGTACAAGTGCAATTACAACATAGTTTGGGTGTAAACGCTCCACCTCCATAGGGTCTAGCATATTCTCGCCATCGAAGACGGCCAGTATCCTAGACTCGCGGGGCAAATCCAACTCGTCTAGGCTCTTGCCGACGCTAGTATCGGTCTCTGATATCGATAACGACACGAGTACATAGTTGCCCGTAAACACGGGCACCAGGTTTATTGCTGTGTACTTCCCCTCGATGATAGACGCCATTAGCTTTGCTGTCACGAGGGGCTCTGTTATCACGTACTCGACGCCTATCTTCTCCATGAGCTTTGCAACTAGGGGGCTACGCACTCTCGCTATTATCCTCTTAACGCCATAATCCCTTGCGAGCGTTGCCACGAAGAGATTAACCTCGTCGCGATCGGTTGCAGCGACCACTACATCTATGCTTGACAAGTCTATCTCTTCATAGAGGCTCGGGTCTGTAGCGTCTCCCTGTACGACGTGTATGTCGGCCTCTATAGACTCTCTAAGATTCTGGCATTTCGCCGGATCCTTATCCACGACAATCACGTCGTTGTCATGTAGTGCGAGTATCCGTGCTAGGTGCGAGCCAACTTGTCCTGCGCCTATCACGAGAATTCTCAACGCATCTTCCCTTCAGCTTGACTGGCATCCGGGGTTTTAGCGGGGTAGCTTCGGGGTGTGCGGGGGGCAGCGAGCGTGTTTAGCGACGAGGCTTTCCGTATCATTGATGTGCGTGGTAGGATGATACTAGACTCGAGGGGCGATCCAACAGTAGAGGCGGAGGTTGTCACTGAGGGTGGCGGTGTTGGCCGGGCTGCTGCGCCAGCCGGGGCTAGCAGGGGTAGGCACGAGGCGGTGGAGCTTAGGGATGAGGGTAGGGCGTGGGCAGGGCGTGGTGTAGAGCGTGCAGTCAATGTGATAAATTCTGTCATAGCGCCTGCTCTCATAGGCCTAGACTCTAGGAAGCAACGTGAGATAGACGCGCTCCTATGCAAGCTTGATGGTACACACGAGAAGAGGATACTTGGTGGCAATAGCATAGTTGCTGTGTCGTTAGCCGTGGCTAAGGCTGCTGCTGCGACTGCCGGGCTGCCGCTCTACAGGTACCTAGGGGGGCCGGGCGCTTATGTGATGCCAGTCCCGCTCCTCAACATTATAAATGGCGGTGCGCATGCTGGCAACGAGCTTAGCTTCCAGGAGTTCATGATAGTGCCGGTGGGTGCCGATTCCTTCCGCGAGGCCATGAGAATAGCTGTTGAGGTCTACAAGGCTCTCCGGCGCCTCCTTATCGAGAAGTATGGTAAGATGGCGGTTAACGTTGGTGATGAGGGTGGTTTTGCGCCGCCGATGAGGGAGAATAGGGAGGCTTTGAGCGCGCTGGTAGATGCTACTAAGAGGGCGGGGTATGAGCCAGGAGTGGATGTTGTGTATGCACTTGATGTTGCAGCTTCTCAGTTCTACAATGAGGAGCGTGGCGTGTACATAGTTGATGGGAAGGAGCTTGATAGGGAGAAGATGATAGAGTATCTGGTATCGATTCTTGATGAGTTCCCTGTGCGTAGTGTCGAGGATCCGCTCTATGAGGAGGACTTCGAGGGCTTTGCTGTGTTCACCAGGGAGGCTTCCAAGAGAGGGGTTCTCGTGGTAGGCGACGACCTGTACACTACTAACCCTGAGAGGCTTGAGAGAGGGATAAGGGTTGGTGCGACGACGGCAGTGCTGGTAAAGGTTAACCAGATAGGTACGCTGACGGAGGCTCTAGAGGTTGTCAATATGGCTCATCGTGCGGGTATGAGGGCTATAATCAGTCACAGGAGTGGCGAGACAGAGGACACGACTATAGCACATCTGGCGGTCGGGCTTGGCACGGGCCTCATTAAGACGGGTGCTCCGGCTCGTGGCGAGAGAACAGCAAAGTACAATGAGCTTCTAAGAATCGAGGAGGAGCTTGGAGGCGAGGCGTTCTACCCTGGAGAGACGGTGCTGAGGCCAGGCGAGCCTCTGCGATATCCTAGCCTACTAGGGTGAATGGCTGATTGTCCCTCTGTAGCTGGCAGGTAATATATGAGAAGCTTCGTAGTTCCCTTCCCAGGCCCTCCCCGGAGAGATTTGTAGCCCTATACGCCAAGGAGCGTGGCGCAAGTCTCTTCGCGTTGATTGTGGGTGTCGTCCTTAGCCAGAATACAAACGACCGTAATGCTATCGAAGCATTTCGAAGACTTGCTGAGGCTCTTGGTGGTGTGGTTACACCCGAGGCTGTGCTGAGAACGCCTCGGGACCGTCTAGAGGAGGCGGTGAAGCCGGCAGGCATGTACAGGAGGAGGGTTGAGACCATACTGGGTATTGCTAGGTTCTTTGTTGAAAACCCGTGGGTCGAAAAGAGCCTATGCAAGATGGGTATAGAGAACGCTCGTAAACTGTTGCTCGGTCTGCGCGGCGTCGGTCCAAAGACCGTTGATGTCGTGCTCATGAACTATTGTGGTTTTCCGGTTTTCCCCGTGGATACGCACATCTCGAGGATATTGGAGAGGTGGGGTGTCAGAGGCGGCTACGAGGAAAAGAGGAAATGGGGAGAGATCTTCTTCCCGCCAGAAGTCAGGCGTGAGATGCACATGCTGCTTATAGAGCTTGGTAGGCGGTATTGTAGGCCGGGGCGCCCGAGGTGTGACGAGTGTCCCGTTCGAGAATGTTGCCCCTATACGGGGCAGGTGGAGATGGGTAGAGGGAGGAAGGCCGCTAGTACTGATAGCAACGGCGAGTAAAGGGCGGGGAACTAAGCTCGAAACAGAGCTTGGTGATGTACTCTATGAGCTGGATCCAGGCCTAGTGTCGCGTAGATCTAGAAGCTACCCAGATGTGATCTTAGTCTTCTCCTTGGTTAATCCATTCATCCTGTTGAGGAGGCTTATGCATTGGCCGCCAGCCTACGCGCAGCGTGTGGTGCCAGTAGAGTATCACGTTGAGCCTGAACCTGGCAGTATCGTCGAGGGGTTGGAGGTGCTTTCGGCCAAACTGGGGAGTGGTGCTGTTGTATGGGTTGAGGTGGATGTGCGTGGATCTTCACGTCTATCGTCGCAACTAGAGAAAGTGATTGTTGAGTGGCTCTCTGCTCGTGGGTTCAGAGTATCGAGACGGGGTGCTCAGCATGTTGTGAAGCTAGAGTGTGTACCTGGTGAAGGTTGCGGTCTTAGCATCATACCTTGGCGCTGTGACCGCGTAGAAGAGTGGTGGAAGAGAGGTACTACCGAGCGTTGTGTAGCTAATTACGGTTAGCATACGGGAAATCACATCTAGGGATACTGTCGCTCGCGGAGTGAACCTGGGTACAGGGGTAGACCGGAAGTATGCCGGAGGGAGGCACTACACGAGACATTATAGAATCTGTGCTCGAGAAGCCAAGTGTGTTCAAAAGTAGAGAGAAGCTCGACCCAGACTATGTGCCCGAGAAGCTCCCACACCGTGAACAGCAGCTGAAACAGCTTGCAATGTATTTCAGGGGTATAATCACTGACCCCGGTAGCACATCTCATCGTGCTCTCATAGTCGGGCCGATCGGTGTCGGCAAGACAGCTAGTGCTAGAAGATTCACAATGGATTTTGCCGAGATAGCGAGGAAGAGGGGTCTCACCCTACGCATGGTGTACATCAACTGTCATGCTGTTCGAACTCTATACTCGGTCGTCACGAGCATCGCGTCGCAGCTAGAGATACCTATGCCGACTCGAGGCTACTCTGCGCGTGAAGTGTTTGAGAGGGTTCTCGAGAAGCTAGAAGAGAGGGACGAGCATGCTATAATTATCCTTGACGAGTTCGACTATTTTATAGAGACTAGCGGGAACGACGCAGTATACTTCCTCGTGAGGGTGTATGACGAGTACCCAATGTTCAAGAGGAGAATGCACTACATCTTCATAATGAGGGATCTAAAACACCTCAACATGTTGAATCCCGCCACTGTCAACTATCTGCTCAAGAACGTTGTGACATTCCAACCCTACACGGTTGCCCAGCTCTATGACATTCTACAATATCGTGCAGAGCTATCCTTCTACCCGGGAACAGTTGGTGACGAGGTGATACGCTATATAGCAGAGCTGACTGGTATCGATGGGCATGGCGAGGGTAACGCAAGGCAAGCACTCCAGATATTGACGCTTGCAGGCGAATACGCGGATAACGAAGGCTCGGATAGAATAACTATCGAGCATGTGAGGAAAGCGCACGCACTAGTCAACCCACATGCAGTTAGGATTCAGGACATAATCCTCGAGGGTAGCTTAACTCTGCACCAGCTGCTACTCCTCCTCGCGATAATAAGAGTGTTGAGGAGCAAGGAGACAGAGCCGTATGCGAAAATGGGAGAGGTAGAGCAGGAGTACCGCGCGGTTTGTGAGGAATTTGGTGAGAAGCCCCGTGGCCACACGCAAGTCTATGAGTACATTCGTGACCTGAAGCTGAAGGGCGTTATTGATGCTAAGCCATCGGGTAAGGGCGTGAGGGGCCGTACGACGCTCATAGGGTTGAGTGCAGCGCCTCTGGATATCCTCGAGAAGACCGTGATAGATGCTATTCGTAAGTTTAAGGCGGGCGATGTGCCTTGAGCCTCGAGGAGATACTGGGCAGCCCTGGTAGGATACGCATACTCCGCGTGCTCCTCAACCACGGGGAGGTCAACATAACGAGGCTTGTGCGCGAAACGGGTATGCACTACCGGCTTGTCAATAGGCACCTGGAGGTTCTAAAAAAGCATGGTGTTATAGTTGAGAAGCGATATGGGCGTGCGCGCATCATCACGTTGAATCGGGATAACCCTTTGACTAGGCTTCTAGCTGAGATTTTCGAGAGGCTGGGGGAACGTGAGCAAGGTCCACATGGTTGATGTGACGCACAAGCCGGTCGTATACCGCGAAGCTATAGCAGAGGGTGCGATACGTCTGCGTCCCGAGACGATACGGGCTATACGAGAGGGGCGTATAGAGAAGGGTGATGTGCTCACAACTGCTGCGATAGCCGGTATTCTAGCTGCTAAGAAGACGTGGGACCTCATACCATTGTGCCATCCGTTGCCGTTGACGCATGTTGATGTCAAATGTGAGGTTAGTGGGGAGGATAGGGTGGTGTGCAGGGCAAAGGTAGTTACATCTGCGAAGACTGGTGTCGAGATGGAGGCGCTTACAGCGGTATCCATAGCTCTGCTCACAGTATGGGATATGACGAAGAAGCTAGAGAAGGACGAGGAAGGCCAGTATCCCTACACGCGTATCGAGTACATACGCGTTGTGTCTAAAAAGAAGGGTGGAGAAGCTTAGGTGGTTTCAGCCTCGGCTCTCTCCTCGGCAGTGCCTACATCCTCGCGCCTGCTCTCAATGGCAGACTCTCTGGCTGTGATTGTAGTTTCAACCTTCTTTATCGCTAGCAGCCTCCTTGGGTTGTAGCCATGCTCCTCTAGCAGCTTCTCTATCTCGTCGCGCAGCTTGCGAATGGTTTCATCGTCGACCTCTTTGAAGACATCGAAGTCGGTTATCGGGAAACGGCGCTGAGGCGTCAGGAAGCTGTTTAGGCGTATCAGTGTCTCGCCGCCAAACGTTATCTTCAGCAGCTCCATGAGATCCTCTAGGAAATCGGCCTTCCACCTCCTACCAACCATCCTGATCCTAGTAACGGTAACCCTGGTCTCGGACACGCTCTGCCACACCCCCTACAGCTGATAGTAGGGCATAGCCGCCTGGTATATCCGGGTTTAGCCTAAGGGTGATGTCGGTAGGGGTAGCACCGGAGGGGTGCATAGATGAGCGCTGCGGGCAGAGCGAGGATAATAGTTACTACCTCGCATAGACCCACACAGAGAGTACGAAGCTTTGCTAAAGACCTAGCCTCGGTATTACCAGAGGCTGTCAAGATAAACCGTGGCAAGGCAACGCTCCAAGACCTCTACTATGAGGCTTACAACTATGGAGCCGAGCGAGTAGTGATAATCGGTGTGAAGAAGGGTAACCCTGGAGTTATACGAGTGTATAAGCCAGGCGCGCTACCCGAGGAAGGCCTACAACTCATGGCAACGATATCGCTTCGTGGTGTACGTCTGCGACGTGAGACTCCCGGTGCACAGAGGATATTCGGCGTTAAGAAACTCGGGATAGATGCGCGTAGAGTTAACAGCGAAGAAGCTGCTCGAGTAGTAGACGTGGTGCTGAAATCGTTTCTAGGTAAACTTGTACTTCATGGTGAAGACGAGTGGGAGAAGTACGACGTGATAGGCTTGATGGAGGAGAAGGGTGGTATCGTCGAGTTAACCTTCCTCTGCCCCCATACACGCAGAGTCTGTGGCCCAACACTAAGAATATCGGCTGTTACAGACGCAGAGGCAAAGGTACACGTCTATCTAGAGAAACGTGAGGTGTTGCGCTATGCGGCCACGGGCAAGGATTGAAGTAGAGGTGTGCGACGAGACGAAGACAAAAGCCCTCTATGAGGCGCTCCTTGTCGAGGCTAGTAATCCGCCGGACCCAACCCGTGGCGAAATGCGTGTTGAGAAGAGGGAAACGAGGATAATAATCGATGTGGATGCGAGAGATTATTCCTCTGCACGTGCCTTGCTTAATGCTAGTTTAACGCTCCTGGCGACGCTGTGGGACACGTTGCGAGAGGTGGATGCTAGTGTGCAAAAAGAGAATAGAAGTTGATGTGTGTATCGAGGGTATAGGCTGTAGACGTGTACAAGCGGAGCTGCACCCTAAGGGATGTATGCACGCTACGCGTACGCACCTCGACATACCCATAGTAGAGGGTCTCGAAATGCTAGCAGAGCTGGGTAAGAAGAGAGGCCTACACCTTGACTACACAATAGTGGGCGATTGCCTGGTGTTAGAGACAAGCGGGCTACCAGCAACGAAGATATGTAGCAAGGAAATCCCCAAACCAGCTACACGACGTGTACTTCTACGTGTCTTGAGGCCGGGTCGCATCTACATCGGCCTATAGGGGGCTCAGACTACGGGGCGTTATCCTCACACATCAGCCAACCGTGACTCTTCACAGCCCCGCGTCCCAGGCACCGTACAAACCGGGGAATATCAACTCAGCAACGCGTCCAGAGCATTGCCAGGGGTGCCAGGAGGACTAATAAGCCGCGTCTAGCCCTCTATGAGGCCTCCTTACGTATGCCTCCTCCATGCGAACAACATAACCTGGCTTGGCGAGCCAATATCCACGACCCTAACGCTAAACCCTCTTGATTCCAACAGGTTAGCCACCGCGTCCACATTAACCACCCAGGGATGAACCTCGATAACAAGCCGTTGAACGACATCCTCCCACCCTCTCACAGCCAGGATGTCCGCCTCAGCACCCTCAACGTCAACCTTGAGTAGATCAACGCGTGACAGTCCATGCTCTCGTAGAAGCTCGGGCAAAGTAACTGTGGAGACCCTCTTCTCGCTACACACGTCACCATGCCGCTCGACATACTCGCGATAGAAGCTACTAGTGGCCGGATAACACGAGACGGCTAATACCCGCCGCTCTGTACTAGACCACAAAGCACGCGGGTCTATACGCACCCTATCCATAAACCCGTTGAGCACCACATTCTCCTCTATGAAGACGCGGTTGCGCTGCAAAGGCTCAATAGCAATAACCAACCCGT
The DNA here is from genome assembly GCF_000223395.1 of Pyrolobus fumarii 1A. Classification (GTDB taxonomy): domain Archaea; phylum Thermoproteota; class Thermoprotei_A; order Sulfolobales; family Pyrodictiaceae; genus Pyrolobus; species Pyrolobus fumarii. Next base: position 1,801,669 of record NC_015931.1, on the reverse strand, counting down.
TGCTGCCCACACGTTTAGCCGCAAAGAGGGTATAGAAGCCAAGATACGCACCAGCATCAACTACAACCCAGCCGGGACGAGGCTCAAACCCGTCTACACGTAGATAGTCACGAAGACAATAAACATGCAATAGATTAGCCCAAGCCTCGGGAGTATCACTGCAAGGCATGATTACGTGTAAACCATCAACCTTTACCTCTACAACACCCTCCCCGCTCAAGCTACACTCGATGAGTTTATCCACATCATCGTCGCTTAGACAGTTGGAACTTAGGCTGGTCAACTCCTCGACATACTCAAGCAGCTCCCGGTCTGAGTCAGAGCTCATCAATGATGCTCGTGTCTCCGGCGCTCGGCACAACACTAACCACCATGCCATCCACTATCGCTTGCACCACAACAGCAACCATATGGGGGCATATAGCGTCCTCCCTCTCAGTGCTGTCAGCGCCACAATCGCACTTTCTAACACCGCCCCCAAGCCCAACCTCAACATCAAATCCTGCGGCCTGCCCGTATACCTTCACGTCGCGAGGATCAAACCTGTACACGCGTACCCTGCTGCTCGCTACTAGTTTCAAACCGCGCATGTAGACGTTACGTGGTATATCGACCCCTAGAAGACCCGAAAGCGCATCCAGAACTCTGTCTGGCTCCACGGGATACCCCATTAGGTCGCTCAGCTTCTCGGCTAGACGCTCCTCAATCCTACGGATGACGCTAGCCTCTGACACGCTTCTGCCCCAGGCCTCAACAAGGCTAATGTCGGTGCCTGCGTAGTCGAGAACCCTCTCCCTCACCCTCACCATCATCGAGATCGGCGCAACCGGCCCGACGATGATAGCCTCACCAGGGTTAAGCCCCGGAAGATTCTCGAAGAGCTCCTGGCTAAGCTGTTCGCTAGCATCCCTCACAGCCTGCTGATCTCGCGGATTCACTATGCGCAGAATGATCTGGCTCTGAGCCTGGCTGAGCACATCTGGGTCTATTCTACTCGGCCTCTGTGTTATCACAGCCATGAACGCGCCGAACTTCCTACCCTCACTGGCTATCATCACCGCGACGGGGAGAGTACGCGTATTACCCTGCGAAGGTATGAACCTGTGCGCCTCCTCAACTATGATAAGCACGGGGTAGCGATACTGTTCACCTGGGAGACCCCTAACAGCCCTCATACGAGCTTCAAAGACACGCCGCATAATGCTCGAGGCTATATGGTCTTGGACGGGAAGCGGTAACCCAGCCAGATTGACCACGGTCACAACGCCAGGCATCAATAGCTCCTCAAGAGGCACTGTTGACGTCGAGTATATCCCTATGTCCTCGAGCATCGAGATGTATCTCAACGCGGCTAACGCTGGCTCTGGGCTCCTAGCTAGTGTCGAGAAGAGTTGTTGCAAAGCCTGGTTGAACGTGGAGTCCCTTGTAAGCTCCTGCCTTAGCCTGTCAACAGCTTCTCTCGGCAACCTCATAGTATCGCGTATCTCGCGGAGAAGCTCATTGGTGAAGTTCGTCGCAAAGAGGTTATACTTGTACTCTGTGCCGCCGCTCCTCGTCTTGGTGTCAGAGAGTGCTCTCAACGTGAGAGAGATTACCTCCTTTATCCACGGTAAGCCACCAAGACGCTTATCCACGTGTTTCGCGAGAATTTCACTAAGCGTCTTAGCCTGTATGATCACATTGCGTATCCTTGAAGCGTTGGAGGGTACCCCTGCAAGGTTGGCAAGTTCACTACCATCAAGATCGAGGACGTCTACACGATAGAGAGTGTCGCCCTCCTGATCCTTGTGGCCCTTTACTACACGTATCCTTCCGCAGAACTCGCGCGCCTTCCTACACGCGCTCCTCTGCATAGCAACGTACTCGCCGTGAGGATCCAGCACTATCAACGTCGCATTTTTCCTCAAGAGCTCCTCTATGAGCACCACGCTAGTCCATGTCTTGCCAGCGCCAGTAGCCGCAATGATGGCAAGGTGGCGTTTCAGACCCTCAATGTCGAGGTATGCGGGTACACTAGGCCTGGATATTAGGTAGCCTATGTGGAGCCTCCTGGGCTCCTCGACGGCATAGAACTCCTCTAAGAGCTTGTCTGGCGCCCGGTAGACCCATGAGCCTACGGGAGGCGCGCTCCGAGGGCGGAGTATCCTACCCTGCCACCTATACCCGAGTATCTTTGCAGCGGCACGCGGAGTGTCAAGGTCAAGGGGCAGTGTATATTCTCGCACGACGGGCCAAGGATGGTCCGGGCTAAGCCCCAGACTAGCCCTCTCGATGCTATAGACCTGTGCTACCACCTTGACTGTTACAGGCTCGTCGCTACCGGGGGGCTCCTCCCGCATCTCAACGACTACGTAGTCGTAGAGCTTAACTGGTCTTGAGGGATCAAACGTGAATATGAAATAGTCGGGTTTCGCGACCCCCGTAATCCTCCCTATAGGTTGGCCCAAGTCAGACAATGCCTGTCACCCCCACGCTAACCCTACGAGCAAGCCTGAGCCTCACGCCGCGTGCACGTGCCAGGCTATCAAGCAGCTTCGCGTATAGCGCTAGGTGCTCGCCCCTCATTGTTGCGGCCTCGTGCGCCGCGACGAGCCAGCGGTTGTAGAAGCGTGGCCCAGCATACCCGGCCACGAGTACGCGCAACACTTCCTCTTCATCGTCGTTGAGAGGCTCTAGGCTTCTACCCTCGCTTGCAAGCCTAGAGGAGCCTGGCGTCTCGACTAGCAGCAGATCGTCGCCCGGCGCGAGTCTAACATACATCATGCGTGCAGCTGGGAGCATCTGGTATGCCCTCACAGCGTCGTCCCGAAGCCCTCTACAATTCTCAGCCTCACGCCCCCCAATGTACTCATCCACGCGGTCACATAGTTTGTCGACACTCTTCTCGATATCCGAGCCGTAGAGGCCACCAAGAGCAAGTTCGAGTGCGAGCGTGTGGCCAACAGCGGCTCCAACGAAATCGTCTATGAAGAGTGTATCCCGGTACCCTATGTCCAGTATCATGTCTATCAGTGATTGTAGACGCGGGGGTACACGCTTACGCCATGCGAGGAGCTCCTCGCGTATCCTACCTAGAGGGTAGCTCCTCGCCCCCCTCTCGGCCAACACGCTAAGGTCGAGTAGGTTGAGCCTCTCTGCCTCCTTTGATAGCAGGTCGAGGAGAACAGCCTCCTTGAAGCTACGATAGCCAGAGTCTTTCGAGACATATGCTATTCTAACGCCATGCTCAAGTGCAACCTGGAACAGCTTAGAGAGCACCACTAGCAATTCGAGACTCGCGAGGCCCGTGTAGAGCGAAGCCAGGCTAACATGCCCGTAGGCGGCCCTCCTAATAGACGAGAGCGCCGCGGAGACCACAGCACGGTAACTACCATCCATTAGAATCGTGGCCTCGTCGCGCGGCAGCCTCTCTAGAGCGCGGAGTGCCGCCCGGTGCTCAACTATAGACCGTAGCGCGTCTAGTATCCTCGTGTCGCGCGCCGGCACAAGCTTAACGTCAACGACTTTCACAGGATCGCCAGGCGGGTTGAACACGGCCATCGCACGCGCAATGTACAGGGCAGAGCCTCCGACGAGAGGCTCAAACCCGCCGCCGCCATCGATGGCCGCGAGAGGTGGCGAATCGCTCGAAGGCTCGGGGAGCCTAGCAACCCACCAGTCCGTCGGTACCTCCGGCACTTGCCGCTCCTCGTTTCTCAGCTCGCTTAGCAGCCGGTCTATCACGGCAGCATACGCGTCAATGAACCAGTCGCCCTTCAACAGGTACCACCGTGGCGGGGAGACCCGGTATGCTCGGGATGGGCATGTATTACCATATTTGCGTGGCCGGAGCCACTCGAAGCATATGAAACGGTAGTACGCTAGAACCCGTAGAGCATCAAGAACTTCTGCCTCTGCCTCTCGAATATTGGTGCGCGCAAAAGCTGCGGGGCGAGTCTACACTCCTGCGCCTCTAACCTTCCAGGCTGAACAGACCCCACGTCATCAACCGCGTTGACGAATATGCTGTTAGCGTAGACGAGGCTACCATTGTAGCAGAGGCTTAACATGTAAGCAGGAAAGACGATACGCTCTATCCTCACAGGCTTACCTCCACTATTGCGCACGACTATACGCATAGAGGCGCACGGTGCTCTACACTCGCCAAGCTTAACGAACCTTGTTATTACGCCCTTGTCCACATTACCATACAACGCGTACTTCACGCGGTATGTCGGTATAGCATCTACCACCAGCGAGCCCATCACCACAACGATATCAACGGGTATGCTCGTCTCTATGCTCGCCTCACTACCCGGCGACACTACAAGAGGCTCTGGCAACCGGAGCATGATGATATTGGAGACGCGCGGCTCAGCCATTACCGGTGGCGCCGGTACAACCTCAAGCTTGTCACCCGCAACCCTAACCCGGCGGATGTCTCCACCACACTCCCTCTCATACACATTGAAGCCACCATCGCGGTACATGCGTAGGTTGCAGCCACCCACGCGCCTCTCTACACCAGCCCTCAGGTCGCCGAAACCCTCCTGGACCATCAGCGCCCTCAACTCCTATTGCCCCTCGCACACAGAGAGCCGCATGGTGGTATTTGCGTGTGGAGGGTTAGAATCGAGTACGGGAGAAGCTCCTGGCTAGAGGCAAGGCCCGGCGCGGTCACCCTATCCACGAAGTTCGATACTTTGCTGACACCCTATGCCATCCTCCACAGCCTCTCGAGGATACTATTCGAGGAGGCTGGTAAAGCCGAGGAGGGCAAGAGGGGCGACCACATAGCAGGCGTCATAGGAGGCAAGGGGTTCGAGAGACGGCTCTTCAGGCTGATAGCAGGGCACCGTGTCAGTATAGACGAGTCGTTCCTCGTGGACCTGGGGTGGCTTAAACTAGAGGTGAGGGAAGACCGTCTAAGCTTTGATGTCGACCGTGAGGTTGCAGAGGATGCTCTCGCCCCGCTCGGTAGCATAGGCTGGCCTCGCGGTGTACCATGGCCAGCCTTCTTGCCAAAGACGCGTGTGGGCGACATACGGGGCTTCATACACACCTACTGCGAGACGCCATGGTTGCGCGATATGGTCGAGGCGAGGACCATGATAGGCCTGGGTAACGTCAACGAAGGGCTAGTGAAGAAGCTAGAGGAGCTAATCGAGTGCCACGTGGAGCTATCATCGTGGGGTATACTCCTACGGAAACCCAAGAGCATGGAGCTTTGCGGGCTAAAGCCAGTGATATTCGCGGTGTTCCCGCTCATTCACTACGCCAGGAACATGCCATACAACCTCATGCTGATGATTGAGGATCCCGGCCTTCACGCGAACACAGAGATGCTCGATGCCATCACAGACGTCCTTGCAGCGATGGCCGAGAAGGGGGCCGCAGTAGTCCTGCACGGTGAGGCGGCAGAACGTATACACCGCGAGCTACGCGCACGAGGGATACCGCACATCCTGGCCTAGCGGCCCGGCGAAGAGCTTCTCAACAACCCGTGGCGACACGGGAACCCCGGTGCAAGCGTTGAACGTCGCGTGTGACGTGCTAACCCCCTACCCCCGCAGTGATAGAGTGAGAAGGCTACTACGCCGCCTAGAGGAGCTCGGCGAAGCCAGTACACTCGAAACAATGAGGGCGCTCGTCGAGGATAGCTTGATGCTGATGGGTGCACAGCTAGCGGTTGGCACTAGGAGCGTAGCAGACCCGCTGCTAGACTGGCACGACCTCCTCCGCCCCTTTGCTGAGGCATGGCGCGGTGTTTGGGTGGACGGCCTCGCACGCTGGTTCGACAACAACTTCTTCTACAGAGTGCCAGTGATCGAGGATCTTCCAGATCCACAGCGCCTAGTGACCCCCGGCAGAGCGGCGGCGATGCGCTCGGTGCTACCAAGCTGGGCGGCTATACGCATAGTGCTGCCGGGCCCTGTGACGTTCACCAGGCTAGCCAAGATACGCGAGGGGCTAGACCCGATCAAGGTAGCGGAGAGGGTTGCCGAGATACTAGCGCTCGAGGCGGAGAAGAGCGTGAAGAACGGCGCAAGCGTGATAGAGGTTCACGAGCCGTTCCTTGGTGACATGGATGCCAGACCCGAGGACGCGGAGGAAGCCGCCCGCCTAGCCAACAAGATATTCGCGCGGATAAAGGACAAAGCCGAGACACGCTTGGTCACATACTACGCGCCGCCTAGGAGAGAGGTGTGGAAGAAGCTAAGCGATGTTAACGCAGACTACGTCATAATAGACTATGTTGATAAGCCTGAGGCTGCGCGCGAAGCGCTAGACGCTTGGACGCCCAGCGGCCTAGGCCTAGGGCTAATCAACGCAAGGAGCATCTACCCGGAGGATGTAGACGCCACTGCTGGCAAAGCAAAGGAGCTGGCCATGAAGTACAAGGTAGAGAAGCTACTAGTCACAACGAGTGCACCACTAGACCTGATACCCCTACGCTATGCGCTCGAAAAGACGAGGATAACGTGCGAGGTAGTGAGGAGAATCGACTAGCCCTCGACGCCGCCGCTCGGAGGTATAACCTCCACGAGTTTTCTGAGAAGCCTCGACATGTCCTCCACAAGTTTATCCGCATCGTCGTAGAGTCTTGTCATGTGCAGCGATGGGTAGTCCGGAAGACTAGTATCAACCTCGTATTTCACATCGCCACCTAGGCCTAGGAGGACACGTAGACCCTGCTCGTACAGCCTAGCATAGTAGTCGACCTCCTCGTCGGTGGCACCCGAGCCCGGCAGCGGCACCGAGACCGTGACAGCATACTTTCCATCCTCCACGCCAACCTCTACGATAATATCGCCTATGTGTATCCTCATCGTCTCCTCGGCCTCGTAGCTATACCCGACCTCCTCCACAACGTCGCGTAGCTTCTTTAACCAGGCCGACACAGCGCGCCACCCCCAGTGACAGTACAGGGAGGATACGGTGAGACGCGCAGGGTGTTTCTAGCCTTACGCTAGGCCACGAGGAGAAGCGAGTGGTGGGGAGCGTGAGAAAAGGCGGGGCGCGGGCCGGGGTGTTGCGAGCCTCTGCTCTTTACCCGCAGATCGGGTAGTCGTCCGGGACCTTAGCCCTGAAGTACTTGCCGGTCTTGGGGCTCTTGAAGAGGCCGATCTTGACGCCCTTCCTGCCTCTTGGTGCTAGCACCCACACCTTGATTGGGACTAGCTCGACCTCCTCGCCGGTGCTAGAGTCGCGGACACGAACGGGCTTGGTGCAGGGCTGCTTCTCCTGGCTCATGGGCCCTCAGCCTCCAGTGAAGGTACGGGGTGCCCATGTATACTTAAGCGTTCTCGCGCCTTGTGCGCGCCCGAAGTCCCCCCATGCGGTATCACTCTAGTATCACCAGGCTCGCAAGCCCCACATACCTGACACTCCGAGCCACACTTGCTGCACCATGTGTAGCCTGACGAGGAGGGGAGAACACCCGGTATGACAGAGTATGACGCTGTACGTTGTGCACGCCCCGCCTAGGGGCGCGTACCCACGGGCATCACTGCCATCGGTAGCTCCCACCTACAGTCTATACCCAGTTCGTTGCACAGCTCGTGATCGTAGAACGCGCCTATCACGACCGTGGCTAGGCCCAACGCCTCGGTAACAAGATACACGTTCTGGACGACAGCCCCAGCATCCAGGTGTATATAGCGGTAGCCGCGCGCCCCATACTTGCTAGCAGTACGCGCGTACACCGCGGTGATTATCAGTGCAAGCGAGCCGTCACCAGCATGCTCCTGATCCAGGCATATGCTGGCTAGCCTATCGCGGGGTATAGGCTCGCCAAGCAGGCACAACTCGTGCCGCTCGGCATCATAGTGGTACAGTCCCGGCTCGAGACCCTCAACGCTCCAGGCGTTAACGTACACCTCGACTGGCTGCAGGCCGCCCGCCGAGGGGTAGGTGCGGAGAGGCCAACCCAGCTCATACCCCCTAACGCCAGCCGCGTAGAAGAGCAGAGTGGAGAGCTGCTCGAGACTCACCGGCATGTCGCCATACTCGCGGCGGCTCTCCCTACGCCGGATAGCCTCAAGGACATCCACACCAGAGGCTCCAAGAGGCTCGGGGAGCCTGACCCTCGCCGCACACGCCAGCCTCTTGAAGAACCCGGGGAACTCCGGCCTAGGCTCACCATAGTACCCCCACCGTTCTATAGCAGTAGACTCCTGGAGAGCCAAACCCGGGTCACGAGTCTCACAGAGGACAGACAAACCCCTCGCGAGCAACCGCGCCTCGGCACGCGACAACACAGAGAAGAGCCTCGAGATACACGAGCACAAACGCTCAACCACACCCAAAACAAGCACCCAACGTTAAACCCGAACCGCCACCCACCTAAGCCCGCAGCACCAGACAACCAAGACCGGTGGATGAGGAGGCTAGACGAATCCCTCACCCGCCGACGTGCACGGCGGGGATGGGGGAACGGACGGGGCCGACACCACAATAAAACACAGCCTTACGGCGTCAAACCCGGCCGACCCGTGGACGCGCGCAAACCGCGGCGGGGGACAAGCCACGAAGGCAAACCCCCGCACAGGTAGGCGCGCGCGACGGGATGACGCCGTTAATTCACCTTTCTGTTTCCAGTTTTCTATCCATGTGAGTCTGTATAGACGCTCGTACAAAACGGAGGCATTCGAAGTGTAGGTAGTGCATAAAGTCGTTCAGCTGCTCTAACACACAAGCATAGAATCTTAGAGTTTAAAGTGCGGATTTTTAAAACAACTTGGTAAAGCCTTATTTTGCGGTTTGTCAAGTATATCTGCTGTGCTTTAGCTTTGCTTCACTTGCATGACGAAGCCACGTAAGCGAGCTGCTATCTCGTGCACTCTTTCACCGTTGCGTGTGCTAAACTTCTTTGAACCTGCTGTTATCTCAAGGATGTACCTGTTCTTCCACCCGTACCATGCTAGGGCTAGTCCTGCTAGCAAGAGTATGACGCCACCGTATGACAAGAATGGAATGCCAAGAAATAGTAGTATGGCGCCAAGCAGGAGCATGTCCCTTTTTCCTTTATAGTGACGACACCGATGTGAGTCAAGAGTACATCATAGGTCTCTGCGCCGCTCACTACTGTCAAAACGTCTATCAGTCACGTAGATCTCTGTTGAGCCTATGCGAGTCTTATATTGTAACCTCTCATCAGGTAAGAGCAACGTCTTCGACATTGTGACACCGAACGTCGGCAGAAGTCTATAGTCTTCTAGCTTGTTGATAGCTACCGTTCAGAAAAGTATATAACGAATTAATAATAGTTGATTAAACATCCTTAACACTCTGGCAATGCTAGTAGTGCTGTTAGAACGGTTATGCGGACGGAATTTTGGGACAATAGCGAGGACAAGTGAAGTGGTGCGGGGGGTGGGATTTGAACCCACGCAGGCCTACGCCAGCGGGTCCTCAGCCCGCCCCCTTTGACCTGGCTCGGGCACCCCCGCAGTTCTCCAACTCATCGCGTCCCATGGAACCAGGGGTTTAAGCTTTCTCTTCGAGTGAGTGCTCACGTCACATCCTTTGATTAAAAGGTTGTGTGGTGTCTGTTGAGCGTTGCAATTTGTTATGCGGCGTTAGGCTGTGTTCGTGGCGTTTCGAGTTGCTCGCGTGGCGTGTATGGCGAGTGTGGCGAGTATCGGCGCTGTTAGTGTTATTGTGATTATGGCTTGTGTGGGGTAGTTCGGCTTTGTGTTGTGGATGGGCGTGGGGGGCTGTATGGGCGGGTCTATTATGGTCACGTTTCCGTCTATTATTGTGACCGTATAGTAGCGTGCCAGTTGGCTTGCCAGTATGCTCCTCATGGAGTCGAGGTGTAGCGGTAGCAGTAGGGTGTTGCGGGTGTTCACGAGTGCCAGGCCCTTGGTGCTAGTGTAGGCGATCGCGTTGCTCCACTTTGCGATGCTTGGGAGTGGCTGTGCTGGCGGCAGGCCGCTGGCGATCTCGGTGCAGTTGTCTTTGTAGGCCTGGTAGAGTTTGGCTTCTCTAGCGTCCGAGGCGAGGATGTAGATACGGTCCTTGGTGCATATTGCGGCGTATCTCCCGGGGTAGACGTTGCTCGCGAGGCACAGTACTCTCAGACTTGACGAGTTGATCGCGGCTATTGCGAGTGTCGAGTTGTTCGTCATGAAGAGTATGAGTGTTGTGGAGCTGCATGTTACGCTGCGGAGTGGTGCGTAGGCGTAGGCTTTAGCGAGTATCCTGTCCCGGCCTGCGACGCGTAGTGTAGAGTCGCTCGTGTTCAGATAGACTAGTGTATCGTTGCTGGCGAGTACAGCGGAGAAAGAATCATCCAGCATCATGCCATCCATGACGACGCGGTAGGACGTGCCGTTGAACAGCGTGTATGCAATGGTTGCGCCGCTGCACGTGGGTAGCATCGCCTCGCCGTGCAGGCTTGCAGCGCCGCCGGGCATGAGCCACAGCCTGCTCGCGCCTCTCACTCTCACGGCGGCCGCGAAGACCGCGCTGGTCTTGCAGACGCCATAGTAGCCTCGTATGTAGGGCGGTAGCTCGTCAAGGTTGAGCGAGTACGAGGCTATGGCCTCGAAACCGTGCTTCCCAGCCTCACGCAGCACGAGCAACTCGTCAGCCTCGTCGTCGACATAGTCGAGTATTATCACCAGCTTCCCTCTACTCGCGACACGCTCGAGAAGCTCCACGACGGTCTCCGTCTCGTTCGGGTCGCAGGGCTCACCGTTACACACGAACACATCCTCGCGCATAACTCCATCTATCAGCGAGACTAACGTGTCGTTCTCGAGCAGCTCTAGACCCGAACCAACGTTTATCAAGACACTAGCGTTCAACGCATGAGCGTAATTCGCGACGACTTGTACGAGTAGTGCCATCATCCTAGTCGCGTTCTCTATGCGTGGCAGAGGGAGGCCATACTCCTCGGGCGAAACCCAGTAGTTGTAGACATCGACGTTATCCAACAGTATACAGTTGAAGCCCTGCCTAACAACGCGCCTCACATACTCGGTTATGATGTCAACCCAGCCTCCTGGCTTCCACGCGGCGCTAGACCAGTACGCGACGAAGTACTCTCCGGGCCACTCGGGGTACTCGACGCTAGTCAGCCAGCTTGGCTTCTCCTCTACCAGCCTCTCCCAGTACCACCTCCACTCCTCGGCAAACCCGACGTTGATATAGGCGCATACGAGCTTGATACGCTCGCGTAGAGTCTCTAGCATCCAGGCCTCCCAGGGCGACCCGAGAGGCCCATAATCCGGGTCAACGATGGCAACGGTAACGTTCTCGGCGCCATAGAGAAGCCAGAAGTCGACGCGATCGTACCAGACCACGGCGTGCGCGTGTGCAACCAACGCCAAGAGCAACAAGAGCATAGAGGCTGTCACTGCGGAGAGGAGAAGCGTGGAGGGTCTAGAGCAGCCGGGGGCCCTACAGCCAGACTGCACGGTGGCCGGCACGGGCGTGCCCCTACGGGAGACTAGCTCGTCGCCATGTAAATAGTCGTGGTGTTGTACCTCTCGGTCTAGCTACATGCGCATAGCCTCATAGTATGGTAGGCCGCTCTTCAGGAGGCGGAGCACCCCCTCTGGTATGAGCGGCTTGCCGTCGACCAGCGGGTACGCGAAGGGAAGCTCGACCTCAACCTCTATGCCCGGCAGCGTCTCTAGCTGCAGTTTGGGATTCACAACCAGGGGCACTTGACTCGGTGTAAGTCCATCCTCGACGCGCAGGTAGACGTAGACCGCCCCGTCTATGCTCAGCTGGTGTGGCCCCAGACTCCTCGCTCTCGCGCCGCTAATCCTCTCGGTGATACACCTTCTCGTCCTGCCGCGCGGCGGATGGTCACCGAGAATGCCACCGACAACAACCACCTCTGCGTCACGCGTGTCACGGGGCTCTAGGAGCTTGTCCGCAGACGGGTCGAGTATTATGACACGCTCGGGGCTAGACCAGAGGACACCGCGAAGCTCCGCCACACTCTCCCTGTAACACCTCGCTAGTCGTGAGAGTTTCTCGCACCACTCGCTCCTCGAGACGTTCGTGAACACGACGCGCTCGCGTCCAGCAAGCCTAACGACATCCTCGTACTCGTAGAGAACCCACCTCGACAAGTGGTCCTCACAGTGCTCGATAACTATGAGGGGTTTCACGCCTCGAGGCCCTAGAGCATCGCGCCGCGGGAGGGGTTTAAACGCGGGGTCGGTGATGGGACTACTCTTCATCGCCCAGTTGGGCTCGCGGAGCCCCCAGAACCTCACCCCCCGTGGCACAGAGGCGTATAGGCACAGCCAGCTTATCAACTCGTGGATGATGCCCGAGCACTAGCGTGCACCAGTTGCGAAGAAGTCGGGCTAGGCGTGTCTACAACGGGAGGGGTGTGTCGAGCAGCGTGTCTAGCCTAGTACCAGTTCAGCTTGTAGCGTAGGACGCCCACGAGACCGCCGAACGTCTTCTTGACCCACTCTGCCTCGGGGAAGTCGTCGGGTAGGAAGTAGACCTTGGTGCCGTACTTCTTAGCCTCCTCTGCCCACGCATCGGCATCCTCCCTATTCTCGTCGACCAGCAGGAACTTGAGAGCGCCCATCTGAAGCGCGTTCTTAACCTCCTTCTCGCCGTAAACCGCAAGGCCGTCATCCTTCGCCAGGTGGTACTTGAACTCCTCGAGGGCCTTCACGAGGTCGATGTACTGCTGCTCTTTGATCACATTCTCTGCCTTCATCACGAGCTCGCGGAGCCCAGCCTCACCCTGATACGCCACATCGAAGAGCTGCCCTACTATCTTCTGGCGTATCCTGTAGTCGAGGTAACCGCTCTCGACAAAGTCCTTCTTGGCGTAGCCCGGCCCGCCGACGATAATCGCCTTGAGTATACCCTTCTCTATCAACGGCAGGAAGTGTTTGGCTGCTGCCTCAGCCACCTCCTTGAAGAACTCGTCTACAGCCTGCTCGATCAGCCTATCGAAACGCCTCTGGCTCTGTCCGCCCTTGTGGTGCTTGCCTGGCACGAAGCCCTCAAGCTCCTCCAGCACCTGGATCCTAGTGCCCTTCAGGAGGCCGATTGTAGCCTGGTCTCTCTCTACTATAATGAGGCCATAGGCTGTCTCGTGCTCGAGCATCTCCTCGAGGAACTCGGTGTGGAACCACTTGTCGGTACGGTAGAAGAAGACTGGCACTGGCTCCGGCGGCGAGAACATAAGGCAGATGAAGTCGCCGGTATTCATATCCTCGCCGCAGAAGATGACAAGACCGTTCTCTGGCACCTTCGTTACCTTCGACAGTCTCTCCATGGCGGATGCTAGTGCGCGCTGAACTGCGTCACGTGTCCTCTTCAACTTGATGTTATCCGTGATAGAGTACTCCTGGCGCAGTAGCGACATCACGTCGCTCACGGGCCTGCCGGGCGGGATGTACAGGCTGAGGAGTACCGTCGCTGGCGCCTTCCACTTCTTCAACTCTCTAATGATCTGTTTCAACGTTTTCTTGTCAACCTTGGGAACTTGGTAGCTCGTGCCCCGTCACCCCTAAAACCCCAGCCCAACCCCAACACCTATATAACCTAGCCCCCATGTCGGTCCCGACCATAACGAGGCATGTGGCTGCAAAGAGCCTACAAGCGTGTGAGACACGGAAAGAACTACGCTAGGTGCCGCACGGTGCCACACGCGCCAAGGAAAACAGTGGTGAGGGCCACGTTGGTGCCTCGGTGTGGGCGGGGCGGTGATCGCGTAGCCGGTTTGTCAACCCTCTGCTAGCATCCTGGCGGTTGTCTTGAGCAGCTTCTTCACTATCTCCCAGCAGCCCTCGCGGTAGCGGAGCGCTATTCCCGACTCGTCTATCGTAGCCTCTATCGCGTTGTACTCTAGCCCGGCGTGTGCAAGGAGGTTACGCAGGTCTATCTGCTCTTTGCACTTCTCGCCCGGCCAGTCGTCACAGTAGATGGGGAAGTGTAGCGCCTCGGGCTTTTCGCAACGGGGTCCATCGCCTCCCCCGCATCTGCACTTTGCAACAGCTCGTATAGTCTCCTCTATCTTGTGTAGCTCGGTTCCCACTATTGTGCGGTATGGTGTGGCTAGTCTACCGGCTATCTCTGACAACTCGTCAATGTAGACGCCGCGGTCCTCTAATGTCTCGAGGTTACAGCAGACGGTGTCGTCGCTTAGGGCTCCCGCGTAGGCCCTCTTGACGTGGCGGACGAGGCTAGCCGCGTAGAGTAGACTACGGAGCCCGGCATAATCCAGACCCACCTCGTGGAACACACGGCACGGCTGCCTCTCTAGCCTGGTGTACCCCCGGAAGTAGTCAATGGCGGTCTTGTAGAGCTCCATGGCGTTATCTACGTCTAGTTCCGAGTCGACCGCAAGGTATGCAGCTGCGAGTGGTAGCCCGTAGAGGGTTACAACCGCGGCCGGGATACCATCCCTCTCGACTAGCATCCTTGCGGGTGTGTTGAGCGTCGTGCCTAGCACGGGGGCCAGCTTGCCAGGCGCAGACGCGAGCTTCACACGGACATTACCGTTGCGCAGCACGGTCTTCACGAGGTCGATGGATGCGCGTAGAGCCGCATACCCCGCATCAACCCTCTCAATGCCCAACACGTGTACCTCGAGGCGAGGTGGCTTGTCGCTACTCCAGCCGACGGGGTAAGGCTCGCTATTAACGAGTACAAGCTCGACAGTCGAACCAGTCGTCAGACTGGCGGCGATGGCGGCGTGGAGCGCAGCCTCTCTAGCCAACACGGGCATATAGTTGATGCCATGGGTGAGGTCTAGCACGAGCCTCACAACTGGAGCCTCGAGAGCAACATCCACGAGCTTCTCGTAGAGAACACGGAGTGTTAGTGCACGGAAAGCGTCTAGAGGTGATGCACCTTCAGCAAACTTCCACTCACACTCCTGGTAGAAGCCGACATTGGGTACAACCTCAACAGATAGCCTCGATAGCCTCTCCCTAATAGCATCCGTGTTGTCCCTCAACCACCCGTAGAGCCATCTAACCACAGCCTCGAGCACATCGCTGTAGCTCCTAGCCTCTCTGAGCGCCTCCCGCGGAGCCACAGTATCAGCGATGAAGATTACCACGTGTTCCGGATTGTAGAACTCTACTAAGGGTTCGAGGGAGGACTTCGCCACCCTGGCTATGCTCGCATCCTTACTCGTAAACACGTACTCGGCTGGGCGCCAAGCCCCCGGGTAGCCCCATACACCAGCTACTATGGTCGGAGCCGGCAAGACCAGAGGACCAGTATTGCTAGGCAAGAGGCTAGGTATAAACCGGAGGCGGGGTCGTTTCGACACCCACAACACCGATATACTGCGTGTGCATCACGGCTAGAGCGTGGCGCGATAGACAGAGAGGTTGTTATTGTTGACGGGGCCGGGCCCCGGCAAGATACGCGTAGAGGCGCGTTTACAGCTCTGCGATAACGGTTCGTGCAGGGAGCTAGACGCGGCGGTGTATATACACGTGCGGGGCTGGAGCCGTGCCAGGGTCACGCACCTAGACGTAGAAGCGCCTCGCCTAGAGGACCTCGTGGGGGGTGCAGGGCGAGGCATCTACGTGAGGGTCGTAGGGGCTCCTCGCGGCATCATAGTAGTCCCCGAGGGTGGCGAATGGCGCCTAGTCATAGAATCGAGTGACCCGACGTTACACGTGCTCTCAGTGGGAGAGTCTTGCATTGGCTTCCTAGGCGGCAAGAGAGGCGGCATCTTCCTGGGACTCCAGTCACCCTACCACAAGAGGCTAGAAAGGCTCGCGGAGGAGCATCACGGTGTTGCACCTCGTGCAGCGAGAAGAAGGTCATAGGTCGATAGCGGCGTTGCACACGCCTAGCTCTACGCGTCTAGTATGAGGGGGTGGAGAGCCTCCCCACACTCCATGACACCCTCTCCGCCAACATTCGACACTATAGCTGCAACCCTACTGTCAAGAGCGGCTAGCGACACTGCAGCAAGCCTCACGAGAGACTCGAGACTCCTGCGAGACTCATAGACCGCAACAACTAGTCTACGAGGCGCATACTCCTCAAGGAGCAGCTTGTAGTGTCTTAGTAGCCTCCCAGCCCATATCTCTTCGAGAAGATCTCTAGGCAAACCCCACGACTCGACGCCCCCGTTGCACCCGCCCCCTAGCAGCACCGGGACGCCCAGCACACCAACACCATCCGTCACCATGGGCTCCTCGTGAAGAGGATGGCCACCCGCCCTCCGAACGACAAGGCTAACCTCACGAAGCACATCCCAGCTTGAGCGCAGCTCGCCGCCCGGTACACTGGCCTCACAGGAACCAGGAACAACGGCGACACCAGCCTCGACACGCTCAACAATCTCGCTCACGACATACTCTAGGAGCCCCAGCTCCGGCCGGGCTATCACATCGCCAAGAAGCAGGATAAGCCCCACACCACGATCACGTAGCATGGTGGTGAGTATATCGAGCCCCCTATCGTCGACAACCTCAGGGTAGCGTAGGCCAGTTACACACGCGATTCTCACAAACGACACCCTATGCTGTTACACCGCTACCGGGATAGAACCATGGTAGAGGATTGGCAGGGCCTCTGGTCTTCCAAGGCGGGCGGCTGGGAGCACAGCCAGTGGATAACCCCATGGGGCCCAGGGTGGTCGGCTAGGCCTCTCATGTCTGGGCCTCGCCCGTTTGGGTGGAGGCCTCTCGCCTAGGATGCGGCCAGGGCATGCCCAGCTGTACCGGCGCCTGTTGCTGTATGAATGGCTGCATCTGGGGTACTGGTGCGGGCTGTTGTAGCTGCTGCTGTTGCTGTGTCTGTGGTTGAGGGTAGGCCGGCCACTGGTGATGCTGCTGCGGGCTAGGTGGTTGCTGGCTCCACTGTTGCCATTGCGGTTGTTGATAGTATTGTGGCGGCGGATATGGTCCGAGTTGTTGTGCTTGTGGCACCGGCTGTATCTGCTGGGGATACGGTTGTTGCACTGGTTGCTGCCATGGAGGCCACGCGGCTTGTACGGCTGGCGCCGGTGGCGTTGCGGGCGGCTGCTGTACCCACTGGTTTGTAAACGCCCTCATGTACTGGTCTCTGATGTCCTCGCGGAGTAAGTGCAAGTAGATCTGCGTGGTCTTGATGTCCTTGTGGCCTAGCAGCCTCTGCACTGCCGGTAGGCTCATGCCCCTCTTCAACGCCTCTGTAGCGAACGTGTGGCGCAGGACGTGTGGCCTAACCTTCTCTGGGTCTATGCCAGCCCTCCTAGCGAGACTCTTGAGCCTCTTATACAGCCCGGAGTAGCTTATGCCGAGCAGAGGGTCGTCGGGGCCCAGGTGAGGGTTCTCCTCCAGCCACTTGGCTAGCGCCGCTGCAGTCAAGTCGCCATAGAAGACCGTGCGCTCCTCGCCGTACTTCGCGTTCCTCACGCGGATCTCGCGACGGACGGGATCGATATCGCGCAACCGGAGCGAGATAGCCTCTTGTGCACGTAGACCAGTTTCCAGCAGCAAGGCGAGTATGAGGATATCCAGGGTATCCCTCGCCGCCGACAATAGCCGGAGTATCTCCTCCTCGGTGAGAGCCTCTACCTCGCGCCCACGAGGCTTGGCGACCACCGGCACCTTCACCGGGAGCCCTAGCCACTCGAAGAAGCCCCTGAGGAAGAGGGTGTAGTAGTGGAGAGTGGCTTGCCTCAACCTCCTCTCCTCAAACGGGTCGAGACGCTTCGAGCGGTTCCTCCTCTTCCTCGGGAACCCATTGCGTAGCCTCTCAGCCCTCCACCTCAGCACATCCTCCTGTGTCACCTCACGAAGCGGCTTATCACCGATAAACTCGAGGAAGTCGGTGATAGCAGACCTATAGGCCTTCACAGTCTTCTCACTCGCGCCAGCCGCCCGAAGAGCCTCAAGGAACAACTCGAGTATCTCATCATTGCTACGCTCTAGTATACCGGGCGGCGGCGGGTCAAGCTCAAACCGCACCAAGATACAACATCCAAGTCATATCTCCATGGCTTCCGCTCACGCCCCCAACGCCCCCCTAACACGCGAGTATTCCCCCGTTCACACCCTCCCAGACAACCAAACAGCCGAGACACAAAGCGCGTGGCCACATCGTCACTAGCAGGATTCGCCGCTACGCTACGCCCGGCTAGGAGGGCGAGGGTATGACGAGCCTTGCAGCGTGCCGGTGATAAGCCAGAGTTTCTCGACAAACCGGCTGGGGCCTGGGCCCGTCGCCCGGCTTACACCGGCGCGCGCCGGGTTTGACGGGATGAGGCCGGGTGTGCCCGGGGGTTCGGATAGGCCTCCTCTCGACCCGAGCAGCGCTTGGGGCTAGAGGGGTGGGCTCCAACCCTCTCTACGGAGGATCTCCACGACCTCCTCGTCCTCGAGGTCCCTCCACTCCAGGTAGGCATCTGCAACAGCAAAGTAGAGGCCTCCACGTAGATTAACAACAGCCACGCTATCGGCATGCTCCGCGACTCTACTAGTGCCGTCTAGGCTCCCCGTGGGCGCCGCCACGTAGATCCTGGTGGCGGCGAGGTTGCGGAGGAATCTCACGGCGGCTATCATCGTCCAGCCTGCAGCTATGCCGTCATCAACGACTAGTACGGTCTCACCCTCGAGCCTTGGGTATCTCGTTGTGCCGCGGAGCTTCTCTAGCCTCTCGCGCACCTTCTCCCAAGCGGCTTCAGCCTGTCTCGCGACAACCTCGTCGCCCAGCTCAGAGGCGGCTGACGCGTCCACAATCGGCCTACCATCGGGCGCCACCGCGCCGAAGCCAGCCTCGGTAGTCCACGGGTACGTGACCTTCTTGACAACTATGAGGTCGAAACGGGCGCCCAGCACCTTGGCAACCTGGAGGCCTACAGGCACGCCGCCCGCGGGTATAGCGTAAACCCACGAGGGCTTCTCCCAGACGCCCCTCTCCACGAGCATCGACACGAGCCCGGCTAGCACCTCGCCAGCGTGCCAGCGGTCACGAAACACCGGGGCTCTCCACGACCAATCGTCACAGTAGAAGATGCGGCCCTGCAACGTCTCCAGTTTACAATCGAAGCTCAACTAGGCCCCCAGTATCATGCACTCAACCCAGTATATCAAGGTATATCAAGAAAGCTTGGTCGCCAGCCGTGCCCCCGAAGAGATCCAGCCAGTGCTCCCATCTCTCAACTCTGCTCGGGGGCTAACCCACGCCACGGTTATGCGCGTGGAGCGTTGTTGAGCGTTATCTGGCTCTAGTGGGGCGTGCATCATTGTTTCTCCGGGCTGGCTGCTGGGGGACCCTGGGAACTCGCTTTGCCGCTCGAGAGGCTTGACCTCAGGAATGGTGGTGTGCTCTACCTTGACAGGGTTCCCGGCGAGGAGACTATCGCGTTGGCTGTTGGGTTCCGGGTAGGGTCGGCGACGGAGCCGCCTGACAAGAGGGGATTAGCGCACCTCACTGAACACATGTTGTTCCGTAGCAACGAGAGGTACACGTATCGAGATATTGACCGTGGCTTCGAGCTTAGTGGTGGAGAGTCGAACGCCTACACTAGCCGCGATGCCGTAGTACTCGTGTTCGAATCGCTCCGTGAGAGCTTCACGAGGGTACTGGATATCGTCAAGTGGATGTTGATCGGTAAGCGTGTGGACCCCAAGGAGTTCGAGATGGAGAAGAGTGTGGTGCTCCAGGAGATAGCCGAGGCCGAGAGTAACCCACGTGAACGCATCTATGACCTCGTGTTCACAGCCCTCTATGGTAGGAGCGACCTGGGCGACCCTATACACGGCTACCGGGAGACAGTAGAGCCCCTCGAGCCAAGTGATATCGTGTGGTTCAAGGAGTGTTTCTTCACGGGTAGGCTGCTCGTCGCCGTTCTATCCGGGGGCTTCAGCCGCGAGCACGTGGAGGCCGTCAAGGCGCTCCTCGAGATGTTCGAGGAAGAACCGTGCAGCATTAGGAGCCCATCTCGCGGCGAGCCTCGGGATATAACCGAGGAGTCTAGCGAGGCGAAACACGCGTATGTCGCGCTCGGTCTAGAGGTAGAGGGTAGTGACGAGGTACTCTCGGCAGCTAAGTTCATGCTGGGTGAGGGTGCGACTAGCATACTCTTCGAGAAGCTTCGTAGCGAGAAGGGGCTAGTCTACAGCTATGGCGTGGTCTACGATGCGACCCCTTGGACGAAGAGCCTTGCCGTTATACTCGAGGGGGTGGAGCCGAGCCGCGTCGACGAGGCCCTCTCCGAGCTATGGGGGTGTATAGAGGCGTTGGATAACGGGGACGAGGAGTATGTCGAGGGTAGGAAGAGGTACTTCCGCTTCATAACAAGACCATCCAAGATATCGATGTACACGAGGGCCTTGACGAGCGTATACCTGGCTATGAGGGGTTCTCCTCTCAGCTTCGAGGAGAGGAGGGAGAGGCTCCTGGCTCTCGACTGGCGTCGCTTAAAACCCCGGGTGTTGGCGAGAGCCTCTGTAGTGATAAGGCCGGGGGCCTAGCTGTTGCTAGGCGCGCTCGTATACAGCGTTGAAGAGCAAGTTGCGAGCCTGTTGCCGGTAGTGGCGAGGTATGTAGCAGCGGCACTAGTCTTCATCATCGGTCTTGTCATAGCTGTTATCGCGAGGAAGGCTGCCGAGAGGAGCTTCCTACGCGCTATGCCCAGGGACGTGGCTAACATAGTTGAGAAGCTCATATACTACGGTATAGTTGCGCTCGCCGCCGTGTCGGCCCTATCTGTGGCAGGTGTGGAGGCCACGGGCTTCCTCGTCGCTGGTAGCATTGTGGGCGTCGCGCTAGGCTTCGCCTCGCAAACCGTTGTGTCCAACTTCCTCTCCGGCATCTTCCTCTACATAGACAAGCCGTTCAAACCGGGCGATGCGGTCGAGATAGACGGTATAGGAGGAGTGATAACGGACATCACGATATTCTCGACAAGGATACGCACATGGGATGGGATACACACGAGGCTCCCGAACAGCAAGGTATTCGAGGCGACGATAAGGAACTATGTTGGTAATGTCGTTAGGCGTGTAGAGTACCGTGTGGGCATATCCTACAGTGCGGACATAAACAAGGCTATCGAGGTGATACGCAGGGTGCTCGAGGAGCATCCGCTTGTGCTCGCCGAGCCGGAGCCCATGGTGTTCGTAGAGGACCTCGGGGATAGCGCTGTGATACTCAACGTTAGGTTCTGGGCGCCATCCAGCCACTGGTTCCAGGCTAAAGCCGAGCTACTGAAGCTGATCAAGGAGGCTCTCGACCGTGAGGGTATAGAGATCCCGTTCCCGCAGCGTGTAGTATGGCTGCGGGGCGTAGAGCGTGCAGAGGTTATCGTCTCTCGAGAAAAGCGCACCGGAAGCGAAGATAGTGCGTGAGGCTTTCAACACAGTCCTCCGCCCTTGGAGCAGCTTGAGAGTCAAAGAGATTGTCCATGGTCTTCACTATGGTGTGGTTGTCTCCGAGGGAGGGTTCGTAGGCCTCTACTATACGCATACGTGGGAGAACCCGGGGCCAGCCGCCGACCTAGAAGGGAGGGCGTTGAGCTACGCTTGGAGGGTGCTCGCAGACCCCCTGGCGACGCTAGGCTCTAGGGCAGCGGCCTGGGGGATGGTCGCAGCCGCGACAACTGCATGGATAGATGCTAGTGTCTCGCCGGTTAACCCGGTGAGTGACGAGGTAGAGGCAATCGGGATACATAGTGGTATGAGCGTGGCTCTCATAGGCTTCATAGAGCCGCTTGCCCGTCGCCTGGTAGAGCACGGCGCCAAGGTCACAGCCTTCGATCGTAACCCCTCAAGCCGCAAGTGGGGCTGCAAGAACAGCGAGACGCCAGTCCTCCCCGACACATACGCGCTACCACTCATAGAAGAGGGCGCCTTCGACGCACTGATAGTATCAGGGTCAGCGCTTGCACATCCCGGCGTAGCCGCGAAGCTAGCAAACACGGCTAGAGAAGCCGGGACAGCAATACGCGTCCTCCTAGGGCCATCTGCAGGCATACACCCGTGGATATGCGCTAAGCTTGGCTTCACGCACGTAGCCGGCAGCCACGCACCAAGAGAGACTAGAGAGAAGCTCGTAGCCATGGTGAAGGCGGGCTACGGATACAGGAGGTTCAAACACCTCCTCGTCAAGTGGGTGGTTGAGTGTACCGGGGTCAGCTAACTCCGGGCTCTTCACAGCCAACGCGGCTCAACACGATAGGGGGGCCTTATCATCACACCCAACAGCTAATGGCGGCGGTCCGCGTAGCTCAGCCTCAGCACGATAGGCACCAGCAACTCAGCCCGGTCTTCCTCGCCACACCGCCGCCGTTACCGGATAACACCCAAACCAGCCCCCTTAAACCCAGATGCTCTGTGCAAACGTGCTGGCCCAGGATCCTCAAGACCTATATCGAGACAGAGCTACACGTTATCTTGTACCATGCTCTCATGAGGCTGGGTTGTGAGGCAGTGGCTGCTGTCGATAGCTTTGTACGCGCCCGTTGCAGAGAGTATAACCTCCTCTACGTCAACCATTACACCGGATGCCCGCGTTGAGCATCGGAGGCGTAGAGCAGACGGTGCGCGGCTACACCCTACACCGGAGGAGGCTCTCGGCGCTACTCTACCTCGCGACGGGCGCCGAGGAGAGGGGCCGAGGCAGGGAGGCACTCGAGACCCTCGAGAAGCTCGCGGGCGAGGAGGTTGACAGGGAGACACGCAAGGCGCTCCTAGAGAGCAGGTTGCCTCCAGACGAGGATGGTAGATAGGAGTCCGTCAACCGGCCTCTAAGAGTGTCCCGCCCTGCCAACGTCCAACATCAATGCGAATGCGTATATCCTACGAGGCTGGGGCCCACATCTTCGTTTCCATAGGCCTAGGAGGGCTAGCGCCACCGCCGCTACGCCGAAGCACGCGACTATCGCTATGAGGCCTAGGATCCATCTTGGGCTCTGCGGGTCTCTCAGGGAAGCGTTCACCACCAGCCCATGATCGTGGCTATCAGGGCGGCCAGGCCTATCGCTACTAGGCCTGCACCGAAGAGGGCGACTAGCAGCGGGTAGGCCTTGGCAGGGTCTCGCATTAGCCTCTCCCATAGTCTCTCTGCAGCCAGGAAGCTATATGCGGATGCCGTTACGAGCGTGGCCGCGGACCATACGGCTGCAGCAACCATAACAAGCCTGAGATTCCTGATAAGCGACGCTGCGGTGAAGAACACGCCAGCTAACCCAGCCGCCGCGCCGAGGGCTACCCTAGCCCTCTCCTCTAGGGTCTTGACGCGCTCGAGGTAGACCCGTGTCTTGTCTCGTTCCTCCCCGGCCACGCCCCTGCCACCGTGTAGCGTATGCCACAATAGCGTTTAATAAGCGTCTAGCGTACGCTACAATGGAGGGCGCGTTGCCCGAGCGCCGGGAGAGGGTCGTGAAGCTCACGCTCACCACGAAGACGGTGAGGGGCAGGAGGTACAGGGAGAGCTACGTGAAGGTACGCGTCCCCCTCTACCTTGTAGAGAAGCTGAGGATAGTCGCGTACCGGGTGCACCTCGACGAGGAGACAGGGAGGATCATACTCGAACCAGTCTACGAGAGTGCCGAGAACAGAAGAGACAAGCATAACCACAGTTAAAAGCAGGCGCTCTATGCTTGAAGGCAAACCCCCTTCGATGAGCTCGAAATGGTGATACAATGTAGCACCTACTACACATAAGATTTACAAAGTATTGTTGCAGATACATTACATGGTGCCCCTGCATGGAGGAGGTTAAGAACCTAAAACTCTGGTTAGTAGACACGCTAGAAGCTAATAGAAGGACTGGAGGTGAAGGTATAAGCGGTATAAACATCATCTTTCCGCGTATAGAAAAGCCATTAAGAAAGTCTCTAGAAGCTCGATATATGAGGCTCTTGTGCACGCAGTGAAGGAGGATATGAAGGAGATTAGTAAGTTGTATGGTGTTCCTCTAATCAACCTCGATATTGCCGAAATGGGAATGGACTTGTTGAATCTAGTCATGACGTACGTACATCTCTTGGATTCGGAGCTGGAAGACATAGACTATAATGGCGAGTTAGACCCCTCTATACCATCAATGATCATGAAACGCTTGGATGACATCACTATTGTCAGGATTTTAGAGAGGATTAAGGCTGTCGAGTACGTGTACCCTGAAGGCTTGGTGCTCGTCTTTATTCCACATATAACCTTGCTGCTTTCCCGCGAAGAGACGTATCAAGCGCTTAAAGTTCTGATCAAGAATTATGTCAAAAACCCGGTTCGTAAAAGAGTGGTGATGATAGCACCAGACATAACCTATCTAGGCGGCAAAATAATACATGATGAGATAGGACATCCTCCAAGCGTTGTTTACGTGCCTTTCCCCTCCTGAAGCTTTTCTACCTCAACTTCCACCCCTCAATCCTCGCCTTTAGACCATTTCGAGTCTAGAGTGATGAGGTTGAGCCGAACCGAGAGTCTTGTATTGTCGGGTGATTCTGCTGAACTGGCAGGTGGATAGCTGGTTGGCAGCACTCTCCTCTCTTGCTTGGTGTTGGGGGTGGTGTCAAAAGCTGGTGTGGTCCATGGGCTTGCTGGTCTAGAGTTACGCTTGTAGCATGGTATCGTTGTGCGGAGTTTGTCTGGTCTGGGTGTGTCATGTCTGGGTTCATTGAGGAGCTGCGCGAGAAGATAGCGAGGTTGAAAGAGAAGCGTAGGGCTGTGATACTCGCGCACAATTATCAGCTTCCGGAGGTCCAGGATGTGGCTGACTTGGTCGGTGATAGTCTGGAGCTTGCAAGGGCGGCGATGGAGACCGATGCCGACGTGATAGTGTTCGCTGGTGTGAGGTTTATGGCTGAGATGGCGGCTGCCCTTAACCCGGATCGTGTAGTGTTGCACCCGGTGCCCGAAGCTGGCTGCCCTCTAGCTGATAGCCTGGCGCGGGAGGATGTTGCTAGGGCTCGTGAGGAGCATCCGGGGGCACCATTCCTCGTCTATGTTAACTCGCCGTTGTGGGCTAAGGCTGAAGCCGACTACGTGGTTACCAGCGCATCGGCGGCTAAGCTTGCATCGATACTAGCCCGGGAGGGTGTAGAGAAGATAGTGTTCGGTCCCGATAGGAACCTTGCCGAGTATGTAGAGGAGGTTACCGGTGTGAAGACGGTGCCGGTGCCGACGCGCGGACATTGCCCAGTACACGAGTTTCTCATCTCGCCATACTATGTGCGCAAGGCTAGGGAGAAGTGGGGCGACCGGGCGGCGATACTGGTCCACCCGGAGGCGCCGAGAGAGTCGAGGAGAATGGCCGACTTTGTTGGCAGCACGAGCCAGATGATAAGGGCGGTTGCGAAATTCCGGGATAGGAGTGTCGTCCTTCTCGGCACAGAGGAGGGTCTGGTCTACCGCGCGAGGAGGCTAAACCCAGGTGTGCGCGTAGAGCCCCTTAACCCAATAGCGGTCTGTATAGACATGAAGAAGATAACGCTGCAAGCGATAGCGGATGCGCTGGAGAAGATGGAGCCAAAGGTGCGTGTAGACCCAAACGTGGCTAGAAGAGCGCGCGAAGTGATAGAGGAGAGTGTGCGGATAGTCACACGCAGCTAGGACTCCGTGGGGTCAAACTACGCGCTTCCCGGGCGCCACCCAGCTCTACTGTGTCCCTAACGATGAGCCGTGAGGACGAGAAAAAGCATGGCACCGAGTTTCACATCCTCGGGGATATCCAGTACACTAGGGTGCCTCCGCCGGGGAGGTCAAACGTTATCCGCATTGGCAGTGCCTCACCAAACTCTATGGTGGCCGTTGAGGCTGCCTGTGTGGCCTTTAGGCTCGACTGTAGCAAGTCCACAGCGTACTTGGAGACTACAGGCGGGTTGGTACGCACCTCGTAGGTTATGAGCGGCCTCCCAACCTCCATTATGTTGTAATACTCTTTTTGCGGCGTTACCGTCCTCGCTATCAAGCGGTCCTGCTCAGCAACAAACTCGACCTCGTCGCTTACAATCTTCGCATCTCTAACAATATGCTTGAAGTCATCTGCGCTCATCTGGGCGGTTACCGTGAGCTCCACCTGAGGCTCTGTAAGCTCCTCGACAACACCCTCGATCAGCGGCACATAGAAGGTCCTGCGTACGCCAGTCTTCTTGTCAATGAAGTTTACGCGTAGACGCCTCTGGTCCTCCTCGACGACAATCTCGACTATATCGTTCCTCGTGCCTCTCTTCGCCACCTTGTTAAGCTCGTCGGCTGGTACTATGAAACCCTTCTTTTCAGGCGCGTCGAACTCTTCAAAGGCGCCCAGGGGGATCTTCATCACCACCATTGTTGTCTTGTCGGCGCTAAGAGCCTTGACTACGAGCCCCTCCTCTGGGTCAGCCATGAAGGGTACCTGGTCGAGCACCTTTGCTATCGTCTGCATTATGTACTTGAACTTCGTGGCAGCAGGGTAGACCATCCTAACCAAAACACTACACCCTCACTACAAGCACTAGGCTATACTACCCTCTTCACCCTTAGGGGTCGAGAGGCATGTAGTTATACGCGTGGTTCTCATCCCTTCTCGCTAAGCTTCTTCAAGAGCTCTTCTAGCTTCTTCCTCTTCTCGTCACTGAGCCTCTTCCTGGTGGGCGTTGCAGCGGTTGCTGCGCTCTCTCCTCCCGCGGCTGTTGCTATAGATGCCGGGGCAGCAGGCTGCTTGACCTCAACATGCTCGGCTCCCACGCTGATAGGCGTGGCGGCTCTCTCCTCTTGCAGGCTTGGCGCCTCGCCTAGCTCGGCGTACCACACCGGGTTAGGGCATATGCTCCTCTCCGGGCACATGACACAACACTGTGCACACACGTTAAGCTCTGGGTGCAGCCAGCAAGTCTTGGTAGGCAGGTGCCTCACGCATACACTGCAACGCTCCCAGTAGATAACCACGAGAACCTCACACCGTGAGACACGCTCATAGCCCTAGGCTATAACCGGTGGTGCCGTGGTAGCCCTATGAGCGTTAAAAACGGCGTTTTAGAAGGTCGGCACTGGCTGCTCAGCGCCACACGCCTCGCATATGAGCACCCATGTTCTCCCGCGCTTCTCGAGCCTAGTGTCTGGAGCGCCGCAAGTCGGGCATATGACATAGGTCTTCACAAACCTATCCATGAGCGCGTTGAGCGTCTGTGATTGTACGCGTATGTTCAGCGTCAGCGCGCCACTCTCGTCGTCATACGTACCGCTGGTGGCAAGCTCGCGGAGCAAGTACCTCATTACAAGCCTAGGCTCTCTCCTCAACGCGTCACAAATCTCACGGAAGTTACGTATGATCGTCTTGCCGCCCACCCTCACAACGGCAAGCCTTGGCACCTCGAACCTAGTCGCCTTAGCACCCTTAGTGGGCAACCTCTCGTACAACCTCTTCAAGAGATAGTCATAGTCGTAGAGCAACTTGACGTTCTTAACGCGTGCAGTCGTCTGCGTAGCCTCCAAGAACCTCACCCTAACACACGACAACCGCCAATACCTAATATACAACGTGGCACAACAGCTGTCACAGAAAGGCGCAAGGCGCTATCTGAGCCCGTCTCCTCGCAAAAGGCCCCTTGACGTATCAGTGAAAAAGACGCGCACGCCCTACGCGGTCGTTAGGCGTTACCAGCTTCTATCCTCTTTGCAACCTCCTCTGCAAACTCCATGGTCTTCAAGTTGCCTCCAAGGTCTGGTGTACGCGCGCCGGAGGCTAGAGCATCCTCTATCGCCTTCTCGATAGCGCGAGCCGCGTCGCGGTAACCCAGCCAGTCTAGCATCATGGCGGCTGCTAGCATCATTGCTGTTGGATTCGCGATGCCCATCCCGGCTATGTCGAATGCCGCGCCGTGCACCGGCTCGAATATGCCGGTCTTGTCGCCGACGTTGGCTGATGGCGAGAGGCCAAGGCTGCCAGCAAGCTCTGCGGCCAAGTCGCTGAGTATGTCGCCGAAGAGGTTTGGCGTTAGCATCACGTCAAAGCGCTCTGGGGTTCTCACCAGGAGTGCAGCCGCAGCATCCACATAATACTCCTCGACGACCACCCCCTCCTCTTCTAGCACCCTCTTCGCTACATCGCGGAAGAGGCCACACGTACCGTGAAGCACGTTAGCCTTGTGTATGATAGAGACTATCCCTCTACGCCCCCTGGCTATCCTAGCCGCTAGCCTCGCGACTCTCTCGGTCTCACGCGCCGAGGCTACACGGAGCGCAACCGCGAAGCTATTCGAGACAACATCAACATACTCGGTCTGGACATACACGCCCTCCAGAAGCTCTCTCACTATTACCACGTCAAGCGGCTTGCCACAGCGGGGCGAGACACCAGGCAGAGTCTTAGCCGGCCGGATAGCAGCGTACGTCCCAAGCTCCCTACGGAGCACCGTTACGACTTCCCCCGCGGTCTCCCCAACCGGGCCCTTCAACACGATACCAATCTCCTTGGCCTTGCGGAGAGTCTCCTCAGGGAGAGGCGAGCCCCTCCTCTTGGCGGCCTCGTCGCCAGCCTCGCACAGAACAGGCTCAAAACCAATACCAAACCTCTTCGAGACGGCTTCAAGAACGCGAAGCGTAGCCCTAGAGACCTCCGGGCCTATCCCGTCACCCTCGATGAGACAGAAGCGTACAACTGTCACGCTAATCTCCCGAATCGCGGCGGCCCAGCCCACCCTTACACTCTTCCCCAGACACCAGGATAATAACGAGCAATCAAAATACGAGCTTACACGGGAACCAACGCGTCATAACCCGCGTACATCATGAGCTTGAACCTCTCTTCTACCCGACAAGACGGGCTAGCCTGCAACATGTATTCGTGGAGCGCGGCCTGGCCTCTCTACGGGTCTGCGGGAGGGGAGGCTTGCGGGCACTGAGCGAGAAGAAGATCGGGTTCATAGAGGCTTTCTCGATAGGCGTTGGGGGGATGATAGGCGGTGGTATATTCGCGGTCCTGGGTTTAACCCTGGAGCTTGCGAGGGGTGCAGCACCTCTAGCCTTCCTCTTCGCCGGGTTGGTTGCGCTCATCACGGCATACAGTTATGCTAAGCTCTCTGTGCGTTACCCCAGCGAAGGCGGCACGGTAGAGTTCATAGTGAGGGCCTTTGGGAGGAGCTTCATCTCCGGCTGGCTAAACATCCTTCTCCTCGCAAGCTACGTGATAATGCTTGCTCTCTACGCCTATGCCTTCGGGAGCTACGCGTCTGGCCTCTTTCTTGGCGGTGAGAACTGGTGGACACGCACAGGGTTCGCATGGATAATCATAGCCTTCTTCACCCTCCTAAACGCCCTTGGCGCCTACGTGGTGGGCAAGGTCGAGGATGTACTCGTACTCTTCAAGGTTGGTGTCTTGCTCTTATTCTCCGGCATAGGCCTCATAATGGGAAATCCCGAGAGACTCTCGCCGGTCAACTGGCCTCCGCTTCTGAACGTGCTCGTAGGAGGGCTTGTCATCTTCCTGGCTTACGAGGGCTTCGAGCTCATAGCCAATGCATCCAAGGACGTCTATGAGCCTGAGCGGACGATACCAAGAGCCCTCTACGCCTCCGTAATCTTCGTGATGATGGTCTACATGTTGACGGCGGCCGCTGCAGCCGAGAACCTAACGCCAGAAGAAGTCCAGCTGTACCGCGACTACGCTCTAGCGGTTGCCGCCAAGCCCGTTCTCGGCGAGATAGGCTTCGTATTGATAGGCCTAGCAGCACTCGTCTCGACGAGCAGCGCTATAAACGCGACACTATACGGGACAGCCCGCATCAGCTACGTTGTCGCGAAGCTAGGCCAGCTACCGAGAATAGTCGGGAGGAGGGTATGGGGGCGCGCGACAGAGGGCCTGGTTATCATAAGCCTAGCATCAGCTGTTGCTGTCGCTGCACTCCCCCTGGAGGCTATCGGCATCGCAGGGAGCCTAGGATTCCTTACCATATACGCTGCTGTCAACCTGGCGAACTATAGGCTCAGGAGATACACACGCGCCAACCCTGTACTAGCCCTCCTGGGCGTAGCTGTATGCACAGCCTCAGCGATAATCCTCGTCGCGAACAGCTTGCCGCACCCAGAGTATATTGTGGGCGCGGTAGTAGTCTTCCTATACACCGCGATAATGGAGGGTCTGGTGAGGACAGGCGAGAAGCTGAAAGAGTACATAGACGAGGAGCTGATGCAGCGCGAGAAACTCGTCATGGAGGTTGATAGGTGGCTGCCGCGCGTCGTCGAGAGGATAGTAGCACGCCACCCCGACGCGCGAGTATACCTGGTCGGTAGCGTCGCTAGAGGGGAGCTCCACCAGGCGCATGATGTAGATGTGTTGGTTGTCACCGAGAGACCGCCACGAGGACGCGAGAGGATGGAGATGCAGGAGGTGGTAGCGAAGGAGGCGGGGCTACCTCCACGTCACCCACTCCACCTGCACTATGCGACTCCGACGGAGGAGAAGAAGTGGTTAGAGAAAGCCAGGAGGTACAGGAGGCTACGTTGAAGTCTCGCGCTTCTCGAGTTTACCATGCTGATGCCCGTGGACAGCGTGTAGGGCCTTTACAGGGCGTGAGAGGCTGAGATATCGAGTTTAAAAATGCAATATTATGTTATGCTTTCTCCTAGAGGTCTCTTAGTGTTACGAGAGCCCAGTTTAACACTATGAACGCGATAGTCGAGATGATGAGTGTCACCGAGGCTGTGGCGGCTAGCGGCTCAGCAGCAATCTCTACTGTTAAGCCGGGTAGCGCAAGAGGTATCTTACCCTCGTGGTGCATCATAGCGTACAGTGCCTGGCCCAGTATCGAGCCTGCGCCGTAAGGGTTAGCGGCGTTAATGGAGTATGCAACCTCCTGTAGCTTTGCGAGACCCTCTGGTGTCGCGAGTGCGTCGGGCACCATTGCTAATGCCGCGATTGTTGCTATGATACCCGAGGCGAAGTAGACTGCGAAGCCTAGCAGCATGCCGAGTAGCGGGTTGCGTGTTGCGGCGCCTATGGCGGCGGATGTGAGTAGCAGAGGGAGTATGCTAATGGCTAGTAGCGCCGAGAACCCTATGACCTCATGGAGACCCGTTTGCTCTCCGAACAGTATCCAGGCGCACGTGTAGAGCACGAGCCCCGCCACCTCGAACAATAGTAGGAGTAGCCCCGTCACAACAGCAAACTTGGCTACGACGTACTCTAGGCGCGTAATGGGCCTCACGAGTAGAAGATGTATAGCCTTGTCTCTGATATCGGATGCAAAGAGGTCGCCCCCGTATAGTATCGCGATGAGCCAAGCCATGCCCGCCAGGCTAGCGACGTGCAGCAATGCCATGATCTGGGCAAGCTGTGGAGGTGGATTCTCAAACCCCATCATGACAGCCCAGAAGCGGCTAAGGTCGAGTCCGAGTATCGGAGCAATCTTCTTGACCGTCTCTAGCATCTCTTGGCCAATCATGCTCTTCACTAGTAGCGTCACTGGTATCGGCAAGAAGGCTAGCACTACAAGCACATAGATGCTCCTCTTCCTCAACTCCCTAGCTATCTCGTACTTTGCGACGCTCTTCAACCCGCGTAGCGTTAACCCCCTCATGGCTATCGGGCCTCCGAAACCAGCCTTCTATAAGCATCCTCGAGGCTAACGCGCTTTGCCTCAACAGATAAGACGTTGACGCCCGCATCGTAGATTAGCTTCACGACGCTACTAGTGTCGGCGTCACGCGCAACCCATGCTCTCACAACATCACCCTCAACCTCAACCCTCTCAACGAGACCAGAGGAGCGTAGAACCTCGGCAACACGCCTAGCGTCGCTAACACGAGCCTCAACAACACCACCTACCTTCATCCTTGCCGCGAGCTCCTCTAATCCGCCCTTATAGACGACCCTACCTCTCGAGATGATCACAACCTCGTCGGCAAGTCCCTCAAGCTCACGAAGAAGATGGCTGCTGACCAGGATGCCAACGCCCTGCTCTCTAAGCCTCCGGATGAGGCCCCTAAGCCGCGATACCCACTCGGGATCCAAGCCCGACATAGGCTCGTCCATCAATATGTACCTCTTAGCCTCGATGTTGAGGAGCGACTGTGCTATGAGAACCCTCTTTCTCAGACCCTTGCTCAACGCCCCAAGCCTCTTATCCGCGTGGTCGACGAGCCCCAGCTCCTCCAGCGCCCTCTCAGCCTCCCTCCTAGCCTCTGTGCGCGGCAACCCCTCCATCTCCGCTAGCAGCTCAAGGAGCCTGCGCGGGGTAAGCCACAGGGGTGCCTCGGGCAACTCCGGGACATAACCAAGCTTTCTCCTAGCCTCCCTACTCCACGCTGGAAGACCATCGACGAGAATCTCGCCAGCCTGGGGCCTCACAAACCCAAGTATACTCTTGATCGTCGTTGTTTTTCCTGCTCCATTCGGCCCCACGAGGCCAAGCACACTACCCTCGCGCAGCTCGAAGCTAACACCCTGCACTGCAGTAACGCGTCCATACCTCTTGTGGAGATTGCGTACAACTAGTGGCAATTAGGGAGAACCCCCGCCCTTACGGGCGTTTCACAAAACATAGCGCGATAAAAGTGGATAACCCAGGCTTAGATGGGCGGGCAGCGCACTACCTGAGTGATATGGAGCCCTCTCTCATAGAAGCCTATGCGCCCGGCTCTGCCCCTAACCCTACTCCACTCTACAACCTGAGCCTCTGGGTGCTGTGCGACGGTGGACGATGCGTAGATGAAGTAGTCGCGGTTGGCGGAGATGTACGCCTCGTAGTAGTCTAGCCTGGCGGGGTCGTCGGCGCAGGTGAGCGCCGAGTATGTTATCGTGGTCTGGCCGCTGGTCCTCTCCACGAGGAGGGCTACGGTGTTGAATGCTGTGCGTGTATAGAAAGCGAGCCTACGGAGCGCGTCAAGGGCCTCTCCGCCAGACTCTAGGAGCCTGGCGTACAGTTTAGCTCCCAGTGCCGAGTCGGTGTACAGCTGCGAGGGTAGCCCGAGTATCAAGGCTATGTCATCCTTGCGGAAGCTGCCATTATGCGCGAAGAAGATATCATAGTATGTGATCTCCTCGCGGTAGGGGTGGGCATGGGATATACCTACGGGTTCGGTTCTACCAGCCTTCCTGCAATGCAGTACGAGGGCAACCTCTCTACTATCACGGGCTAAGCTAATGATTCTCCTCGTGGCCTGTGCCAGGCTACCTAAGTGCTCCTCGCGGCTAGGCGCGTAGAACTTCTCGTGAACAACTTGTGTGCCCCCATCACTCGCGAAGACCGCTGCATACCCCCACCCGTCGCAATGGCATCTAACCTCTCCCCCAGACACCCTCGCGAGAAACTCATCGTTACCACAAGCGTCTACAAATGCCTTGAGTAGAGGCTCTAGCAGCTCACTATTCTCTCTCCTCGCCCAGAAGGCTAGCATCCTACACATACAGTATCCACCAGCCAGTATGGATGCACAAACCCCCAGCCTAGTGTTAAACCTGGTGGGAAGCCCCCGGGTTGACGAAATGGACGGCGCTCGACGGGTGAAGAGAAGGGTGGGGGTCTAGACCGGGGGCCGTAGCAGCCTCCTTAGCTTCCTTATCGCCTCGAGCTTCTCACGGTCACCTATACGCGCCTTAGCAACAGCCTCCTCGAGAACCGCTGCAGCCTCTTCGGCTGTCTTGGCGTCAAAGGGGTAGGGGTACCCATCCTTACCGCCCACGGCGAAAGCGTAGCGAAGCGGGTCGGTTACGGCTGGATCCTCGTGGCTAGCTTCGGAACCATAGACGAGCTCGGCGATGAGCGCTAACGCGCGTATAGTGGCCGGGCCAACGCCACGTATAGACACGAGCGCCTCAATGGTATCCGGTTGTAGCTCGTAAACCCGGCGTAGCACGGGCTCGATGCGTCTAGGATCCGGGGGTTTCAACGGACGATAATAGCGGATGACTGTTTGGGACGGACGCTTGCCGCCAGAGAAGCTCGTGAGGGGCACGACACCCCTAGCCACCGCTATAGCCTCTCGGAGGAGGCGCAGCACCCTCTCCGGCTTCTCCCTAGCAACATCCACGATAACCCGACGCGCCTCAAGGCTGGCGCGCGACGTTAGGTCTAGCACTGCGCTCCTCCGGAGCCTCGAGACCACACCCGTGTGAGGCTCCAGAGTCTCAACGCCCTCGTGCACAACCCGGTGCGATACGTGGTAACGTCTAGCTACACGCTCCTCAAGGCTCATACCCTGCTGAACTATAGTCCATGAGCCATCTTCCGCAACGATAACGGTGTGGTGGTAGAGCTGGAAACCATCCTGCAACAGGCTAGAGTCCGCGGCAGCGGCTAACCTGGAAACCCTCTTCAGATACTCGACCCTGGAGCTACTAAGCCCAAGCTTCTCCCCGATAACCTCGAGGTCGCTTGGAGTCTCTAGAGCCCTCCTACCCTTACCACCAGCAACCATCAAGCCAAACTCTCCAGTCTCCGTCACCTGTCTCAACAGCCCCGTTAGCACCGTCGTAGAGCCCGAACTATCCCAGTCCATCCCTATCACGTTGTTAAGCGCCTGGAACCAGAGAGGATCAGCAAGCCTCTCGACAAGCCAACCCGGCCCCCTATCCTCCACTATAAAGGCTACAATGGCTCTCAACAACCTCTTCATCCGCTCGGCCATCCAGCGCGGCACGTGACCATCGTGAAGCGGTAGCTCTGCTACACCCCAGTAGCCGGTCACCATCAGCCCCTAGCCATACTCTAGAGGCTCCCGGAGGGTATAGGGGGCTCGGAGGGATTCGCACCAATCACGGGGCTCGAGGGGAGCCCTCATCCAGGCAGAGCCTCCCCACAGCCCCCGGTAACTGGGCGATAATCGAGAACAACGAGTGTATAACTTCTAGATGCGCACCGTTATCGGGGGCTGTGGGGAGGAATGCCCTCACTGGGCTGTGAGGATACACCCCGATGGGGCGATTGATGAGCGGAGGGTAGGTTGCCGAGCCCTCAGCGTCTACGCCTCACACTCTTGTGCGGCGCGGCTCTGCCAACAGGGGAGCCACTACTCTCCTCACCACTCTCTACCTGCTCGTCTACACCGATCACTCTCATCGCCATCCTCTTGAGGGCTAGTGTAGCGCCCTCCAGGGGACCATAACACCTTACACGCCCGTCACGATAGATGATGAGTTTGAGGCGATACCCCTGCACCTGGACTATCAACACTTGCTTGCTCATCCTCTGCTCTATCCGGAGAACCTCGAAATCAGGCCATCTCTCCCTCGCTCTCCTCACAAGCTTCACGAGCTTCTCTTCATCCAACCATAATGGCTTACTCACCACTCTACCCCTTCGGCGATGATAGGCTCACAGAGGTTAAACAATGGCATTGTAGTGGATCCGGGTATGTTATGAGGAGAGAGGTTGTCGGGAGACGAGAGTCCTCTCGGAATCGGGGTACGTCTCTACAAGCCATGCTTTAGCCCCCAGCTTCTTCAACTCCTCGGCGACACTGGGGTGTAGGAGACACTTGTCGCTATGCTTTACTCCATACCCCTCCTCGACAAGCCTGAGTGTCTCCGGTGTACAAATCGCCTCTATGTGGGTAAGCGTGCCTCTCTCGGTTGGTTCCTCGTAGTGTGCCGCCACGCGCACAGCCTTCCGGATCAACCTATTCCTATGCTGCACTCTATCCTTGTAAAGCGCGGGACAGAAGTGCACTGTTATCCTCCTAAGCTCCCTTGCAGCCCACTTTACGATTTCGAGGCCAGCCTCGTAGCTACCCTCCACCACGTAGCCCCTAACCCTATACCCACGCACGACGATAGACTCAAGCGTATGTGGCGTCACCTCGACCTCATTGAGGTTTATGAAGTCGGCCCCTATCTCCTCCAACCACTTTATCCTCCTCTTCAACTCCTCAACACGATCGGGAAACACCGGGATTTCTACACCGACGCTCATCCGTCTACGAGCCTTAACAGCCACTTCAACCACACGCCACATGTCATCCTCCACGGGATGTATGCGAAGCTCGTCCAGCCCAGCTTCCTCGAGGATGCGCACAGTCGTGGCGGTGAGGCCATGCCCACTAGTATAGAGGTGTATGTGGAAGTCGCTGCCCATAGCTTCTTTCAAACGCTTCACTATGGACGTGACACGCTTTAGAACAATTAGGGGCTCGCCACCGGTGATAGACGCGCCGCGGGCTCCTACCCTAAAAGCTTCGAGCACGACATCCTCTAGGCTGCGCGCTCTCTCCTCATCAACGTATACCACGTCGCGACCAAGTCGTTTAGGTGACACGGGGCAGTAGAAACAGCGCATGTTACACAATCCAGTCACGAATACAACCATCTTTTCGCCACGAAGACAGAGTTGGCACCCGCCTGGTAACACGCCAGTATAGGCGTACACGTTCTCAACGTGGATATACTCTCTAGCCACCAGGGAGCCCGTGGAGCTGACACACCGGCGAGCCCCTTGATAGGCGTGTACGCGGCTTGAAAGACGAGGCGACGCTTCAAGCTCGTGGAGGCATACTCGCTAGACTATCATACTCCTCTCTTCGAGCACGCGGCGCAGAAGAGGGTTACGTGCAGCGTAGCGTCTCACATAGTCCTCTATCTCCTCGCCCGGAGGCACCTCGAGCTTAACGAATACCCCGGTGCGGCCGTGCTCATCACGCCTAGTCAATACGCGTACCCTTTCCATCACCGTCTCCAGGCTAACCCCGACTATCTTTGCGACCTCAGCCTCTCTGCCTATCACGGGGGACTCTCTGTGCCCCTCCGGCGTAGGCTCGATAAGCACCAGGCGCTTATCCACGCCGGGCACTCTCTTGCCACTCTTTAAACCATCGAGGTCCAACGCGCCGCCGAAATAGTAGAACTCGTACTCGGTCTTGCCCAGCTTGCCCAGAGGGAAGGAGACGCTACGCCGCTCCTCCTCGTCGAGAACAAGATAAGCCTTAGGGGTGGAGCTCGGCGTTGCCTGAACGACCACCCGCTTGTATATGCTGAACCCTGCTCTCTCGAGCGCGAGCTCAACCCGGTACGAGGGCACCGGGTAGGGTATAAAGACGTCGATATCGCTCGTGGGCTTAACGTCGCCTCTCGCTACGCTACCGTGGACTATAGATTGTAGCCCCATAGACGCAAGGGCCTCCATGATCCTCCTAGCTTCGTCCCTAAGCGCCCTCAGCAGCCTCCACCTAGCCTCATCGTAAACGACGACCTTGTACTCGCCGCGCCTCTCTACCTTCTCGCGCGGCAAGACGAGCCACCCTCACACAGGAGCATAGTCCTGAAAGTCCTCTAGATAGTCGAGCCTAGAGGGTTCGTCTCTCTTGCCCCTCCTTAGCCTCCTCTCTACACTCCAAGCAACAGCCTTGATGTAAGCCATGGGGCCGGGTCTACCTGGAACAGGCGTCACGCGGCCATCCCGAATAGCCTTTATCACGCTTCCCGGATCATCATCGGCCTCGATGATGTTGAAGCTTGACCCTACAAAGTCTAGGACGTGAGCGTCGCTGTTAGCAAGCCCAGGCTTACCGAGACTCTTTGCAGCCTCTAGAGCCCTCCGATTTGACAAGGGGTCGGCATTAGCATTAAACACCTCTATCGCGTCGAAATCAACATCGTATATGCGCTCGCCTACTCCATACCGCCGGGCATCAAAAGGATGAGCTGCGACGACAATGCAACCCTCTTCATGCGCGTGATCCACGAGATCCTCTAGGCGCCTCGGTATCCTGGAGAGGGGCTTCTCCGGGCAATACACGAGCACGTCGCCAGCCTCGGTGCGTATCTCAGCCGCTATGAGCGGGATCAACTCATACCCGGTGCTCTTCACGTATCGTGCTGCTTGCAGAGACCCTTCGAAAGTGTCGTGATCGGTTACAGCGACTATATCGAAGCCTAGCTCTAGAACCTTGAGTACAATCTCCTTTGGCGATGTCTTCCCATCGCTCATGGTGCTGTGCACATGTAGGTCTCCACGCAACTTCCTCATAACCAGCCTTAACCTGGTTCAATCTATCGAAATGTGCCAGCCTATAACCAGGCCGCCCGGGTGGAGAGCCTTGAGAACGCGCATAGTGCTCCTCTTTTACCACCCCAAAGACCCGAAGAACGTAGAGGACATTGCAAAGATCGCCTCGAGTACTGGAGCGGAGCTACTCGTGGTGCCGAGGCCGGGTGGGCCGCGGCTAGAGCCTCAGGGCTATAGGCTGGTAAGCCTCGAGGAGGCGGTCAAAGAACTCAGTGGGTGTTTCAAGGTGCTCCTCGAGACCTATGGCTTCCAGTATCTCGACGAGGCCAAGGTTGATTGTGGGGATTGTATAGCATTGATACTCGGCGCCGAGGATTATGGAGTGCCTAGACACGTTGCCGACATGCTAGAGCCCCACGTGGTGGCGAGGATACCGATGAGAGTAGAGGGTATGAGCTATAACGTCGCCTCGTCGGCTACCATGGGGCTCTACGAGATAGTGTCAAGGTGCAGCGGGAGACTTGAGCCCCCGGAGGAGTACACCAGCTAGGACCCGGCTCTATGATAAAGAGGTGGCCTAAGCGTCGCGAATTCCTAGCCTACTATACGCTCTGGAGGGCGTTCGGCGACCGTGAATTCAACCTAGGCGAGGCTGTCGAGATACTCAAGCCTTACATGGGTGGCCGTGTGGCAGAGAGACTCGTGAAGAGGCTTGTAAAGCAAGGGTTCCTGGTGAGAATCAGACCCCTCGTCTACCGCGCGAAGCCACTAACACAGTTGCTGGACGAGGCCACAGCGATCTACTTCGCGGGTAGGCTGCGGAGAAGAGGGTACGAGGCTTACGCAGAAAACGGCAAGATAATCGTTGCCGATGATGCGCCACTCGAGGCTTGCAAGCACCCTCTTGCAATCTGTGAAAGGAGTCCGAGAGACGCCAATGAGAACGAGGATAAAGAGAACAGGGTTAAGGGCAACAGCGTATAGCGCGAGAGGGGGTAGGCGCAACAGCTTCTCGTGCTCGGCGAGGAACTCGAGGCCAGAGGTGCTGCTAAAAGAGGCTAGCTCCTCTGGAGTACTACGAGGCCGGTTATTGCCTGGCCTGGTAGGTTTGGCTTAAACCTCGCCAGGACGACACCGCGGTTCCCGTGAACGCCGATCACCTTCCCCCTATACTCGTTGCCGTACTGGTCACGGTAGATGACCTTCCAGCCAATGAGCCTCGAGGCTAGCCTACGATCGTTAATGCCGAATATCTTGATGCGCACCTGGTTCTCGTATTGCTCGTTACCACCCATGCGGTAGCCTAGGATAACACCAACAGCCATACCCTTCTCGAATATCTCCTCGGGGGTCGGCAGGCGTACGAGCCTTGTGGCCTCCCCGCTCATCTACACGCCCCCCGCGCCACGCGCGCACCAACCCCTTATATACCAGGGGGTTTCACTTCGCGGCGGTCCCGCCCGCCAAGCTCTTCATGGCTTCAAGCGCCATCTTCTCTATCTCCATCTCTATCTCGCCAGGGTCCCTCCTCACGAGCTCAGAGGCATACTGGTAGAGGTTGAGCCATGCACGGCTAGCAGCTAGGTACCCGTAGCCGTTAATGGCAACCCTGTTCAACACCCACGCGTTGAGCACAGCGCGTGCCACGAAATCATGCGCTATCTTTTGCGGGTCCAGGCCCAACTCCCTAGAGGCCTCCTCGAGTATCATACGATAGAGGCGTAGCTCTTCGCCGTCCCTCAGCCTAGCCGGCCCGAAGCGAACCTCACGACCACTTACATGCCTCTCTCCAAGACCGGGTATAATCACCTTCCCGTAAGCTGCCTTATGCCTCCATGTTTGCGTGTCGCCACTATCAATCCCTATTATCCGTAGGAGTGGAATGACCGCAGCTGAGGCCAACCCCAGCGCATGGAGCCTAGACCCCCAGAGCCTCCTCATCAGCGCGAGGAAAGCCACAGCCCTCCTCCTGCTATACTTACCGTCAAGCTGCATCATTAGGGGTACAAGGCCGCCTATGGCGGCGGCCTCAGCGACGCTATACGAGTGTAGCTGGATGCGCAGCAGCTTGCCCCACGAGAGGTGAAAGACAGGTACAAGTCTATCCCGCAACCCTCCCAGCAAACTCCTCATCTTGTTGAAAGCCTCTATCGTCTTCACCACCTTCAATGCACGCGTAGCTAGAGGCTCGCGGGGCCTCGGAGGATAATCCAGACTAACATAGAAGTCCGCATCTATCTCACGATAGAGCGCGGCTAGCTTCTCGGGCCCCGGGTCGAACCCCTTCCTCATGAACTGGTAGCCACCAGAGTCTATCCACAACTCCACATCGTCGCTCAGACCGAGGAGCCTTCGGAGACCCCTGCCTCTCGCTAGCTCGCGTAGACGCGGGTTAGTCAGCAACGTGTAGGCGCTGACCATGACACCGGGAATACGCACTTGCTGCCAGGGGCGCGGTATTCCCGGTACAGGGGTGCCCAGTATCAGCTTAAAGGGTCTTAGCGACAAGACTGAGCGCCTGAAATCACCCCGGTATCACCCCGGTTAAAGCCGCATGCCTACGGCCGGACAAGCAACACATACACGGCGTTTAAACCGTGGTAGTATATACAGGGGCTGTGATGTAGTTACGCACTAGGCGACCGCCAAGAAAGGCGGGGTGAGCGCGCCCACCTCGCTGAGCCCGGTTTCGGCAAAAGCCCCACTCCTCACCGGCCCGGGCGGGCCTCCGGGCCCGGGCCAGGCTATCCACATCCAGTTATCCCGATGCCCTCCTAGCCCCTAATGAGGCTACGGGGGTCGACTAGCTTGCCGGTCACCGCGGCTGCGGCCGCAGTGTATGGAGACGCTAGTATGATCTTCGCGCTCCTGTGGCCAGCGCGCCCTGGGAAGTTACGGTTCGTTGTGAAGACGCCGACCTCCTCGGGGCCTAGTAGCCCGAAGTGTGCACCCACGCACGGCCCGCAGGTGCTGTGCGTCACTATACACCCGGCCTCGACTAGGATGTCTATTATGCCGCGCTTGAGGAGGTTCATGTAGACTCTCCTGGAAGCCGGTACCGCTATGCACCTCACTCGTGGATGCACCTTCCTACCCTTCAACACCCTAGCGGCAGCCTCGAAATCCTCCTCACGGCCATTGGTACAGCTCCCGATGAACACCTGGTCAACCTCCAAGCCCTCGACTTCAGTGACTGGTTTCG
Source organism: Pyrolobus fumarii 1A (assembly GCF_000223395.1). Lineage (GTDB taxonomy): Archaea > Thermoproteota > Thermoprotei_A > Sulfolobales > Pyrodictiaceae > Pyrolobus > Pyrolobus fumarii. The sequence continues at coordinate 1,760,675 of NC_015931.1, read as the reverse complement.
CATTGCTCGGGTTGGGGGGCAGAGCAACCATGGGCTCTACCTTGTCAAGCTCGACTTCAATCTCGTCGCTGTAAACGGCGTCCGGGTCCGGGTAGATGGGCCTAACCGGCACCTTCGCACCGACATTACGCAGGTGCTCGAAGACCCTCTCATCGGGCGGGAAGTAGGCGTTCTTCGCGCCCATCTCTACGCTCATATTGGCTATAGTCAGTCTGGAGGCCAGGCTGAGGCTCTTGACGCCATCGCCCCAGAACTCTAGGCTCTTGTAGCTAGCGCCGCTTGAGCCCAGGATAGAGAGAAGCTTCAACGCAACATCCTTGCCTAGCACGGGGCCGCTAAGGGAGCCACGCAGCCACACTCGAATAGCCTCTGGGACGCGGAACCACAACCTCCCCGACACCATCGCGGCAGCAGCGTCGGTGCTTCCAACGCCAGTCGCGAACGCGCCGACAGCACCACCAGTCACAGTATGGCTATCAGCGCCGACGACAACGGCACCCGGAACAACCCAGCCCTCCTCGAACACAACCTGGTGGCTAATACCCATACCCACGTCGTAAAGCCTGATACCATGTCTAGCTGCAAACTCCCTCATCAACCTGTGAAGAGCCGAAGTATCCGGGTTGCTACTCGGCGAGACATGGTCTATGAAGAAGAGCGTCCGGTCCGGCTTAGCAACCCTCTCAACACCAAACTCCTCACGCATAACACGTATAGCGAGAGGCGCTGTGCCATCCTGCGCGTATACAACGTCAACATCGACAACTACTATCTCGCCGGGTGACACCCTCCTACCAGTCCTCAGCGAGAACAGCTTCTCGACGAACGTCTGGCCAGCCACTCGTCAAACACCCCAACCCCCGCACGACAACCCACACTATAAACAATGGAGCCTTGATCGGGCAACAGGCATGCAAGCGGGTCCTGAATCACGAGGACGTAATAGTGGCGAGGGCTTGCAACCGGAGGAGTTGGAGGGGTATGTGAGGTGGGAGCTAGAATGGTAGCCGGGCGGGGATTCGAACCCCGGTCACGGGGGCCAGAGCCCCGCATCCTTGGCCGCTAGACGACCCGGCTACCCGAACCCGAGTTGTGACCTCGGTACGCGCTAGGGGGTTTAAGCTTAGCTTTGCTTAATTTTTAGCAAACGTCTTCGAGAATTCGACGAACATTTAGTTTCGGTAGGGTCTCTCCCTCTGTGTGGGCATCTTGTACGCTAACGGCTCAAGTACTCTGGACGTACTGGCTCTACTATCGGGGTCGTTGTATGCTCCGGATTGTCACGTTTAAGGTGGATGAGGCTCTGCTAGAGGCGCTGGATCGCTACGCGAAGATGAAGAGGATGTCCCGTAGCGAAGCTATACGCGAAGCCATCAAGAGGCTTTTGGAGTCTGAGGGTATCGCCATACGACCCGTTAGGAGACGCGAGGTTCGAAGCGACAAGATAGAGTTCGAGATAATCATATAAACCCCGTTACCCAAGCCGCCTTTACATGGTGCCGCCGTAGCTCAGCTGGCAGAGCGCCGGACTCATACGGTCGGCCGGTCCGCTCCGAGGCCGCCTGGGAGATCCGGAGGTCCCGGGTTCAAATCCCGGCGGCGGCACCACCCCTAAAACCCGGGCTCCCCCTCCCCCAGGCTGGGGCGGGACGGGTCTAGGGGCCGTCGTCTAGCCTGGACTAGGATGCGGGGTTTGGGTCCCCGTGATCCGGGGTTCAAATCCCCGCGGCCCCACCACGGGGGCTCCTCCTTGCGTGCACGCGCATGGCTCGGCGCTACTATCGTGAACGCGGTGGCTTCCTGGAAGGGTGCAGCCGTCGCTATAAGCGAGCATATCGAGGCTCGTTTGTACAAGGGTTCTTGTGATTGTGGACTCCCTTGCATGGCTCTGCGTGCTGTTGGTGGTGATGGATTCTGTGTGGAGGCTTCTGCTAGTCTGGGCTTCCGGGGTGGCGTGAAGAGTAGTAGTGCGGTTGTCAACGCGTCTCTACTAGCTTTCCTGCGATACCGTGGGGTTCACGACCCATCGCCTAGGTTCATAGTGGATGTTAACGCGCGGGTTGGTATCGAGGCTGGTGTTAGCGTCACAGGTGCCGCCGATGACGCTTATGCTAGTCTTTTGGGCGGTGTTGTGGTAGTTGATAACCGTAGGAGAGTTGTGGTCAAGAGGTATGAGCCTCCGCGTGACACTCTAGTAGTCCTGTTGAAGCCGCGTGGAGTCAACCGCCTGTGGCCCCCGTGCAGACCCGAGCTGAGGGGGCAGGCTGCCCGTGTAGCTGAGAGGGCTTGGGAGGAGGCCCTGGAGGGTCGTGTGTTTGAAGCTGTGCGTCTAAACTGGGAGGCCTACCGCGGGTACCTATGTGCGCCTCTCGAGCCGGTCCGGCTGGCGCTCGAGGCTGGCGCGTTGGCGGCCAGCCTGTCTGGCCTTGGGCCGGTCTACGAGGCTTTTGTTGAGGAGGATGCCGTGGAGAGAGTTGTGGCTGCCTGGCGGGCTCTGGGAGAGGTTACCGTGGTGAGGCTGGAGTCTAGGCCGGTCTGCTGTCTCACGGGTTAAGGAGGAGGGTGAGTAGCAGGGCCTCTAGAGCTGCGAGCGGAGTCAAGACGAGTATTGTTGTCGCGACACGTTCGTGGTCAACACCAAGGTGTCTGGCTATAACAGCATTCATGGTAGCTGGCGCCATAACCGCCTCGACCATTAGTGTCTTGAGTGCGGCTCCCGTTACGCCCGCGACCATGGCCAGCGAGTAGTGTAGAATGGGGCTCGCTACTCCCCTCCATAGGGCGATGAAGTAGAGCAATGGGTCTCTAAGATGCGTCGCTCTAAGCTCTGGTAGTGATGCGCCCACAACGAGCATGGAAGCGTAGCCGCTCAGGCGGCCTAAGAGTCCTGCAGCATGCCAGAGAGGCTCTAGGAGTGGCGTTAGGCTCGAGATGCTCAGTGCTAGTCCTGTTGCAGCGGCAGTAACCACCAGAAGCGGCACGTCTCTCCTGCTCTTCTCGCCGCCTAGGCGGTAGCCGAGAGTGAAATGCAGGAGTATCAATGGAAGCGCGTATGACGATATGACGTCTATGTCGAGGCCTAGTGGGGGTGCTAGGCTTAGAGGCAGGAAGACACTGTTCGGGAAGAGCAGCGTGAGCATTACGACAGTCTTGCATTTTGCGTTCCAACCGCAAAGTCTGCGTGAGGCTATCATGGCATAGGGTGTACTCGCGGCAAAAGCGACTAGCGCTATGAGAGAGTAGCTTGTGAACGCCTCTATGCCGTGGAGCGCGTACGCCCTAGCAATGGAAAGTGGCACTATAATGTAGAGGAGTAGCTTCACGCTAGGCTCGACGAGAAGACGCTCTAGTCTCGTGCGGCGCGAGACATAACCGAGGGTGACGAGAATCGCGAATAAAACGGCGTTTAGCAGGGGCCCCAAGGCTCAGCCCTGCTGCTTCTGCTGTTGCTGGGGGAACACGAGACCATAGAGCGGGTTTTGCTTCCTCTTGATCTTTATGATCTCCTTCAGCACAACCATCTCGTCGTTGCTGAGCCACGAGCGATACTTGGTGAGGAGTAGTTGGACGTGCTTCTCCGGGATGTCCGTGTAGAGTACATCGCCCTCATCAACCTGCCTGCCTATCATAACCTTACCGCGTATCGAGATAGCCACAGCCATTCCGGCGCGAGCCTCGGGTATCGACTTGCCCTTATCCTGGATCTGCATAATCTCACCGATCCTCTTACCATCCTCCCTCATCAACGGATAGCCCGGTTTAATCACGCCACCCAGCACCTCAACGCCGACTATAGCCGGGTCGCTCCTGCGGAACACGTAGCCTGGCAGTATCCTTATCTTACCGGGCCTCACGAGGCTCTCAAACTCCCTCCTACGGTCAGCCTCTATCTGCTCCTTGTACCACTTCTCGAAGTCCTCGATCAGCTTGTAGATAATGTTGTGCACGAATAGCTTAATGCCGTGTTTTCTCGCCTCCTCCTCGGCCTCAGGCAACACCTTCACATTGAACCCGATGATCACGCCATAGTACTTGTTGATCTGTTTGGATGCCACAGCCTCTATCACATCGCGCTTCGCGATAGGCCCCACATCAGCAACCCTAATTGGTATACCACGCTTCTTCAGCGCCTCTACCAGTGCCTCGAGGGTACCCAGCGTATCCGCCTTTACGATAACACCCTCCTTGTCAGTACGTATCCTGATAGCCTCTATCTCCTCCATCACCTTCTTTGCCAGCTCCTTAGCTTCCTCCTCGTCCCTCGCGACGAAGATGGGTGCACCCGCCACAGCCTTCTCTAGCTCTGGCGCAACGATTCTAACACCAGCCGCTGCTACAACCTCGTCAACCGACTCAAGTTCTCTCTTCGCGGTGCGTATCTCTACGAGAGGCTTTGGCATGAGTAGGCTACGAACCCTGGTTATAACCGGGCCCTCTAGACCACCCGTGACGATAATGTCGCCCTTCCGGAGTATACCATCGTAGATTATCACGTCGGCTACAACTCCAAGACCAGGCTGCTCTCTAAGCTCGAGAACCACGCCCTTAGCTGGCCCCTCCGCGTACATGAGCCTCTTCTGGAGGTACTGCTGGGTTAGGCCGGCTAGCACGGCCAGCAGCTCTGGGATACCCTCGCCGGTCTTCGCGGAGACGGGCACCACAGCTACAGTTTTCGTGAAGTCCTTGATTCTGTCGAAGCGGTCGGCGCGGAAGCCAAGCTTGTACATCTCACCGATTATATTCCATAGTAGCTCCTCGAGCCTCTGTTGCACCTCTGGCTTCTGCATGCGATAGGAGATTAGGAACGGCTGGTCCGGGTGAGGCTTCCACCCAGGTATACGGTCTATCTTGTTAGCCGCGACGAGGAAGGGGACCCTCCTCTGCCTAAGTATCTCGATAGCCTCGTATGTCTGCGGCTGGAACCCCTCCATGATGTCGACGACCAGTATCGCGAAGTCGGCTACGCTACCACCCCTACGCCTCAGGTTGCTGAACACCTCGTGGCCAGGCGTGTCGATGAATAGTAGGCCCGGTATGATGAGCTTGAAGCGAGGTAGGAACTTCTTCAAAGGCTCTGCCAGCTTCTCAATCACACTAGCCGGTACTACACTAGCACCCACATGCTGCGTTATAGCGCCGGGCTCCTTCAACGCTACAGTCGTGCCACGGATCTTATCAAGTAGCGTCGTCTTACCGTGATCCACGTGACCCAGCACAACCACGATAGGCTGTCGTAACTTACGCTGCTGCTGGCTGCTGCTCAAACCCACCACCCGAGAGGAAGACTTCGCAGAAACCCTCCTATTAGTAGGGGCCCCACAACGGCGCCTCAGATACGGCTGCACTCCTCACCATCCGCTCGGGTAAGCCCGCTTATCGACACCGGCGCCGTTGTGGGGCCCAAGATGTGTAGCTGAGAAGACCCCTCCTATAACCGATTATTGATAAGCCCCGTGTGTTTCGCGGCAACGTGAGGTGCGGAGTATTGAGTTTGACGAGGGCGTTGCAGGATGTCGTGGTTGTCCTTGAGTCGGTGGCGTTGGCGTGCGGCTCCACAGAGACTCTGGACGAGGCTAGGACAATAGCCTCAACCATCCTTGGGAGCGTTAAGAGGGGTCAGAGGGACACAGGGATGGTAAACGAGATGATTGCCAGGCTGATAGAGTTGATAGACCATGCGAGGGCAGAGCTCGAGATGAACGGTTGTCTAGAGGCTTACAGGCTTGACGATGCCCTGGCGGCCTTGGAGAGCATCCGTCTAAGGCCGAGCCTCTGATAACCCGGCGTTAGAGAAGACGTGTATATTGGCACCCCGCGGGTGGTGAGGAAGCCCTTTCGCTTGGAGTGACCCGGAGGAGGGGGTGACTGGAGCCCCGACAATGAACCCGCGGGGTGCTACTCGATCTCAAACCCATGTTTCTTGAGGAAGCGCTTCACCTGCTGAGGCAGCTTCACATGCACCTTCTCGCGCTTCGCTATGACTATGGGTCTTGCGAGCCTCGTGGATGATAGTTCCGCCGCCACCACGTTACCCTCCTCATCGTAGAGGAGTGTAATCGTCCAGGCACCTATGGTCTTGCTCTCCTTCTTTGCTATCTTCACAGCGCCCCAGTATTAGGAGCCATGGTAACACAGTAATAGTGATAATGGTTGTGTGACCCTCCTCGCGTGTTCACCTTCTAGTTTACCGGTTCACCACGTTTTAGATAAGTGTCGGGTTAGGGCTGGTTGTGACGGGAGGCGGCTGGGCTGTGAAGCTAAGTGAGAGAATGAAATGCCACTTAGAAGCTGTTAAGACGGGCTTCGCGGCGCTCAGAAAGCCACCGTTGACACTGCGCTATCCCGATGAGTATGAGGTGCTAGAGGGGTTTCGAGGGCCACCTGTGCTAAAGATGGATGTTTGTCTTGGTTGTAGCCTATGTGCACAGATATGCCCAGCCAGGGCTATCAAGATGTACAGGTTGCCGGGGTTCCGCACTCCACGCCCAGGCATAGACTACACGAGGTGTATATTCTGTGGCTTCTGCGTCGACATATGCCCTGGTGGCGCACTCGAACATGCTAACGTTGGGGACGTGGTGTTTGAGAAGCTGGAGGAGGCTGTGCTGACCCCCCTGGAGTGGGCTTCTTTCCGCCCACGCCCGGCTGCCGAGAAGCATGGTAGGCCTGTCCGCTCGGTTGTGGATGAAGAGGTGGGCTTGAGGTATGAGTCTGCAGCTGGTGGATCTGGCTCTACTCACGGCTCTAGCGTTTAGCGTCGTAGGTGCCATAGGCGCTGTAGTGTCGAGAAGGACAATCTATGCTGCGTTCTACCTCTCGGTAGTTGGCGTCGGCATCGCGACATTCATGACGATACTAGGGTATACATACCTTGGCCTCTTCCACCTGTTGATCTACGTTGGCGCTGCTGTATCATTCCTAGCGTTCACTGTGCTCATGGTTGAGGTTGAGCAGGAGCCGCCTCCACGGCACAGCCCGCTCCTAGCGCTTCTCGCGGTTACAATAGCTGCAGTGCTAGTCTATCCACTGTTCCTCGTCACGCCACCACATGTCGAGAGGATGGGTATAGACCTGGGTGTTTTCGTCAATGAGCTCTCAGAGCGCTTCGAGTACCCGGTTGTAATCACTCTAATCGCACTGGCAGCAGTCCTTATAGAGGCTATTGCAGTTGCACGGAGGTCGAGCGAGCCATGATGCTCTCGACGCTTCCGGTGTTGCTAGCCGTGTTTGTACTGATAGCCTCGGCGGTCTACGGGATACTGTCCTCAAGGCTGGTGCTGAGGATGTTAATATCAGCAGAGTTGCTCTTCAACGCCGCGCTGGTTACGTTGCTACTCGCGTCCGCGACGGCAAACCCGCTGCATGCCAGTATCCTAGTGCTACTCGCGATTATCCTGACGGCAGCGGAGGTGGGCGTGGTGGCTGCTATTATAGTGTTCCTCTTCCACGAGAAGGGCGGCGTTGAGATAGAGAGGCTGAGGAGGCTCAGGGGGTGAGACATGGTGAACGTGGTTGGGCTGGAGGTACCTCTACTCTGGGCGTCGATACTCATACCAATAGTCGTGGCGGTTATAGTGCTGTTTGTGCGCGGGGCAAAAGCAACGACAACGCTCTCGTCATCCTCGCTTGCAGTCTCGGCAGTACTCCTCGTACTTGCCTACCTCGAGGCGCTTAGGAGGCACGCTATAGTCTATGACCCGCTGTACGCTAGAGTGCCGGGTCTCGGCGAGCTAAGCCTATTCATGGACTCTTATGGGTTCATGGTAGCTTTTTCATCAGCCGCTGTCTCTGCAATAGTAGCGGCCTATAGCTACTGGTACATGGCGCATCGCTTCGAGGAGATGGGTCTCGGCGAGGACGCCTGGAGCCTATACCACAGCCTCTTACTACTCTTCGCCGCGGGTCTGATCGGCGTCGGTCTAGCAAGCAACGCGATACTCTTCTACGTGTTCCTAGAGTTGACGCTCATACCAAGCTTTCTGCTAATCGCGCTGTATGGTTACGGTGAGAGGGTAAGGATAGCCCTACTCTACCTCGTGTGGACGCACGTCGGGTCAACACTCTACCTGTTGGGCGTCCTACTAGCAGGCTACCACGCTGGCGCTGATGGATTCAACGTGTTCACGGTAGACGAGGGGCTTAGGAGCGGCACATGGGAGTACCTAACACCGCGCTACATCGTTGAGGTAGCGCTCCCAATGATCATAATAGGCATGGGCATCAAGATGGCACTCTTTGGCCTCCACGTGTGGCTGCCCTATGCGCACGCCGAGGCGCCAACACCACTCTCTGCACTCCTCTCGCCAAACCTAATCGGCGTTGGCGCTTACGGCATACTCCGCTTCGCCGCCCAGACGGCGCCCCACATCTTCGCAGGATACATGCCACTCCTCCTGACATGGGCGTTAATCACCATGGTGTACGGTGGCCTCGTTGCACTGGCACAAGACGATGTAAAGAGGTTCCTAGCGTACAGCAGCGTCAGCCAGATGGGCTACCTAATGCTAGGCCTTGCCTCGGCAACCACGCTCGGCTACCTAGGCGCTATGCTACACTATGTTGCTCACGCTTTCGGCAAGGCAGCCCTCTTCATGATGGCGGGCGTGCTCATAGTAGCCGTCCACACTAGGAGCATGTCAAAGATGGGAGGCCTCGCACGCATCATGCCGCTCACGGCAGCAGCCGCCCTCATAGGCTTCCTACATCTCATGGGCATACCGCCAACCATAGGCATCTGGAGTAAGTACTTCATTCTACGTGGCTTCACCGAGGTTATACCCTCCACGATGTTCACGATAGCAGCCATAGCGGTCATTGTAGGCACTACGCTAACAGCAGTATACTCGCTAGTCTCCTTCCGCAAGATATTCCTTGGACCGCTGCCAGGCGCCAAGCCAAGCCACGGGCATCACCACGATGGGGCTGGCTACGAGAAGGAGCCTCTAGGCATGGCCATTTTGACTCTCCTAGTCGCACTCGTCGGTATAGCGTGCTTCTTCGCCCTACCATGGCTCGATGCTGTGACACCCTCGTGGTAAGGGGGTGAGCAGGCATGGCGGGGGCCGAGGCCACGGTCATGGCTACGCACGTGGCTCTCGAGATAAGCGAGGGCGGTGCCGCGGTATACGCCAGCATGGCGTGGATCGGCACCTACATTGCAGCTGGCCTAGTGCTGCTGGCAGCGGCTCTAGGCGGTGGTAGGAGGATAGCCGCGGCCATATCTATAGCCGGGCTTGCTTGGGCCCTAGTAGCAGCTCTACACGCGCTACTAGGCTACATGGAGAGCGGCGCAGCTAAACACGTGCTTGGCGCTATCCCAGGCCTCATGGTAGTAGGCTCCTTCGTCGACGGGTTATCGGCGTGGATAGGCTTCGTGGTAGCGCTGCTGTCGCTTCTAATCGGTATCTACAGCTACGAGTATATGGGCGTGGATGGTACGCCACGATACTGGTTCTTCTTCACCTTCTTCGTTGCGAGCATGTTGCTACTAGTCTATGCGACTGACGTGCTACTGATGTTCATCGGTTGGGAGGGGACAGGCCTCGCTAGCTACGCTCTCATCGGCTACTACTTCGACGACCGCGAGGAAGCCTGGGTGGGCGACCCAGGCAGAAGGAGGCTAGGAGTCCCGATGTGGTTCACGCCAACACACAGCGCTGTCAGAGCATTCGTGTTCACGGGTCTAGGTGACTCGGCATTCCTCGTAGCCCTAGCGCTGATCCACAATGCGGTTGGCACGCTTGACATCACAACCTGGATGCTACACCCGGAGCTGCTCCATGACGCGCTAGTCGCAAAGATAGGCGCAAGTCTAGTGCCATTCACGATACTACTCTTCTTCATGGCGGCGCTGGCAAAGTCGGCACAATTCCCATTCCACGAGTGGCTCGTAACCGCGATGACTGGTCCAACCTCGGTCTCGGCGCTCATCCACGCGGCGACAATGGTGAAGGCGGGTGTGTACGCAGCTGCGCGCTTCGCCCCAATATTCTACGAGGCTTTCGGCGAGATGATAACGCCTCTCTACACGAACCTAGCGTGGCTAGCTCTACTCACTGCATTCTCGACAGCCACGATGGCGCTCGTCGCTAGGGAGCTGAAGCTAGTGCTAGCCTACTCCACGGCAAGTCAGCTAGGATACATGATGGCGGCTGCTTTTGCCGGCGCAGCAGCCCTTGGCAGCCTAGCGGCCACCGCACACCTCATAAGCCACGCTGTGTTCAAGGCTGCCCTCTTCCTCATCGCCGGTGCACTGATACACGCCGCGCACACGAGATACGTGACCGAAATGAGGTTCGACCCGCGCACAATGCCCGTCACGGCAGCCGCCATGGTGCTAGCTGGTGCTAGCCTAGCAGGTGTCCCAATGTTCGCCGGGTTCTGGAGCAAGGATCTCGTAGTCTCGGTGCTAGGCCCCGCCATGAGGACGGTTGCGCTCCTCACAGCATTCCTCACAGCAGTGTACACCGCGAGGATGATAATCTACGCGTTCAACCTCGGCGGCCACCGCCACGGTCACGAGCCAGGCCTGCTCATGCTAGTGCCATACACGCTACTAGCAGGCCTCAGCCTAGGGCTAGGCGTTGTATGGGCAAGCCTAGAGCATATGCTGGCAGAGGCTCTCCACGCTCACCCAGAGTTTCACCCAGAGATAGCGCTGACTGGCGCATCACTAGCCCTCACTGGGGTGGGCCTCACAGCAGTCCTCTATGACATCGTGTGGCGTGGAACTCCGCCACGGGTAAGCGGAGCCCTGAAGACGCTCTACGATTTCCTCTACGACCGTTGGCTGATCAACCCGATAATCTACCGTACGATAGTCTACCCGGGCGCCAGCCTATCGAAGCTGCTAGCTAGTGTCGTGGAGAAAGGCGTCCTCGACCGCCTCTACCACCGCGTAGTACCCAGCGTCTTCCAGACACTCGTCGAAGCCTCCCATAGGGGTCTGGAGGCGGGCATTGACGGCCTCTACCACATATTCATACCAGGCTTTGTACGTGCATCCGCAGCCAGGCTACGCAGCGTGCATACAGGTGATATCTCAAGGTACCTCTCAGTTTTCATAGTGGGGGTTGTTGTAGTCGCGCTGCTAGCGGCTTGGTACATCCTCGGGAAGGTCGGGGGGTGGTAGCCGTGGCGCTCATACCATCCTATACGCTACTCGAGCAGCTGGTGGTACTCGTAACGGCTGCGCTAGGTTACGTTGGACTAGCATCGCCGTTGTTCGGCACGCGCCATGCAAGGTACTCTGCAATAGCGGCGACGCTACTCAGCCTGATAGTATCCATTATCCTCTACAAGGAGGCGATAGAAAAGGGCCCAATCACGCTATTCGACAACAACATGATACTGGACGGTTTTGCAGCTGCACTAGTACTCGCTGCATCTCTCACGCTGCTCATCGATCTCGTGGCAGCAATAGCTGTGGTTGAAAAGTGGGACACGGGCTCAGCCTTCTATGCTATAACCGCGTTGAACCTACTGGGCGTATATGCGATTGCGCTAGCTGGCAGCCTTGTGCTCGTATATACTGCGTGGATACTCGCAGCGGTATCAAGCTACGTGATAATAGCACTGTGGAAGAACGAAACCTCAGCTGAGGCGGCAGCAAAGTACGCCGCGATAGGCGTCCTAGCCACTAGTCTACTGATATACGCGCTGTGCTTCAACATCGAGATAAGCGGTAGCGTGTACCTGAGCGGCGCGGCTCGACACGTGCCTCTCATAGTTGCTGGTGCAGCCACCCTGCTGCCACTAGCCGCCATAGGCTTCAAGATGGGCGTTGTACCATTCCACATGTGGCTGCCCGACGTCTATGGCAATGCTAGGCCCTTCCTGGTGAGCGTCATCGCCTCCCAGGCAAAGATACTGGCTGTGGCCTTCCTCCTCAGACTGCTATACACCATAACCAGGGTCGACCCTAACCTACTCCTCGTCCTCGCGGGCATACTAGCAGTGGCTACAATGACTCTCGGTAACGTAGCCGCCCTAGCCGCTAACGACGCTAGGCTCGTGATGGCCTACAGTGCTATAGGTCAAGCCGGTTACATCATAGCGGGCTTTGCAGCCCTCAGGCCAGGCCTTGAGGGTATACTGGTACCCGGTATCTTCCTCCAGGTGTTCGGATACTCGCTTGCAAAAACTAGCGCCTTCCTAGTGCTTGACGCTGTATACGAGAAGGCCGGGTGGGAGGTCAGGAGCATCGAGGTACTCAGAGGGCTGTATAAAGGCAACAAGATGGCAGCACTATCGATGCTGTTAGCGCTCCTAGTGCTTGTTGGCATGCCACCGTCGCTCGGCTTCTGGGGCAAGCTCTACATACTCTACGGTGTGGCAAGCGTAGATTTAGCACTCGCAATCATATTCGTGCTTAACATGGCAATAGCCGCCTACTACTACATGATGCTAGGCTGGAGGCTCTTCGCCACTGGCGACGCCCCCAAGCTAGAAACCGACACGAGAATCGTAGCAGCGAGTATAGGGTCAATACTGGCTTTCGCCCTTGGAATCGTCTACTGGCTCTTCGCTAGCGTCTACGTCTCCGCCACGCCTCCATAAAACAGCGTCACCAGCCTCAACCATAACTACACGGTGTAGCGGTATAACGCTACCATCATCTAAAACCATATGGTCTTTTTTGACACGCGTTACTCTCGATACCGGTATCTTGCGCAGCCCCGTTGGCGAGACTCTATCCACTATCACTATCCTCGCATCTGGGTACTGCTCGCGAAGCGCGAAAACCCTAGACACAACCTCGTATATCCTGCCCCTACGCCTCCCCATTTCCACCACCATACACGGTCCTCACTAGATACTCTTCAAGGCTAGATGCGCCAGCCTCGCGCAACAACCGCTCCAACGGCCCCTCAGCAGCAACACGCCCACTCTCAAGCACTACTATATAGTCGGCTAGCCTCTCGGCCAGCCACAACTCATGAGTAGTGACTATGACTGCCCTACCCTCCCGTTCAGCCACAATCCTCAACAACCTGGAGGCTCCACGTAACGACACGATGTCAAGCCCCGATAGGGGCTCGTCGAGCAGAAGCACTCTGGCACAGCTGGCCAACGCCATGATAAGTTGCAGCTTCCTCCGCATACCCCTGCTATACCTCGAAACACGCTCACCCATCACCCTACCAAGGCCGAGAAGCTCCACAGCCTCCTCAAGGCCATCCCAGCTACACCCATAGATACGCTCGACGAGCCTCACGTGCTCCCAGCCAGTCAGGCGGGGATAGAGGCCAGCCTCATCGGGAGACAGTATGAGAATCCCCCTCCTTCTCGCGCTAGCCACATCCATGCCGTAGGCTAGTACGCGGCCCTTATCGACGCGATAGATGCCAGCCAAGCTCCTCAATAACGTGGTCTTGCCAGCGCCATTCGGCCCGAGTATCACAGTAACGGCTGACTCCGGTGCTGATAGACTAACGCCTTTCAATACCCAGATCCCGTCAAGCTTTTTCCACACATCGCGTGCCTCGATGGCAGGGCTTGTGATGCGTTTTCACCGTGTGGCCAGCCTCGCATGGAAGGACCTACTAGAGCTTCGCCGCGATGCAAAAACACTTGCCCTATTAGCCGCTAGTGCCTGGCTGCTCCCACTCCTCGCGATACTCTCCAAAGGATTACAAGCTGCAACGATAGTGAACGTTGCGGTTGTAGACCTTGACTGCAAGAGTGTTGAGGTAGGGGGCTTGAACTTCTCGTCGCAAGACGTGGCTGTGCTGATAGCAGAGCTTACACGTAGTGTCGTGAAGACGCCCACGGTTAACGTGACGCTCTATAAGTGTGGCGGGCAGCCCACCGCAGATGTTGTAGTCGTGATACCACCGGGCTTCACGGAGAACCTAACTAGGTTTGACCGTGTAGCGTACATAGCCGTTAGGTACAACCCTGGAAGTAGTGCAGCCCAGACAGTCTACACGTGGCTAAGGTACGTTATCATACCGAGCATCTCGAGAGCAGAAGCTGAAAAGCTAATCAAGCTTATGGGCGAACTCCTCAACATAACCGTGAAGCCACAAGCTATCCTCGACCCCGTGAGGGTGGAGGTCGGGTTCATAGGAGTCCCGCAAACGGTTGGCGAGCAGGTGGTGCGCGCAGTAGAAGCTGCCAGGATACTTGCCTTTGCGACGATATTCGTGCTGGCACCAGCAGCCATGCTGACTTCCGACTTGTTCGTCGCCGAGAAGGAGAGGAGAAACCTGGAGATGCTATTCTCGACGCCCCTATCCCCCGCCGAGATAATAGCAGCCAAGATGTTAGCTGCTACAGCCGTGGCAGGAATAGCCGGCTTGGCTGACGCGGCGGCAATGCTCGCCTATCTCGCCATAGAGGCTGGTAATGGGATACCAGCACCGAACTTCATACTCCTGCTCGTACACGTAGTTGCAACGATGCTAGCCATTATGGTCACCTCTGCACTCACAGCGTTAACCGTGATGAGCGGCTTATCAACGCGACTAGCAACCCTACTATCCGGCATATTCACGATACTCGCGTTCTTCGTCTATGCTTCCAGCCTAGCAACCGACTACACAAGGCTACCCTTGGAGTATGCAACGCTCCTAGCAATCGTACCATACACGCACTCTGTCAATGCCGTGATTTACGCGGCTAGAGGCGAGTATAGCAACGCGCTCCTAAGTCTAGTAGCACTGGCAGCATACACAGCAACGGTGCTTCTGGCGTCAACGAGGCTAGCCTCACCCGAGAGGATAGTGAAAAGCGGGTAGGAGAGGTGGCAACTCTGCGGCCGTCGCCATCGCCTGGGGGTCATCCGGGGCCCAGAACGGCCCGGTCCAGCCCCCAGGCCGCCGTTTATAGGACCAGTAACGTGGGGAGGCGAAACAGTTATCGAAGCATGCATTATGCCTTGAGCGTAAAAACACCTTGGTAGGCGCGTTAACCCTGTTCCTGCTCAGTACTAGTCTTGATCTCGGTGGTTGGTGTCTTGCCGAGCTTAGGCGCATTGCTTATCACTGTGGCGCATGTAAGCGCATTAACTGCGATGTCAAGCTCGCGGAGAGCATTGTATAGCATCGTGTAGGCGACCGCCTCGTGTGGGTTCTCTGCGGTTAGCATCTTCTGCCAGGCTTGCAGTCTCAGCTTGCCAGCGTCATCGGCGAGTCTCGCGGCTAGCTCAAGGTCCTCTGGCTTCCAGCGTAGAATCTCACTAAGCAGACCTTGTACACCTTTAATCAGATCGTTTAGCTTCTTCGGGTCTACCTCGGGACGGCCCTTAGTCTCGGCCAGAGTTGCCAAGTAGTTAGCCAGGTGCCATAGTGTTGCGGCAAAGCTCCCGAGGAGGCCAGCAGCGTATAGCATGGCGGCATCGGGCTGGCCGAGGGTCGATGCTGGGGTGGCGCTCATCCTCCTAACAACAAGGTGCTCGTACTTCACTATCTCGTTTATCGCCTCGCGTGTTAGGTTTATGAGTGTCTGGTTCGGCTCTGTCAACAGCCTCTCAACGAGGCCCAAGAGATCCAAGCCTAGCCTCGCAATATTCTCAAGCAGATCCTTCATGCTAACCTTGTCGTCATCAAGAATACAACGGACTTCAACGTACTCCGGGCCACTGACAACGTCAACACCCATGAACTTTGATGCCATGCTACGGACTTCTAGTGCAGCCTCCCAGGAGATGTTCTCCAAGCGTAGCACGTCAACCCTAGTCACGTAGGCGCACGATACTAGTCTCGAGACGCTGAGCCCCTTGGGAAGCTTTGACACATCAATATTCATTATGTGGATTGCCTCGCCACGCTTGTTGTACGGTATTATCCTTACAGAACCGCCCTCAACAACTACATATACAACGTCACCGGGCTTCAAGTTAACCTTTCGAACCCACTCCTTCGGCAGCGTTACCACTAGCGAAGATGTGCCTAGACGCTGTACTCTTCTCATTCTAACTTTCTCATTTGTATTGGCGGACAACTATGCCCACCCCTTAAACTGGTCCCAACCGGTACTTACACGCTCTAGACACGAATTTATAGGTATCCACGAACTCTCGGAGACGCGCTCAGTATGTATACTACTTGTTATCGACTTGGGGACTACAAATCCAATCCTAGCTATACGTAGCCCCAGTCTATTCGCTGCTCTCTCCACATGTGTCTCGCAGCCCCTGGCCACAGTAAAGACAATCTCATACTCTTCCCCGCCATACAGTATTAACTCGCTAATATCGAGTCTATGCGACTCGGCGTACTCTATCGCCTCCGGATGCAAAGGCGGAAGAGCGTCTAGTATTATGCGATGCTCACTAATTGTGTGGAGGTTTCTTAGCGTAGCGCACAGCCCATCGCTCACATCACCAGCCCATGTTATGCACTCCCCAACCTCCTCTAACAACGAGAGAAACTCGAGACGCGGAAGAGGCCGTGTAGTTGCGCGAAGAGCCTCGGGATAACTGTATATCTCGCTTGTATCACCACGACGCATAATATGGAAGGCTAACCCGGTTAA
Source organism: Pyrolobus fumarii 1A (assembly GCF_000223395.1). Lineage (GTDB taxonomy): Archaea > Thermoproteota > Thermoprotei_A > Sulfolobales > Pyrodictiaceae > Pyrolobus > Pyrolobus fumarii. The sequence goes on along the minus strand of NC_015931.1, from coordinate 1,744,196 downwards.
CCCGTATCTACCCACAGTAGTATATATCAAGTCTCCATTCCTAACTCTCGGAGCAACTATACGCACTGGTGTTGCAACACCAGCTGTGTCGATCCACGGGTCCCCAGCTGCATTTGTATCGCCGCCGGCAAGCCAGGCACCAACAGCTTTGGCAGCATCCCTAGCACCCTTCACTAGCTCAAGCGCATCCGCCGCTCTATCATCCCGTCTAAGCCCGATGCTGACAAGGAAGACGAGTGGGCGCCCGCCCTTAGCCACAAGGTCACTAGCCGTCGCAACAACAGCCTTCCATCCAACATCGTAGAGTGTCATCCAAGGCAGCTTTACACTGCTTACCGAGAAACCGTCGATCTTCACAAGTAGCTTGGCTCCGCCCGGGAGCGATACACACGCAGCATCATCGCCCGGAGGGAGATCATTACACCGCCAGTCACTTCTCAGCAGGTCAACCAGCATTTCCACAAGCTTCTTCTCTCCGATCTCAGAGAGGCGCTTCTCTCGCAACACGTGTCTCCCTGAGTAGTTTCCTACGCCCCCTCCTAGCTCTAACAGCGTGCACAACCTTAGAGTACATCACGTGAACGGCGTAGAAGTACGGTACTATCTCTAGCCTGCCTAGCGTCATAAGAGCGATGTAAAGCAGCTTGAGGGCAAGAGGGCTATCCGCGCCGGTTATACCGGTACTAACGCCCACATTTCCAAGCGCGCTGGCCGTCTCTAGAGCAACGTCGGCAAAGCTCCTATCCGGTAGTATCAGCATCGCGATAAACGTGCCAACAACCATCGTCAGGGAGAAGGCGAAGATGATTGTTAGTGCTCTTCTTGCTGACTCGTCGTCCAGCACTATCCAAGCCAACCTCCTTCTCAACGTATACCCGCGTGGCGCCGATAGAGCCTCAGCCTCCCACAGGGTGCTCTTAACAGCGATTATCAGCCTCAACATCTTTATGCCGCCGGTGGTCGAGAAAGCCGCGCCACCGAGAAGACAATAGGTTGTTAGAAGCGCCTTGAATATCTCCGGTTTGTCGCCTAGACCGGTGTTCTGGAAGCCAGTGCCAGTTATCGTCGTGACTATCTGGAAACTAGCGTATCTAAGCGCCTCTATGATCCCGAACCCGTTCCTGACTAGCGCTGCTGTTGCCGCGATAGTGCCGATCGCCATGAGGGTGAGGAGAGCTTTCAGCTCCGGGCTAGAGAAGAACCTCTTCAAGCGCCACTTTATTATCAAGCTATGCCAGTCGGAGAAGCTGACGGCGCCACTGAACATTGCGAACATAGCCGCGAGTTCAATAGCGATACTATGGTACTCGGCAATGCTATTGTTCTTTGTCGAGAAGCCGCCGGTCGCTATGCCAGTCATGGCATGGTTTACTGCGTCGAACCAGTCCATGCCCGCAACGTAGAGCAGTATTGTGTCTATTACGGTTACTATCGTGTATACGAAGAGCACCTTCTTTGCTGTCGCGATGACCGAGGGCTCTATCCTCTCGGAGCGACCCTCGGCCACGTAGAGGAGGCGTGCCGCGCTACCAGGCCTCGCTATTATCGATACAGCGACGACGACTATGCCGACTCCGCCCACCCACTGTATGAAGCTACGCCAGAAGAGGACCGTCCTAGGCAACTCCTCCACAGCTGGCACATAGGTCCCTGTAACCGGGTCAACGCTCCCCGTGAACATGGTCAAACCCGTGGTGGTGAAGCCGGAGACAGACTCGAACCACGCATCCACGAAGGGTATGCCGAGTACATCTGCTATTGGCCATGCCACGACCAGTGGTATCAGAACCCACGTTATAACGACGAGTAGGAGTGCCTCCTCGCGCCGCATTCTTCTCGATGGCATCGTTAACCTGGTCGAGAGTAGACCGAGCACCATGAACACTGTGCCATACTCGAGTAGCTCGATTGAGACGGTGTATTCGCGTGGCTCGTGATAGTGGAATATTAGGCCGTAGAGGGCTGGCACTATCAGCGTCGCAGCGGCGACAATCCATACAAAGCCGAGATAGTATATGAGAGGGTGTAGCGCAAGCCGCTTCCTCACACCATACTCCTCTAGAACCTCGAAACCCTGCTCGCGCCACGGCAAACTAGCCCACCGGCCGCACTGTAGGGCTGCCCGATGAGCCGGGAGGCGCGGCGAGCGCCAAAAAGACTACAAGAGTGTACCCGCGTGGCTCTTGAGCGCGGCGATCGTGTGCACCATAGATGCTCCCTGGTTGCCATACACCGGGCTTCGCAACGTGCAACACTACCATTTTATACCGTGAGGGGGGAGGCTAGCAGGTGCGCCTAAGTTGCCGTGGAGACTCTCGATAATAACACACACGGATCTCGACGGCGTCTCGGCTGCAGCTATAGCGTTGAGGCTTGCAGGTGCCCGGCTGGGCGAGGACGCGAGGCTAGAGTTCACCGAGCCCTATAAGCTGCACAAGACGCTCAAGAGCGTAGCTAGGAGTGCCTCGCCAGGCGAGACGATAATAATCGCCGATATAGGCGCTAACCCATCAACGCTAGACGCTGTTGTGAGCCTTCTCAGGGAGGCTGTGGGGCGCGGCGCGCGTATTGCCTGGTTCGATCACCACCGGTGGGAGGAGAGCTGGAAAGAGAAGCTCAGGGACATAGGCGCGGACATATACGTTGATAACGATACGTGTGGGGCTGGAGTCGTCGCCAGGTATGCCCCAGAGATCCTAGGGGGCGAGATAGACGACTTCATAGAGGATCTCGTGGGTGCAACTTGTGCGGCCGACATATGGATATGGGATCACCCTGCGGCCCCCAAACTATACCGTGTTGTCGATTGGAAGAGGGGGTGCGCGGGTGACAAGTGGCGTAGGAGGCTCGTAGAGAAGTTCGCCTCGGCGAAGAGCCTCCAGGAGATACTCGGCGACGAGGAGGTGCAGAGGGCCCTAATGGAGTATGTTAACACGGAGCTGCGCAACTACACAGAGGCTGTCCGAGCCGTCCAGATAGTGGCGGTAAACGGGTGCAAGGCTGTCGTTGCCCTGAAGAAGAGTGGGCCTCCCTCCAGGAGCTTCCTAGCCAGGACCCTCGCTGCTAGGTACCGGGCCGACCTGGTAGTGGTGATACACAAGCGGGGGCTGAGCTTCCGCAGCGAGAAGGTGAACGTCAGGGAGCTCGCCAAGTACCTGGGGGGTGGTGGTCACCTGCGCGCGGCGGGCGCGCCGCTAGCAATGCCGATCCTATGGAGGATAGCGTCGATCTTCTACCCGAAGCTGCGTCTCAGGTGGGCGGCCCGGAGGGTCGAGGAGGCGCTAAGGGCGGTTGGGTGCAGAGAGCTTCCTGCAGACCATAGGGTCGACTAGCCAGATGCTACCATCAGAGGCCTCTATCCTGGCCCAGAAGCCGGCGATGAACGCTACTCCGACGCACGCCGCTATAGCCGCGTCAAGCTCGTCTCTCGTACTCCACGAGGATAGGATAGAGTCGAAGCAGTTCTCCACGAGAGCCTCGCCGCTCGGGCAACCAGACACCCTCACCACGCTAGAGGGGTGCGTCTCGAGGAGCAGCCACCCGCCCCGAAACAATCGTGTAACCTCCTCAACCATCCTCCTCATGCCCCTCCACCCTGGCGGCAATAGCCGCAACCCGAGCCTTTTGCCCACAAGGTCTATCCTCCTCCATGGCCCCGAGGGCAACGAGAGAGGAGAATCAACGACAACCACATGGGGCTCAAGGCTCTTAGCGAGCCACGCGGCCTCCACAAGGCTCGTGGCACGCACATCCAGTAGCATGGCCCTACCGCCACGATACTCTGCAACGGCGACACCAGTGCCGCCCCTCCTCAAGCCAGGGTCAACACCAAGGATAATCACCCCGCAACACCCCTACCCTAGCACGCCAGGGCCGGTGAGGAGCGTTCGCTAGACTGACTCCGGTGAAGACACCCGGCCGGAGCCGAGGCCCCGCAACCGGATACAACCAGCAACATAGACGGGTTGTACCTCAGCAGTTCCTCGTTTTCCACGCCCTCCTTAAGCCAACAAAAGCATCCGGTACTGCACATGTCAGCCTAACTTAGCCTAAACTAGTTTTCAACGAGTAGAGCGCCAAGGCTCTCCTGCACATATTTTGAAGCCCGGGAGAACCCCCCGATAATCTCCTAGAGCAGCTTCGTACTAGTGATGCTCTGGTCGAGCGTGTTGCTGCCCCTCGCCCCTTCTTCGCCCCCTATGCGGGGGGGCATCCGGGGCCTCCTCGGGGCCCGTGTAACCCTCTCCAGTTGCCCACCTTTATTGGTTTGGACTTGGTGGTTGTGGTGGAGGTAGTCTGCTTTGGTGACGATTCTGGTGTAAACATGCCCTGCAAGTGTTTCGTTGTTGCGCTTGTGTGCTTTGAGAAGAGGGGCGGGTACCCCCTCCTTAAACACGGGTACCGTGTGCTGCACGAGTTGAGGCGTATGCTTGGATGGAAGAGCGGCGAGTTGAAGTATAGGAGTGTCTCTAGGCTAGCCTCTAGGCTAGGCATAAGCGTAGAGCAGATACTCGACCTTATCGAGAGGGGCTCAGCCGCTGTAGGGGCTGTGCGTCTACACTCGCGGGGCAACGCTCTCGAGGAGAGGATAGGCGCCCTTAACATGCTGCTAGAGGATATTGGCTTCGAGAAGCCAATGCTAGTTCTAGACCACGGCCTCGTACCGTGCACCGAGTCCAAAGCCTCAAGGCTCCTGGGGATGCACGTACGCTTCGCCTCCAGCTCCTCGACGCCGGGTATACAGCTAAGCGATATAGTGGCTGGAGCCTGCTACCACGGGCTAAGATGCAGTATAGACGAGTGCAACGTGTGAAGGACCACCGTTTCCGAGAAACCGGTTCGGATGTGCCCGTGTATCTCAGCATGTAAGAACTGTGGTGGAGAGGCATAGTGACTTGATAGATTCTGGTGTGACCGTAATGTGGCGTTTTGCCAGCTCATTCTGCAACAATTGCGGCTATACGGGCATAGTACCCATTTTAGCGAAGATGGGGATGCCTCTGGGCTGGTCTAGGGTATGCCGCCTCCGCAGCGGCTGATCGGCGTGGTCGGCAAGACAAACGTTGGTAAGTCCACGTTCTTCGCGGCTGCCACCCTCGCGCAAGTCGAGATAGCGAACCATCCGTTCACAACCATAGAGCCTAATGTTGGCGTCGGCTACGTGAGGGTCAGGTGCGCTCATGTGGAGCTCGGGTTGCCCAGGTGTGACCCCGCGAGCGGCTACTGCCTAGAAGGCTGGAGGTTCATACCAGTCAAGATGATGGACGTGGCCGGCCTGATACCAGGCGCTCACGAGGGCCGCGGCCTCGGCAACAAGTTCCTCGATGACCTCCGCCAGGCGGACGCCCTGATACTCGTCGTCGACGCGGCGGGAGCGACAGACCCGGAGGGCCGTCCAGCCCAGCCGGGTAGCTACGACCCAGTCGAGGAGGTACGCTGGATGGAGAAGGAGCTAGACGAGTGGTTCTACCGGATCATCTCCAGAGACTGGGACAAGTTCGCCCGCAGCCTGTACGACAAGAACCCTGTTGATGCTCTCGCCCAGCGCCTGAGCGGCTTGAGCGTCAGGAAGCATCACATAGAGGAGGCTTTGAAGCGTGCAGGCCTCGAAGAGAAGCACCCGATGAGATGGAGCCTGGACGATCTGCGAGAGTTCGCGAGGGTGGTAAGGAGGGTCTCGAAGCCTATACTAGTGGCGGCTAACAAGGCCGACCTCGACCCCGCCGAGGACAACATCAAGAGGATGAGAAAGGAGCTCAAAGACTATATAATTGTGCCGACGAGTGCAGCCGCCGAGCTAGCCCTCAAACGCGCGGCCAAAGCAGGCCTCATACGCTACATACCCGGCGACCCCAAGTTCGAGATAGTGGACGAGAAGAGGCTGACACCCCAGCAGCTCAAGGCACTCGAGTACATCGAGGAGAAGGTGTTGAAGCGGTGGGGCTCTACCGGTGTCCAAGACGCGATAAACAGGGCGGTATTCGACCTCATGAACATGATAATAGTGTACCCCGTCGAGGACGCCAACAAGTACACAGACAGTAGGGGAAGGATACTCCCAGATGCATACCTAGTCCCCCGCGGCACAACAGCCAGGCAGCTAGCGTACATGGTGCATACGGATCTAGGCAAAACGTTCCTCTACGCGATAGACGCCAAGACAAAGAGGAGAATAGGAGAGGACTACATCCTCGAGAACAACGCGGTAGTGAAGATAGTAGCGGCTGCAGCAAAGAAAGCTTGAACCTACAACCATAACCGTGCATGCGTGGTATTAGGCGCGTCGTAGTACTAGGCTTATTTGATGTAACCCCAGAGTACCAAGTACAAATAGTTATTAAACTCGCATGCGCGCGCAGAACTTAGTGTAATGGAGGAAGAGGGTGAAGGCCATGACCGCCAAGATGCGCGCAATCAGCCCGGTTGTCGCCGTGCTACTACTAATCCTCGTTGCCGTCGGTGCAGCAGTACTAATCTACCTATGGCTAACAGGCTTCGCTGGCCAAGCAACCCAGACGCCAAGTTCGCTACAGACCCAGTTCACAATTGAAACTGCCAGAATATACAACGGTACCACAGATGCCGCCTATGGCGCAAACGCAACTGTAGAGTTATATCTAAGAAACACCGGTAGAACTAGCATCGATCTACGTGTAGCACAAGAGCAGAACGCACTAGCAATCTATATCTACGATAGTTACAGTGGCGACTTAGTCTACAGCAACACCACCCTGCTATATAAGTTACTAGGTAAGAACATCGAACTTCCAGACACAACCTCCAACTTTAACACCAAGAACCCGACGATTGACGATGTGACGCTAATATACGATGGCAATAGGATAGGAACGGTGTCTGGGAGCCCGGCGAGATACTAATTATCAAGTTTGCTGATCCCAAGTACAACGTGAACAACGCTGATGGCAACCTATACCTTAGCACTGCCGAGCTAGCGTGTGGTCACTACTACAACATTAAGGTCGTACTTGCTGGCCAGTCTGACACTATCCAGAATGTGCGCGTAAACTGCCAGGGCTAAACTCCGTTCACACTTTTTTCCCGCAAAACGTGTCCTCCTTCTTTTTGTAAACTTGTAACTCTCTGAATACCCATCGGGGTTCATCCCTAATGGTTGTTCCTCGGGAAGACCAACCGCATATAGCTAGGCTTCAAGTACGTATGGATAACAGTAAAGTTCGTTGTTATGTTTGTGAACGCAACTGTACTATTGCTCTTGGACGGCGTGGTTTTTGCGGCGCGTATGAGAATCGTGATGGTTGTCTTGTTCATGTTGGTTGGGGTAGGCTTAGTGCTGCGGAGAGTCGGCCTATTGAGATTAAGCCGTTGTTTCACTACTGGCCTAATTCGACTTCGTTGACGTTCTCGGGGTGGGGTTGTAACTTTCTCTGTCCGTGGTGTCAGAACTATCTGTTGTCGTGGGTTCGTGTGTGTGTCGACGGGCCTGTTGTGCCTCCGGAGAGGCTTGTCGAGTGGGCTAGGAGGGCTGGAGATGAGGGTCTTTGCGCGAGTTTCAACGAGCCTGTTACTCTCTTCGACTATCTGCTTGATCTGGCGGAGGTTGCGAGGAGGGAGGGATTCTACCTGTCTCTCGTTACTAACGCGTATTTCACGACTCGGGCTGTTGACGCGCTTGTCGGGGCTGGCTGGGACGGGTGGAGTGTTGATATCAAGGGTTGTCCGGAGGCTTCGCGGCGTCGCCGGGACGTGCTCCCGGGGGTTGACCACGAGGTTGTGTTTCGGAACGCGAGGCGCGTGTTGGATAACGGTGGTCATGTTGAGATGATTTACCTGGTTGTCCCGGGGTATAACGATGTGTGCGCCGAGTGGATCATAGAGAGGCACTTGGACTACCTGGGGCCGGATGTGCCTCTACACGTCAATCGTTACTATCCCGCTTTCCGTTGGGGAGAGCCCCCGACGCCTGTGGAGACACTCCTCCGTATAGCGGAGAAGGCTAGGAGGGCGGGCATCAAGTACGTGTATGTTGGTAACGTGCATGACCCGGAGCTGGAGGCGACGCGCTGCCCCCGTTGTGGCAAGGTGCTCGTCGTCCGGGAGGGTTACCGGGTTACACACTGGGGTCTCGTGGAGGAGGGCGGGAGGTACCGCTGCCCCCGCTGCGGGGAGATCATCCCGATACGCGGGAAGTACGTGGGCCCCAAGCCAACCCGATACATCACATTCATCTAGGATCTAGCTCGAAGTGTCTGGAGTGTATGGCTTTGAGTATAGAGAGCTGTGGGAATAACCGGATGTGATGATGAGTAGAGAGGCTTCTTGGGAGCTGCTGGAGGGTGTTGCAAGCCAAGGTGTTGTGGATAAAGGTGTATGGTTATAGGAGTTGGAATGTTCCTACATTTGTAAACCTGTGGCTTTAGGCTAAGGGATGTTTTCAGCTTCCAAGCTTCCCCTTTAGCTCCTTCAGTGCCTTCTCGTGGTCCTCGTCCCACTTGCCTAGCTCCTCTAGCCTTGGCTTCACCCTCTCCTCTATTATCTCTGTCAGCCTCTCGAGGAGGTATATGATGTCCCTGGCTGCCTCCTCGCGGTTCGCGTATTTCGAGAGTTCTGCATCTGGGTCGGGCCCGTGGTACTGGTAGTCGTGGAGGTCTAACGCGGTGCTAGTAAAGTGAGTGTAGTGCGGGTAGCCTAGCTCCTCGATGAGCTGTCCGAGTGTCTTTAGCCTAGTTGAGGGTACGCGGGGTAACCCTTTCTCGAGAATCCATTTGCGGTCTCTCTCGCTCTCAAACCTTCCAAGCACTCTGTCAAGCTCGAGTGCGAGTATCGCGGCTGTCAACGCTCTCCAGGCTTGGAATACCTTGCCCGCCGCGTTCCTCGTGTAACCCTCCCCGAGGAACCTGAGAGCGAGCAACGCCTCCAGGAGAACCTCGAGTATACGCGCCGATGCGTAACCCGCGGGGTCACGCCTAGGTTTTGGTAGTGGCTCCTCAAGTAACCCTGACCGCGCCACGAGAAACCTACCCACTCGGCAGCATACGCTACCAGGAGCTTATCTACGCTGTCTTCTGTATATGCAAGTGCTGGCCTATAACAATGGGTTTGTGCTAACCCTGCAACTCAGCGTGAGAACCCTGGGGAACGTGCTAAGCGGCTATATTGTGCCTCGCTATGCATCGTCTCGCGGGCAGGAGCTGCAACCTATTCTCGAGGAACGTGGCCTACTTACCAATGTCAACCTTGCCTACATACCATCTCAGTCCGGCATAGCATTGAGGATCCGCATGGACTCGTAGGCGACTCCATCAAAGCTTATTCGTCACCGGTGCGTGTCAACCTCAACATGATTATCGTGGCTTTGACGCGTGTTATCCGTTTAGCATCTGTTTTAGCCTCTTCAGTGTCTCCTCGTGTATCTCGCTCCATGTCCTCGCCTCCTCTAGTTTATGTTTCACTCTCTCCTCGATGATATCCACGAGCTTTGCTAGGATGTAGACTATGTCCTTGGCTGCCTCGCGGTGCACGGTATACTTTGAGAACTCGCCGGAAGGGTCGGGCCCGTGATACTGGTAGTCGTGAAGGTTTAACACGCGGTCGGTGTAGGGCCCATAGTTGGGGTAGCCAAGGTCCTCTACCAATTGCCCCAGTGCCTTTAGCCTCGAGGAGGGCACCCTCGGCAAACCCCTCTTTAAGAACCATTCTTTCTCCTTCTCGTCTTCTAGCCTCTCTAGTACCTTGTCTCTCTCGAGAGCTAGTATCGCGGCTGTTAGTGCTCTCCATGCTTGGAAGGCTTTCCCAGCTGCATTACGAGTATAACCCTTTCCGAGATACTCGAGGGCCATGAGGGATTCGAGTAGAGCTTCCAAGGCACGAGCGGAGGCGTAACCCACGGGGTCGCGGCTAGGCTTGGGTAACGGCTTCTCGAGCAACTCTGCAACAGTATCCGTCAAGGCTGACACAGCCCCACGGAATACGGGTGTACTGGAGACTGAAGAACTGCCATATGTCGTCGCCAAATTAAAGCCTTTCCCGTATCACTCGGTAGTCCGTGGGTAGCAGGGGCCTCCTAAGCCTCTTGAGAGTTGATGCACAGGCGGGTATTACAGCGTGTTCTGCGCATACCTGTTGTTAGGCTATCCAGGCTTGTATGGCTGTTATTCACTCTCCTATCCATATGGTTTCCTCGAGGTTCTTGAAGTGCATGTCGCCGGTTAGGACTTTAGCCTTGAGCCTCCAAGCTGCAGCCAATATGATTGCATCGGCTAGGCTAGGTTTTGCTTTCAAGCCAAGCCTCTTGGCGTTATCGAGTAGTCTCCTGTAGGCCCTGCCAACGAGAACAGCAGTCTCAACATCTATCATTACAACTGTTGACAGCCTCTCTACTGCCTTTAGTCTCTCCCTTACGATCTTGGCATCAATATCTTCACGCATATACTTGCGTGCAAGCTCGGCGAGGACTATGTCCGGAGTGTACAACTCCTCGGCATCAACGAGAAGAGACTTTACCAGTGTAGCCCGAGGGCCGCCGGTGAAAAGCTCTATCCAAGCATATGTGTCGACAACGAGTCTCTCAACGCGAGTCAAATCTATCCTCCTCTCTAAACTCTGATACCCTTCCCGCGTCAACGCCCATAAGCGACTCTAGAAGCCTACTTCTATACTCGCGGAGGAGCCTTTGTATAACATCATCTATACTCCTCGCGTTAAACACCTTCTTGAGATTCTCAAGCTGCTCTAGGGTTCTCCTTGACACCTTAACTGTGACGTACTCCCGCACCTAGGCCACCCAACTACCTCAACGCGATACGACGGGTATAACAATATACGATTCTACACTCCTACGGGTGTACAACCCAGCAATTAGCATGTACATGTGGTCATTTACAAGGTGATACGAGCTATAAAATAAAGCAAGGATGACATGTTGACTCTTGGCTATACAACTCGGCTACGTCAGGTTACCACGGGCTGTGCGGCGAGGATACATTGTAGGTGTTCGGACTTGTCTGGTGCTCGCGACACCTCTAAGGATATTATGAGCCTGGCTTTAGTAATGCAACCTGGTGGATTGGTGTTGGTCTGGCAGGTGCGCCTTGGCAGGAAGTTTGCCGTCTATCTGCCGAGGGAGGTTGTGGAGAAGCTTGGACTGAGGGAGGGCGACAAGTTCGAAGTTAGGATTGCTAATGGCGAGATAGTGTTGAAGCCGGTGCCCAAGCTGCTCAAGAAGCGAGGCATCTGGGCCGAGGTGGATCTCGAGGATGTTGAGAGGGTGGGCGAGGAGCTTAGCGAGGCTGGATTATCGTGAAGCCTCGGCTTGTACTCGACACTAGCTTTGTCTTGCCCTTCTTGGGTGTGAACGTTAGGGGTATCGACCCGGGTATAGTCGAGGAGTATGCTAGTCAGGGATACGAGCTGCTATACCCGCTTCTCGCGCTTCCAGAGCTGCTAGGGGTTATCACGAGGGCGGCTGAGAAACGAGGCTTGGGTAAACTACCACGCGAGGCACTCGAAGGCATAGAAGCGCTCATAAGAGGCGAGGATGTGAAACTTGTAGAGCCGCGCTTTGAGCATATCGCTACGGCACTCGAGCTTAGGCTACGTGGACACCGTGACATATTCGACTGTATATTCTATTCTACTGCGCTCCACGAGGGAGCCGCGCTACTAACGGCTGACGAAACGCTCCTGAAATTCATCAAAGCTGAGGGTTACGATGCAAGCATCATACTGCTCGTGCGGACACGGAGATAGACGATACCATACATGGGTCACAGGCCTAGCTCGGCAGAGTTGAGCTTTTTATCCAGGCTATGGGATGCTGTGAGGTGCTCGTGGCGGACTCCTACGGGTTGGTGTGTAAACCCTATTTTTCGAGTAGAGGCGGGTGTCGCGGCGAGGGTTCTGCCGAGAGGGTGGGAGCCATTGTACGAGTTCAAACCTAGGATTACGGAGAAGCGTTGGGATCCTAGCCTCGAGGAGGAGCTTATCAAGAGGTGGGAGGAGGAGGGTCTCTACCGCTTCGACTGGAAGCCTGGGGACCCGCGCCCCGTTGTCGTCATAGACACGCCTCCCCCATACCCCAGCGGTAAGTGGCATGTGGGCGGCGCGGCGCACTACGCGCAGATCGATATGATGGCGCGGTATCTGCGGATGAAGGGGTACGCCGTCCTAGTGCCGTGGTACGCCGATCGTAATGGTCTGCCCGTGGAGGTTGCAGTGGAAAAGAAGTATGGGATAGTGGCGCACGAGGTGGCCAAGACGAAAGAGGGGCGTCTCAAGTTCCTCGAGATGTGTAAGAGGGAGCTTGACCGTGTCGAGGAGGAGCTTGTGAGGATATGGAAGAGGCTGGGGTGTAGCTTCGAGTACTGGAGGAGTGGGACGGACTCGCCAGAGTACCGGAGGCTCACCCAGGCCACCTTCATAGAGCTGTGGAGGCGCGGGCTCGTCTACGAGGCGGAGCACCCGGTCGAGTGGTGCCCGCGCTGCAGGACTAGCCTCAGCGAGGCCGAGATAGAGCACCGTGACGAGGAGGGTTACCTCTACTATGTGAGGTGGAAGGTGAAGGAGACCGGCGAGGAGATAGTCATAGCGACGACGAGGCCCGAGCTCATCGGCGCTACTGTCGCCGTGGTCTTCAACCCGGAGGATGAGAGGTACAAGCACCTGCTAGGTAAGCACGCGATAGTCCCGGTGTATGGGTACGAGGTGCCCATCCTCACCCACAAGTACGTCGACCCGAAGTATGGTACTGGCATAATGATGGTCTCTACGTATGGCGACTGGAGGGACGTCGAGATAATCCGCGACCTGGGGCTCAAGCCCAGGCTCCTCGTGAAGCCCGATGGCACGCTCAACGAGATGGCAGGGCCTCTTGCAGGCCTGCCGGTGAGGAAGGCTCGCGAGGAGATGGCCAGGCTGCTTGAGGAGAAGGGGCTGCTAGTGAAGAAGCAGAGGATAACACACAGCGTGCCCGTCTGCTGGCGTTGTAAGACCCCGGTCGAGATCATTCATGTGAAGGAGCTGTTCCTAAAGCAGCTGGAGTTCCGCGAGGAGCTCAAGAAGATTGTTGAGAGGATGAAGTTCCATCCCGAGAAGCACCGGAAGAGGCTCATAGAGTGGATTGATAGTCTGCGCATCGACTGGCCGATATCCAGAACCAGGTTCTATGGCACTGAGATACCACTCTGGACGTGCAGGAAGTGTGGCGCCAAGCTCGTCCCGGAGCCCGGTCGCTACTACCGCCCGTGGCTCGAGGAGCCACCGTGGGACAAGTGCCCCAAGTGTGGCGCGCCTCGCGAGGAGCTCGAGGGAGAGACGAGGGTCTTCGACACGTGGTTCGACAGTAGCATCTCGGTGCTATACGCCTCGGGGTACATGAGGCGCCCGGAGCTCTTCGAGACTGTGTGGAAGGGCGAGGTACCCTCCACGATAAGGCCGCAGGGTGTTGACATCATACGCACGTGGCTGTACTTCACGGTTCTCAGGGTCTATCAGTTGCTCGGTAAGCCTGCCTTCGAGAGGGTGCGCGTCAGTGGCATGGGGCTGGACCCGAGAGGCAGGCCGATGCACAAGAGCCTCGGGAACGTCATAGACCCGGAGCCGGTCATAGCGAAGTATGGCGCGGATGCCTTCCGCTTCTGGGCTGCTGCTGCAGCCAAGCTGGGCGACGACTACCGGTTCTCCGAGCAGGTGTTGGAGACTGGCAGGCGCTTCGCAACCAAGCTATGGAACATTGCGAGGTTCATCTCGCAGTTCCCCGACCCGAGGAGAGAGGGCATCAACTACAAGCTAAGGCCTCTCGACGAGGCGCTACTCGCCAAGCTCTCAGAGACGATACGTAGGGTGGACGAGGTGATGGGCGGGGAGCTAGACTTCCACGACCCGATACACGCGATATACGAGTTCACCTGGCACGTGTTCGCCGATCACTACATCGAAGTCGTGAAGTCTCGCGCGTACAACAGGGATGGCAAGTGGAGTAGGGAGGAACAGGCGGGGGCGTGGTACACGCTTCACACGGCGCTGGACGCTGTGCTCCGGATGCTCGCACCGATAATGCCGTTCGTCACGGACGCGCTCTACAGGAGGCTCTACGGTGAGAGCGTGCACAAGCAGAAGTTCCCGGAGCCGATCGAGACAAGCATGAAACCCGAGGACTTCGAGCTAGTAATGAAGCTGGATAGCACGATATGGGGCCTCAAGAAGAAACTAGGCCTTAGGCTATCCCAGGAGCTGCCTGGCGCTATACACGTCAAGGACGAGAGGTACAACCTCTTCAGGGAGGAGCTAGAGGCTCTCCACAAGACCAGGATAGTGGTTGGCGAGCCGCCCGAGGGCGCCGAGGAGATAGCCGAGGGCATTTATTGGGCGAAGTAAGCGCCCGGGCGTCACACTCTACCCCTCCACACCTCCACCTCTTTCGAACTCCCTTCGACACGTGGCGCCCTTCTAGGCCCTATGGTTTCTAGCAGCGGCGTCTCGCCGCTCTATACACTGGGTTGTTAGGCCGGGGGCGTGCCCCTTGAGGCGTGTAGACAAGCTCAACATAGTTGTTATGCTTCCGCCGGATCTTGCAGAGTCGCTGCGAGGGCTTGGAAGCAGCGTGAAGCAGAGCATGCTTGATCAGCTTGCTTCCGCGCTCGAATCGGGTGATGTTAAGCCGGAAGAGCTTCCAGATGACCCGTTGCGCTGCGCTAGAGGCTCCAGGCCTAAGACCGTCACGTTGCGTGCCTCTCGAGACTCCTACCAGGTGTTTAGGTCTCATGCAGAGCGTATGGGGGTGAGCGTCTCACAGTTGATAAGGAGGCTTGTAGCGTGGTACATGGGGTATGAGTGTAGGGGCGCGGCTAGGGAAGAGTAGATGCTAGCCGTTTTGCCGCGTTCGGCTGCTATGCGGTATACTCTGTGCTGCTTGTGGCCCTCGCATGTCCCAAGGTCTTGTTGGTGTTGTGGTGCGAGGGCTGTGGAGGGACGCGTTTGGCTCTTTAGATGCGTGGCTGTTGGTGTTGGGTGTGGTTTTCTGGAGGGCCCCGGGCTCCGGGCCACCCCAGAGTACATCACGTTTCAGCTCCGGCAACGTTCTTCATAGCCCGGGGCCGAGCCCACATCCGCGAGAATAATGGACGCGCTATACGCTAATCACTAGCGTGTGCACGGCAGTGTGGTTATAGCATGGTGTCTCATCCTACTCTGGATTAGTGTCGGGGTTGCTAGCTACCCCGCGTTTTATACCTGGTCTTGGTGTGCGTGGTTCAAGGGCTGCTGGTCTTGGAGAGGGTGCCGGCGGTTGTCTACGCTCCTGGTGCGCTTGGCAAGGGGCTCGGCAAGACTGCTAACGATCTCGTGATATACAAGGGTGGCGAGAGGTTTGAGATTGTCGCGGTTGTTGACCCGGAGAATGCGGGTAGAGATGCTGGTGAGGTTGTGGGTGTTGGGCCTCGCGGAATACCCGTCGTGGCTAGCCTAGAGGACGCGTTGAGGTACAAGCCGAGGGCGTTTATCATCGGCGCGGCTACTGTCGGCGGGTATATACCGCCAGGGTGGAAGAGAGACATTATCCGTGCTCTCGAGGAGGGCCTAGACGTCTACAATGGTCTCCATCACTTCCTCTCGGAGGATCCCGAGGCGGTAGAAGCTGCCAAGAAGAGCGGCGCCCGCATAGTCGACGTGAGGAAGCCTGACAAGAGCCTATTCCGCATATGGGACGGCTCCGTGCTAAAGACGCGTGCCAAGCGCGTCTTGGTCGCCGGGACTGACTGTGAGGCCGGCAAGAACATCGCGACTATGGAGCTATACCTGGAGCTTAAGAGGCGTGGTGTGAAAGCCTGTATGGTCGGCACGGGGCAGACTATGCTCCTTCTCGGCGCTAGGGGAGCGGTGATAGACGCTATACCTTCCGACTTTATCGCCGGTGTTGTGGAGAAGTTCGTCGTAGAGGCGGATGGGGACGGCTGCGAGGTTATCGTTGTCGAGGGGCAGGCTGCGATACTACACCCGGCTTATGGGCACGTAAGCCTTGGTATACTTCGTGGCGTCTCTCCCACCCACATAGTATTGGCGCACGTGCCGGGGAGGAGGGTGAGGGCGGCCTTCGAGCACCTCGGGCTGCCTATGCCGGAGCCCGAGGAGGAGCTAGAGATGCTAATGAGGCTTAACCCGTACCCCTCGGCTAGGCTAGCCGGATTGGCCCTCAACACTAGCGAGCACTACCGTGGCAAGGCTGATGAAGTGGCAAAGTTCTATGAGGAGAGGTTCTCGGCGCCGGCGGTTGACCCGCTCATACACGGGATGGGCAAGGTGGCTGAGAGGATTATCTCCGAGGGCTTCTGAGGCTTTTTAGGGTGCAGGCCCTGCCGCGCGTGTCCAGCGTCGAGGTTTTCACGCTAGAGGTTCGTGTTCGTGGCGTCTTCCGTATCGCGCTTGGCGCCGAGACCAGGGTCGAGACTCTCTATGTCAAAGTTACTCTTGACGATGGGAGTGTCGGGTGGGGTGAGGGGGCGCCAGCCCCGCGCATAACCGGCGAGTATCCACGCGCGGCTCTAGAGGCGGCTAGAATAGCCTCTCAACACTTGCCAGGCATACGCCTCCCGGAGGAGCTAAGCGACGCTCTAGAGCTACTCTCGAGGCTCTTGCCACGCTCTCCCGCTGCGAGGGCCGCGCTAGAGTCTGCGCTTCTAGACGCGTACTCGAGGAGCATTGGAGCGCCGCTCTGCGCGCTACTCGGGGGCTGTAGGAGTGAACCTCTCCGGACAAGCTTCACTATAAGCCTTGACGAGCCAGAGGTGATGGCGTCAAAGGCTGCTGAGGCTGTGGAAAAGGGCTTCCGTCGTCTCAAGTTGAAGCTGGGTGGGCCCCCTTCGCTCGACATTGCGCGCGTCGAGGCGGTGCGCAAGGCTGTCGGGGATGACGCGGAGATAATGGTTGATGCTAACCAGGCGTGGAGCCTAGCGGCGGCTAACAAGGTGATACCGAGGCTGGAGTCTCTCGGAGTAATGCTCGTCGAGCAGCCTCTACCGGCGTGGGATCTAAGGGGTCTAGCCGAGCTATCCAGGCGCTCCCCTATACCGATAGCCGTTGATGAGAGCGTAATGGACATGCACGACCTGGCGGAGCTTGTCGGGCTCGGGTTCCGGGGCGTTGTCAACGTGAAGGTGTCTCGCGTTGGTGGGCCGTTGCGCGCAGCGCGGATACTCCAGGCTAGTGTCGATATGGGTCTAGAGGCGATGGTAGGTTGTATGCTCGAGACTAGCCTCGGTATAAGTCATGCTGTTCATGCCGTCTCTACAGTCAAGCCGTCGTTTGTCGACTTGGACGCGCCGCTCCTCCTGGAGCGGGACCCGGCAGCCTGCAAGGTGTACGATGGTGTGATGGTCGCTCCGCCTAGAGGCCCTGGCGTCGGTTGTGAGCCGAGGCTATCCGTTTAACCAGCCGAACACCTCGATTACCGTGTGAGGTTGGAAGAGATGAGCCTCAATGGAGTAACAGAAATCGCAGAGAAGCTTATGGTTGAGGCTGAGAAGCTCCAGGGCGTGATACTCGCGGATGTTCGGGTAGAGCATAACGACCTGCTCTATATCCGGCTTCGTGATGGTACCGTGGATACTATCAGCCCGGGTGTCGATCGCGGCGCGTCTGTAAGAGTGTTCGTGGACGGCGGCTATGGGTTCGCCTACACTACTAGGCTCGACCTCGAGTCGCTGAGGAAGGCGTTGCACGAAGCCTATAGTATGGCGAGGGCGATGGCTGCCAGCCCAAAAAGGATGAACGTCAGGCCGTACCTGCTTGACGCTTTGGAAGCCGAGCATGTATGGCCTGTAAGCCGTGACCCCCGCGACGTTAGCATAGAGGAGAAGGTTAAGGACCTCATGGAGTTGGATAGGACGCTGACAAACCTCCTTAAGAGCATCAAGAGCCGCGATATCATATACCGCGAGTTGACTAGCGTGAAGATCTATGTGAGCACAGAGGGTAGGAAGATCAGAGAGGAGAAGAACATCACATACCTTGGTGTTGTCGCGACGGCAAGGGAGGGTGATGTGATGGCTGAGGCTATCGAGCGTGTTGGCACCACGAGGGGCTACGCGCTATGGTCGAAGAAGAGCATAGAGGATATCGCGAAGACTGTGGCCTCTAGGCTGGAGAAGCAGCTGCGAGCCAAGACGCCAAAGGCAGGCAACTACCCGGTCGTGATTGCTCCGGAGGTGCTGGGTGTATTCGTGCATGAGGCTTTCGGGCACCTCACCGAGGCTGACCTCACCCTCGCGGGTAGCGTCGTGAAGGGTAAACTGGGTCAGAAGGTTGCAAGCGAACATGTCAGCATAGTTGACGACCCGACGTTAGACGATGGCTTCGGCACATTCAAGTTTGACGACGAGGGCGTATCGGCAGCGAGAGCTGTACTAGTCGAGAAGGGTATACTCAAACAGCTGATGGTAGACCGCGTCTACGCCTCCATACTTGGCACGGACCCCACGGGTAACGCGCGGGCAGAGAGCTTCAGGGTGCCGCCGTTGATAAGGATGAGGAATACTGTGATGCTGCCGGGCGATCATAGCGTTGAGGAGCTATTCGAGGGCATAAAGTTCGGGTATTACCTCGTGTCGCACCTGGGCGGCCAGGCTAACACGGATGGCAACTTCCAAGTTGGAGTACAGGAGGCCTACGAGATAGTAAATGGCGAGATTGGTGAGCCTGTCCGCGGGCTCAGCATCTCCGGCAACACGCTAGAGACGCTCATGAACATAGATGCTGTTGGCAAGGACTTTGAGCTACACTACGGCATGTGCGGGAAGGTGCAAATGGTGTACGTTAGCGACGGTGGCCCACACGTTAGAGTGAAGAGCGTTGCTGTAGGTGGCAGAGCCATCTAAAAACCATTAGTGCATGTGAATGCCCCTGTACCATTGGCCCGGTTGGATACAAGATGGGGTTGTTTTGCAACTGGAGTTTCTGGTTGAGAAAGAGGAGCCATTACGCGTGATGCGTGTTGTGATGAGAGGCTTTGAGTTTAGAACACCTGCTGTCGCGGTGAACCCCGTCCTTGCGGTTAGGGGTGGGCATGGGGCGCCCGCTTACCGTGTCACTCTGGCACCGAGAGATACGGCTGGCAGTGTTGTCGAGAGGCTCAAGGGTAGACTTGCTAGGCTCGCTTCTAACGGCCCCGCGCTAGTGGAGAGCGTGATCGACTTCAGTCTATGCGGGGAGTGTAGGCGCATAGAGGCTCTGTTGTTAAAGCTTGGTGAGGCTGTAGCCTCGGAGTGCCCGGATATGCTCTACTGCCTCCCTCCCATAGTACTCGGTGTTAGGAGCGACCTACTACTAGACGCGTACATGGCGTTGCTTGAGGGCTACTGGGGCGCAGGCGGTGCAGGCACCTCACTGCCGCTATACGACACTAGTGTGGCTGAGAAGATCCTAAGCGAGAGTCGAGGTGGTATACTTGTGCTCGATGCTGGTAGGAGAGGGTGGGCCACGCTAGCGGCGACACTGAGACTAGTAAGGGGCGTCAAGAGCAGCCTGGTATACGTTGTCAACGCTTATCGTGGTTCCGGTCTCCCGCGGCCAGCGTACGATCTAGCATTCTTCGTGCTAGGCATAGACGTTCTGGGGTACAGCAAGCCTAGTGTGAAGCAGCTCGCCGCTATACACTCCAGCAGGTATGGCGTCAGGCCCAGCGGCCTGGAGCCAGGGAAGCTCGTCTACGTGAGAGGCGGGGAGGACGTCAATAAGGCGGCACCCGTCGTTATGGAGCGTGTAGCGGCTCTCGCAAGGCAGGGGCTCAACCCACTAGACATACTCAGAGCGTTATGCGAGAACGAGGAGTGCGAGAGACTCCTGAAAGAGGTAGCCAAGGTCGTAGGCCTGGATGAGACAGTGCCTCATAGCAACCGTAACGCACGCACGTATAACGAGTGGTACACGGCGAGAGTGCATCCGGCGACAAGTGCCGGGTAACACTTGCACCAACCTATTACAGCTTGGCGCCGTCCGAGAACTCCGGCATATGTTATGAGCCTCTCCTAAGAGCCTAAAGGAGCTTCCACCCTGGCGAAGAGCGGGCCTCTTCCTGCTTAACCGCGTAGAGATAAGCATGTCGGGGTGCATAGGCTCTATTCTCTAGCATCGTGTCAAGTTGTCGATTTTGGGGTAGCAATGGGGCGTTGTTAGGCTGCAGTGTGTCTACCTCGGGAGGGTTGCATGGATAGTGCGTCTCGTGTCCAGCTTCTTGGTTTCAGCTATGCTCAATTAAACGGTGCGTGTGTCCCCTACGCTGGGGGCTAGGTTGAGATCAGCACGCGTCCTCCTCTACTTGTTGGTAGCTCTCGTGGCTATTGACGCGGTTTTGAGTTGGTACGCTGCAGCGGAGAGTGCCTTCCCGGCCACAGCGCCCATGGGGTCACCCACAGCCTATCGTAACCTCTACCTCCACATACCCATGGCATGGGCGAGTCTCATACTCTTCACCGTGGCTACTGCAGCGGCGATAGGCTACCTGGTTACCGGGAGGGAGTCGCTCGATAGGATAGTGAGGGGTTTCGCCGCCATAGGCCTGGTTTATGCTGCGGCTACGCTAGTAACGGGCAGCGCGTGGGCCAGCGAGTCGTGGGGCGCGGCCTGGAACTGGGATCCGCGCGAGACATCAGTACTCCTACTCTTCCTCGCCTACCTCGTCTACTTCGTGATACGGGGTAGTATCCCGGACCCCGACCGTGCAAAGACGCTCAGCAACGTGTATGCAGTGGCGGCTTATGCCATGGTGCCGCTGGTCTTCATGGCGCCAGCCTTCGCCAAGGCAAGTCTACACCCGTCGTTCGAGACCGCGAGGCAGTTCCTCCGAGAGCCGCAGGTACTACCCCTCTTCGTCGGGAAGGTGCTTGTCGTGGTGGCGATAGGCGTTGTGCTTGGAATCCTGGCGTCCAGCAAGAAGCTACCCGAGAAGGAAGCCAAGGTGGCACGGGTGGCACTAGCCCTATTCGCACTCTACTCTATCTCGGCTGCCCTCCTACTCTCAGCCCCGTACTTCACAAGCCAGTTGGGCCGCGTCATAGACGCTAACGTGACACCGGACGGCATGATAACATCTCTACGCGTGAGGCCCCTCGGGGCTGGCGGTGCCGAAACGCTAAACATCACTAATGCTGGTGCCTCGGCGAGCGACCTTGTGTTCAACTTCAACCCGCCGATAGACTCTCCGATAAAGCCGGCAGTCACAACCATAGAGGGCGTGAAGAGGCCAACAATAGTCCTGCACATAATCGACCTTAAGAAGCTGGAAGAGGAGAATAGGATCGTTATCGTGAATCATTGGAGCGTCATGCTAAGCGTGGCCCTAAACGGGGTGATGGTGCTGGCAGGGTATGAGATAGCGTTGCGTCTTGCTAGGAGGAACGAGGCGCCAGAGTGAACACATTATAGCCTAGCATTAACGGGGTTTAAGGGTGGGGTATCGGGATGCCCGGTACAAGCAACAGTAAGACGAGGATGAGGGCGCTGGTCCTCGCGCTTGGCCTCTTCCTCGTCATGCTAGGTATAGGCATAGCTGCCGTCACGTCATCCGGGTATCGAAGCGTCTGCAGTCTAGCCGAGCTGGACAAGCCAGAGAAGGTGGTTGTCAGTGGCAAGGTGGCACAGCTTCAGACGGCAAGAGTCGCTGTGAAGATAGGCGATGCCGTGTTCCTGGGAACCTCCAGCTTCTCGCCGACCTACACCGTCGTCGAGAGAGTGCAAGGTAGCTTCGGTAGGCTCGACACGGACGATAGATACGCAGTGTTCGTGCTCTACGACGACGGGTGCCAGGGTAGCCCGGTAGTGGCGGTATACAGTGCGAGCACCTTCGAGTCGAGGTACGGTGCGCACGCGGTGTTCAGCGAGGAGGTCGTGGTAGAGGGCTACTATCAGCCCACGCTACACGCGGTCATATACGATCCCATGACGGGCCACATTTACTACGAGGGGCCTGTAGTTATTGTCACGCAGATCCTCAAGGGCTGCCACGAGGCCTATGGTCAAGGCGCTGCGACCACAAGCTAAACCCGAGGTTTTTCTCCTCCGTGGTATAGTCTTGTAGCCGGAGGTAGTGCTTGACAGAGGATCTTGCCGTTAACGTGCGTGAAGTCTGGAAGAGGCTCCGCACCTCATGGGTCCTTCGGGGCGTGACGCTCACGCTCTCACGTGGCGAGGGGCTTCTAGTGCTGGGGGCTAACGGCTCGGGGAAGACCACACTACTGCGCATCATAGCTGGGCTGGTTAGGCCCACTCGAGGCGAGGTTAGCGTGCTAGGCGGTTCACCCAGAGACCCTCGCGTGAAGAGACTGATGGGTGTTGTGATGCACCATAGCCTCCTCTATGGCGAGTTGACGGTGCGCGAGAACCTAGAGTACTATGCGAAACTGTATGGCGTCCGAGGGTACCGGCCCGAGGAGGACCCGGTCATCCAAGAGCTTGGGTTGCGCAAGTTCCTCGACCGTAGGGTTGAGGAGTTGAGCTTCGGGTGGAGGAGGAGAGCCGACATAGCGAGAGCCTTGATTCATAGCCCGCGTCTCCTCCTTATAGACGAGCCGTTCACGGGGCTAGATGATGACGCGCAGGCTAGCCTAGCGGGTATACTCGAGCGGCTGAGGAGAGAGGGCGTGGCTGTCATAGCCACGTCGCCAGCTGTAAACGCAGTTAAGCTGCTTGGCGGCTTCCGCGTCGCGAGGATAGTTAATGGTAGGCTAGTGGAGGGGATGGCGGCTTGAGACTAGGGAGGATAGCGGCACTCATCTGGAAGGATCTCGTGCTCGACGCTAGGAGGCTTAGCGAGGCTGGCTCGATGCTCATATTCGTTGCTGCCGCTAGCGTCCTTACATCCTACGTGGTGCGGGAGGGTGGCACGGCACAGGCTAGTGTAGTCGGTCTCCTCGCTGTCATGCTCTTCCTGGCCGTCTATACGGCGCTATCCAGTTTCATACGGGAGGCCGAGAGGGGCACGTTGGATGGTCTCCGCGTAAGCCCAGCGCTGCCCGAGGAGCTCTACACCGCCAAGCTGCTTTACAGTTTCATGCTGCTAGCCGGTACGAGCATAGCGTACAGCCTGCTCTACGCGTTCTTCTCGCAGGACTATAGCCTCCTCCGCCTCGAGACACTCCAGTTGACACTAGCGGTTAGCCTCTACACGGCCTCCGCAAGCAGCCTAGCATCATCTATACTCGTGTACAGCGAGGCTAGGGCGTTCCTCCTGCCGGTCACGATAGTTGTGCTGGTACTGCCCTTCCTCCAGGGTGTAACGCCACTAGTGCTGGACGCGGCCAGAGGCGTTACAGTATCGACCAGCAGCGTGATTGGCATGGCTGTATCGGCCCTAGGCTTCACAATGCTGACGGTGTGGCTGTCGAGATATGCGCTTGAAGCCGTGTAACGCTCCACACTTAACCTCTTAGGGCTCTATCCGTACAAGGAGGCTAGTCATGTCCAGCCAGCTTAGCATAGAAGACGCCGCTGTTCTTGCGGTGAGGAGGGCTGTAGAGGCTGGTGCTACTGAAGCCGAGGCTTACGTGGTGCAGGTTAAGGGCCACCAGGCCTACGCTAACAACAACCTGATCGTCGGCACCCGCGCGATAAGCGAGGCTGGCGTTGGTGTACGTGTAGCCGTCGGGAAGAGGATCGGGTTCAGCTATGCGAGTAGCCTAGAGTTGCGTGAGATAACCGAGGCTGCTAGGAGGGCGGTGAAAGCCGCCAAGAGCGCCCCAGAGGATCCGGAGTGGAAGGGGCTCCCCGAGCCTAGCAGCTACTATCCGACCCCCGAGGCCGTCTATGACGTGAGTATCGCGAGGATGAGGCCGGAGAGGGCTGTAGAGGCTCTATCCGAGATGATAGAGGAGGCTACAAGCGTCAAAGGGGTGACAGTAAACCGTGCAATGGTCACTGTGAGGGTGACTCGCCGTGCCATAGCATCGACTAACGGTATGCTCCTCGTTGACATAGGCACTCACGTGGACATGTGGATACTTGTTGCCGCCGAGAGGGATGGCATCACGACACCCCTAGTGTTCCACAATGTACACTCGAGGGTCTCGATACCCTCCCCGAGGCACGTAGCCAGGACAGCCGTCGAGAAGGCAACGAGGAGCTTCCGTATAGCTAAGCTAGACTCGCCAAAGAGGATGGATGTCGTCTTTGAGCCCCTGGCTTTCGCAGAGCTGCTGGAGTACACGCTGCTCCCCGCCGTATCCGGCGACAGGGTGGTGCGGGGCACAAGCCCATTCGCCGACAAGCTAGGAGAGCAAGTGTTCGACGAGAAACTCACGCTCATCGATGACGGCACGTTGAGGCAGGGGTACAACACATGGAGGTTCGACGGTGAGGGTATAGCGATGCAGAAGACCGTCGTGATAGAGAAGGGTGTGTTTAGGATGCCGCTCTTCGATCACTACTGGGCGGCGAGAGCGGGTCTCGAGAGCACAGGTAACGCTACTCGCAACGAGTACCTCTCCCCGCCACGCGTGGGCACCACCAACGTCGTAATAGAGCGTGGCGACGCCAGCATAGACGAGCTGCTAGAAGGAGAAGTGCTACTAGTACAGGGGCTGCAAGGCGCCCACTCGTCCAACCCCGTGACGGGCGAGTACTCTGTGCTAGCAGCGCCAGGCTGGATAGTCAAAGACGGCGAGTACTACCTCGCGCCAGGAGTAATGCTGGCAGGCAACATATTCGCACAACTAGCGAAGAACCTGGTAGCCATAGGCTCCTGGCACGAGGACCTACCAGGCTTCCGCTCCCCATGGGTAAGAGTGAGCAACGTGGTCGTAACCCCGCGCGTCTAGCCTATCTGCAAGGCTACAAGTCCAGAGCTTTCCCCCGACAGCATTGATAAGCTCTAATGCACAACCTACATGTTTTCGAATTCAACGAGATTAACTCTAGACGAGAATACAGCTGGAACTATGGCATGAATACTGTTTCTTTGTCTTAGTGATTGGTTATGTTGATGCAACGGCAGCTGTAATACACACGGTTTGACGGTACTAAGTATAACGGGGTTGCCGTTGGTCGGTAGTGAGCGGATCGCAGAGCTCCTGGAGAGGCCACTCCCAGCACCAAGAAGAGACCCCGTAGGCTACGCGAGTGCTCGAGTGTTAGAGGCGTTGTTAGAGTCTCTACTTGCTCTAGAGTTTCTAGAGAAAGGGTATACTCGTAATGCTGCTGGCAAGGCTTTCCAGGCATGGAAGGCTTTGATTGGAGCGTTACTAGCGCTCGAGAAGGACAGGATAGAGAAGATGCTTAGGACCGATAAGGAGAGAAGATGGATTGCCGAGAAAGGAGTAGCGAGGGTACCAACTGCAAGTCTTAAACCATTGTCGCAACTGTTGGAAGAGGCAGGTTACAAGCATCTCTCTTCTTACACGGCTATGGCGCTCAATCTACACTCGTACCAATATCATGGCCCTGATCCGAGTGGCGAGTTTTCACCGTACCCTACGAGGGAGAGTGCCGCCAAAGACATCCTACTCCTGCTAGTAGCTCTCGTGGAGCTAGTTGAGGGTAGGGTGAAACCCAGGCTAGAGAAAGAGAAAGCATGGACGCCGGAGCACCAGCAAGCATTGCAAACGCTAAGACAAAGGCTATGATTTTGCTGAACGTTATCGGGAAGTTGTGCATCGGAGGGTCACCGACGGCTTACTATCATGGCGGCCGTAGGCAAAGGCACGGTTGTGATAGTGAACTACAGTGAACCACGCCTCGGGCATCTCATCCTGGGAATAGGACAACTATGCGATGCTGCTTGTTATGCCGTTGTCTTGTTCCTCTACCGCTTCCATGTTAATGGGGGCTTCGCTGTACCGGTTACGTGGGGCTGTGAGGAGCTCAGGCGGCGTGAGGCCCTAGGGAGGGCCTATGAAGAAGGGTAGAGAAGCCGAGCCCACCACAACACGTGTAACACCTGGTATCGCCGAAACGAAATCGTCATGACAGCGGTTGTTGATAGGTTTCCCCAACACTACGTTGCGGTAAGTACAACTCTAGGCGCAGCGGCGTAAGCTGCGAAACTGAATGTGAACCCGTCACTCGCATCTATAATAGTCCTTGTTGATTAGCCTCTCGGCTACCTGCTTTACCTTCTCGACACCCTCCCTCACCTTCGGGTCGTTGATCTCTTCTTGTCTCAGCTCGTTGCTCTCGAGTATGAAGTCTAGGAGTTTGCTCTGGTAGACGCTTCGTAGTATCCTCGTGTTTGGTATGAGGCAATGCCCGCCTATCACGCTCGGGTAGTACACGGGCCGGTCCCTTAGCACCTCGTGCACCTCGGCTACAAACTCTGTTATCTTTTCGATATCAGCGCCGAACCTTAATGCCATCCTGTGAAGCTCTTGCCATGCCGCTATCATTGCCGCGCGGTAGACGGTCTCCCATAGCTTTGCGAGCTCGAGTGTCTCTGGCTCGCAGTTGCAAGGCTTAACCGGCATCCCCAATAGCCTAAGGTGCTCCGAGGCTTCGCCTAGCCGTTCTCTCGGGAGTGTGGCTACCCACTTGGGCCAGAAGCGGAGGTGCCTCTCTATGCAGGGGTGCTTGCCCCTAACCGGCGAGTAAGAGACAGGCACACCGAGCTTCTCGCGTAGCATCCTCGTGGTGCCGGGGGCTACAGTGCTGTGCACGATCACGTGTCTCGGCTCGAACCGCTCGACGTAAGCCCTGACGGCATCTAGGAAGGGTTGGTATCCTTTGAAGGGTATGGCGACGTGCAGGAAGTCTATGGGGGAGGGTACCTCCTCTAGCCGGTGGACACTCCTAGACGCGTCAATATCATACCCGTAGGTTTCGACGCCGGGAGCGTTAGAGGCTAGCCTGTATACCGCGGAGCCTACCTCACCCAGGCCCACCACGAGTATCCTTGTCGCCACGCTGCGCCCCACGCCTCCTCGCATCCAGCACCTCGAATACCTTTCTCCACGAGACGCCCCGGAGGTAGAGCAGGACGGTTAGATGGTAGAGGAGGTCGGCTACCTCCTCCGTAAGCCTCTCCGGGGTCTCGTCAAGCGCGGCAACAACCGCCTCAACAGCCTCCTCTCCAACCTTCCTGGCGACGAACCCGACGCCCTTCTCGAGAAGCTCGACAGTGTACGAGCCTCGTGGTCTGAGACGGTCACGCTCGCGTACAACCTCCTCAAGCTCCTCGAGTATATCGCACCCTCTGGTCATGTTGCTGCACCAGCCGGGCCGTTGCAAAGGGAGGCAGGCTATGGGTTTGCCCCGAGGAGCATAGGTTGTGGTGCGCCTTGCGCGCGTCGTGGGTGACGGGTGTATGAGCCTCGGGTTGTTTTACCGCCAGTCTGTACCTATGCGCTTCTCTTGGGGCGCTGTGGTATAGACTGTGGGGGTGTGGGCTTAGGGTGTCGTACCGCCCCATCTACGAGGAAGAGTATGACGGCCTCGTGTACCTAGAGTATAAGCAGGTGAGGGTCGAGAAGCCTAGCTTTATGATACTAGGGCTGCCGGATGCGGGTCTCGTCGGCGTCATAGCATCTACTCATCTCGTCCGCACGCTAGGCATGGAGGAGTATGGGGGGATAGACAGCCCCAAGCTCATGCCGCCGATAGCGGTGATAAACAAGGGGGCGCCGAGGCCACCCCTACGCCTATTCCACAAGGATAACATCATAGTGCTCGTCGCGGAGACCGCGATACCACCCGCGGCTATAAACACGCTCTCCGAGTTCATAATCGAGTATGCGAGGAGAATGTCAATAGACTATCTCGTCTCCATCGTTGGCCTCGCGGCGCCGAACAGGCTCGAAATCGAGAAGCCGAGCGTCTACTGGCTGGCAAGCAGCGACGAGGCTAAGAGCCTGGCAGAGAAGCTGGGCGTCAAGATGATGAACGACGGGTACCTCGTCGGCCCCTACGCTCTAGTCCTCAAGGAAGCCGTGAGGAAGCGCGTGAACAACCTCATACTCCTCGCGGAGGCCTTCATGGACTTCCCGGACCCGGAGGCCGCAGCCGCAGTGCTCCAGGTGCTCTCCAAGGCGATTGGGAAAGAGGTTGACGTAAAGAAGCTCCTAGAGGAGGCCGAGATGATAAGGCTGCGCATGAAGGAGCTCATGAAGCAGACTAGGCAGGCGCTTAGCGAGATGCGCAGAGGCTACGAGTACCAACCACCACTACTATACACGTAGCGAGGGAGAACGGTACACGCACCGCCACACGCCTTTTACCGGGAGGAGCTGGCACGCCTCCCTCACCACCATAAGGACGCGATAGGCGTTGATTGCTCGGTGTTTTGCATGGCGTCGCGTTAGCCCGATTAGCCTCTCGTACACCCACCCTGTACACCCCAGACCTCGGGGTGCGTGTAGCTCGCGTGTCGAGCCCATCGTCTTCGGCCCGGTGTACTCGAGGAGGCTCGGCTGGAGCCTAGGAGTCAACCTCGTGCCTTTCAAGACGTGCACGTGGAACTGTGTCTACTGTTACCTGGGTTACGCCCAGCCTGTCGTCGAGAGGAGACGTTGGATCGAGGAGAGGGTCGTAGTCGAGAAGGTGCTTGAGAAGGTGAGGAGCGTACACACGGACTACGTTACCCTTGTTGGTATCGGCGAGCCGACGCTAGCCTCGAACATCGGTAGGGTAGTCGAGCTCCTCAAGAGCGAGGTGGGCGTACGCGTCGCGGTGTTGAGCAATGGTAGCTTGTTCAATAGGGGTGTGGCGTTCGAGGTGAGTGAGGCCGACTACATCAAGGCGACGATAACCAGCGTTGATGAGGATAAGTGGAGGGTGTTGCACAACCCCGCTGCGCCGCTCAACGCGGAGGAGTTCGTGGAGGGGTTGTGGCTCGCCTCGAGGGCCGCCAAGAGCTTCCACTTGGAGGTTATGCTCGTAGACGGGGTTAATGACTCCCCGGAGGACGCGGCTAGACTCGGCAGCGTTATACGCGAGTTGGGGGTTACAAGCGTCGCTGTGAACACACCTTTCCGGCCTGGCTGGGCTCGTTGGGTAAACCCACCCGCCCCCGAGAGGGTGCTCAGGTTCGCAAGCATACTCGAGAGAGTATCGGGCCACCGGGTGGAGGTGCTCACAGGTAGGGGCCTGAGACCACCAAGGATAGACCCGAGCAAGCCAGGCGAATCCCTAGCCGAGATAGTATCGACGCACATACTATCGTGGAGCGAGGCAGTCGAGGCTCTACGTGAAGCCGGGGTAGAGAACCCCGAGGACACACTCCGCGAGCTTGTAGAGACCGGCGTCGTAAAAGCCCGGAGGGTGGGCAGCGAGACCTACCTGTACCGCGAAGACTAGAGGGTCTGGACAACGCTAGACGCTCTAAGCTAACTCTAAAACAGACGGTGCAAGGCGTATAGGCTTGGCATACCATGTTAGTGCTAGCACTATGCTCCTGCAGTCATGCGGGTGTCGCGCCTAGATAGCGACCATATATGCTGCAAAAAGGCTATGTCCCCATCTTTACGGGTGATAATCGGGTATGATTGTTGCCGATAAGCAAGGAGCGCAGACAAGAAATAGCATACTACTTCTCGGTGATTAATCCCTTATACATTGTCATACCGGTTTACTCGCTCTACCTTGCTGAGCCTGGGGTGAGCGCTAGCCTTCTAGACCTCATGCATGGCATGCACGTCGTTCTCGCTATCTTCGCGGTTTTCACGATAGTCCTTCAGCCTCTGGCTGCTTACCTGGTAGCCGACCGTGTATCGAGGAAAGGCTCGTGGCTCCTAGCGCTCCTATTCTTCAAGGCGGGTGTTCTCGCATACGTGATAGACAAGAGCCCGGCTAGGCTCGTGATAGCAGATGCGGTCTATAAGCTTGGCCTTGCTTTCCGAGGTTTAAACCCCGAGGTGATTGTGTACGAGGCCTTGAAGGAGAGAGGCGAGGAGAGAGTAGCTAGGGTGTTGATCCGCGGCGAGCTCTTCTCGCTAGTTGCTGCGGGGTTATTCCTGGTATTTGGAGAAGTGTTAGCAGCGTATGATCCTCAGCTGCCGGTCATAGCCTCGATTCTAGTATTGTTCGTGATGTTTGTCGTGTCGCTCGTGTTTATGGAGGATGTGAGACACTACCAGAGTAGTGCGAGGGGCGGTGACGGGAGATACCCGGGGTTTTGGCGGGCTGCCGCGGATTTTGCAAAACTCTTTAGCCGTGGGGAGAGTCTCCCGGCAGTGCTGGCTATCTATGCTATAGTCGTGACTGGCTATGTGCTAGCCCCATCGTCTATATTGCTACTCTACAAGTGGCTGCCTGGGAGCCACGCTATGCTCGAAGCGGTGTTGTACACTGTTGCTGGTACGACTGCGCTGCTATTGGCGCATCTCACCTTGCGCCTCTCGGGGCAGCATACGGGGGACGCCCTCGCATCGGTAGCCCTGCCAGCCATAGCCCTCTGCGCAGTTACACCACTGTTGGTGGTGGGTGATACCCTCGTTACGAGCATCATAGTGTTTCTCTTGTTGATGTTGATACCGAGGGTGTACAGACCGCTGCTCTTCACATACCTCCAGAGGTTCATCGACGGGAGGCTCAGGGCCACGGTAAACAGCCTGCTATTCAGCACGGCCAGCCTAGCCGCACTCGCGGTACCCGTATTGGGCGGGATGCTAGGCTTCAACACGATTGAGGGTATGTTGCACCTCATTCTCGGCTTCAATGCCGTACTCCTCCTAGCATGCATCTTGAGGAGGCCGCTGGCACACGCGTCACAGTCGTGATTCATTGCCATACCGGGCTGGGTCGCCGTGATGGTACAACCAGCTATGTTACCATCCTGTTGCCCGTCTAGGTTGCGTATTAACTGTTTATATCCGGTCTGGTTGGCGTTGTGGACGGTGCCCGGCTTGAATGTTAGGCTTTTGAGTCTATTGCTCGTGATGGGGTTTGCGCTGTATGCTGCTGGCGGAGTCGTGCACTCTAGTATAGTGGCGATGGGTGGCGCATTGCTGCTCATCGCTGCTCTGGGCGAGGTGACGGTCTATGGCGTCGAGGGTCTCTCGGCGAGGCTGCGGCTTAGTGGGTACTCTTCGAGCGTACTGGTCAACAGCATGGCTGTGACTCCGGAGCTCTTCGCGGCGCTAGCACTCGGGCTCAAGGGCGCCTCGGAGGGCAACGCGTGGCTCACAGAGCTGGCCCTCCTATCCGTGCTCGTCAGCGCATCCTTTAACCTCGTGGTTCTCGGGATAGTGGCGCTGAGGGCTGGGGGTGTAGGCCTCGAGAATGACGTGCTTAGGATAGAGCTGCCGCTCATGAGGGTCGCGGTCGCCGCCACCGCACTACTAGCGGGCTACGCCGTGATAGAGGCTAGCATGTCGCGGGGAGAAGTGCCAACCCCATACTCTCTGCTCATAGCACAGCTCCTCTTCTGGGTGTACTACCTGGCGCACGCAGTGAAGAGCGGACTCGGCAGGGGCGAGGCCGGACACGTGCCGCGCTACTGGGCGCTGATGCTCGTTGGCGGCGTGTTGGGCATGGTCTGGGCGGCGGAGGGGATGGCAAGCGCAGTCGAAGAGATGCTAC
The DNA here is from genome assembly GCF_000223395.1 of Pyrolobus fumarii 1A. Classification (GTDB taxonomy): domain Archaea; phylum Thermoproteota; class Thermoprotei_A; order Sulfolobales; family Pyrodictiaceae; genus Pyrolobus; species Pyrolobus fumarii. Next base: position 1,712,732 of record NC_015931.1, on the reverse strand, counting down.
ACGAGCTGCACATAGAGCATCTCGGCGAGGCGGCGCTAGCAGTCGGCATCGCGAGCAGCAGCCCAGAGGCCGCCCTCGCACTAATCGCGGCGAAGAAGGGCAAGGCTAGAGAAGCGGCCGGAGGCCTACTGGCCGCCACGTCAACCGCACTACTCATGGTCTACCCCCTGGCGTACATCGTGCTAGCAGGCTACGTAGCACTAGACGCCTTCATGGTATACATGCTCGCAATGATAGCCACACTACTATGGGTGGCTAAGAGAAGCCTAGCACACGAGAACATGATAGACACCAGCGAAGCCCTCTACATCACACTACTATCAGCTGCCGCCATGGCAACACTAGCCATACTACGATAGCTGCGCCCACCAGACACCAACAGACAACAACACGACAAGACCATCCAAGGCAAACCGGAACCCCATAACCATGCTAGCAGGGAAGCCCGGAGAACAGCAGAACACGATAACATCACACCACGAGGATAACGAGACCCTGCACGCTAGAACCCAACCAGTTTAACGGTGTATGTTCCTGGTGGTAATGTAGATGTTCCACTCATCTCGATCTTTAACGCTTCTGATTTGTCCTTTGACATTAGGTTTCAGACTATCTCCAGTTCAAGCGGGTGTATGTTGCTGCAGCTCTTGTTGCTGCCGGTGACTAGGGCATAGTCCTACAACTCGGTTAGGTGTTTCACGTTGACGTTAATACTTCGTACTCTCGGCTACACCACTACCCTGTAGCCTGGCTTTGCCCACAGTGTAGAGTAGTACGGTGTCAGTGTGTTCGCTGCCTCGTCTCAACCCATATAATCTGATCGTTTCCCGTGTGGCTGGTAAGGCGTATTGGTATTAGCAACTGTGAGATAGTGGGGGTTGAATTGTCTAGAGTTGTTAAGGCCAAGTATGAGAAGGGCGTGTTAAAACTCTTAGAGCATGTTGAGTTGAGGGAGGGTGAGGAGGTGAAGGTGAGGATCGAGAGGAGTCTAAGAGAGAAGCTGAGGGATTTAATCGGAGTTCTCGGAGAGTCTAACGATGAGGAGCTGGAGAGATATCTAGAGGAGGCTTGGCAGCTGTGATCTTCCTGGACACCAGCATATTATATCATATCCTCCACAAGACGCCTAGAATGGAGGAAGTGTTGACACTTTTAGAGGAAAACCCTGAGACTATACCATCGATTATACAGTTCACAATGAGATAATCCATGTTTCTACGGTACACTACCTAGAACGTAAGCATGGAGTGAAAGGATTGTACTCTGTAAGGAGGTGGATAAAGAAGCACGGCTATCCAAGAGAGGTTGTCAATGCGGTTAAAGAGCTGATTAGAAGGCTAGAGATAAGGATAGTGCCGAGCGTCTACACCGAGCAGGAGCTCTACGAGACCCTGCTAAATTATAGGCTGCTTCCAAGCGATGCAATCATAGCCCTAACGTGTAGACACTACGGCATAGACACGATCCTAACCTTTGACGAAGATTTCAAGAGAGTACCCTGGCTCCGGGTGATTCCCTAACCTTAGAAGCGTCTAGTCCAGCTTTAACTCGGACACAAGCTAAACCAGATGGGTTGTCAGAAGCAGTTGCGGGTATAGGTAGGCGATATAAAGATTTGTTGTGTCGAGTATGACTTGATTTTTGAATGGTTGCTTGGCGGTAATTGTTGGCGGTATCGTCTTGGGCTGCACGTGTTTCAAGTTGTTTATTGAAGGATTGAGTGCGCCTTCACTCCCGTGGCTGATTTTCAGTGCATCAACTCTCCCTGACTATCGAGGCCATGGGCAAGGCAAAAGCGAGATAACGAGACTCCGATAGATTCTAACAACACAATTCCAAGAGGACAACGTATCTTCGAGACTACTGCTCCACCCCCTGACGCACTCCGAGGAAGACGCCTCCAAACAAACCGATAGCATGAGATGCTCGACGACAACAAGACGAGACTTTTCCTCACACAGTCTCCTAACAAGCAGACAAACATATAGTCAACGTAAGCCTCAGCCCTCTACGACCCTAGATGCGTAGCCCAAGTTAAACTACGCGTCAAGCGGAGCGAAGCATGCCACACCATAGACTATATAGCCTTCCTCAACGCGACATCAGAGGCAGTAGCTAGTAAGCTACAGTTATGTTACGACTGAAATTAGGGTATGCTTCATGAGGGCTAAAATGATTGTTATGTCTCGAGCGTTTTCCGAGCCCTAAGCGCCTCTTAATGCCTTGGTCCAGCTTGCCAGGTATGCGTCGCCTGTTGAGCAAGCGGGAAGGTTGATAGCTAGTGGGGATACCCTAGGTGTACCCTGGGTGCACCGTCTTATGACACTCGTAGCTGTTACGATCAAGGTTCGCCGGGAGATTGCCGAGCTTGCTGAGGAGATGGTTAGGCTGGGGTTGGCACGTAGCAGGAACCACGCGTATAACATGATGATAGAGATGGGGTTGCGGGAGGTGAAGAGGCTAGTGGAGCGCAGGAAGGCTGTGAGGAGGCTTGTCGAGGAGTTCATGAAGAATGGTCTCCCCTACACTGACCTGCCAACTGTAAAGGATGTGGAGGAGGAGCGAGCCCGTTGATATACGTGGATACGAACGTCGTAGTGTCATATGTTAACAGGAGGGACCCTCTGCACGAGGCTGCAGAGAGGCTCGTTGCAAGGCTCCGGAGCCGCGGGCTAGTAGCATCACAGCTTGTGGTGCTCGAGCTCTTCGCGGTCTATAGCCGGGTTATGAAGGTGAACGACATAGAACTGGAGGCTATCGTGGAGTACTCGCTGGCTACGCTGGGGGCCAGGGTAGAACAGGTCGAGTGTGTAAAGCTCTTCGCAGAGGCCCAGAGATATGCGCATGTCCTGCGGCTCCGCACACTCGATCTCCTCCACGTTGTATCTGCGTATCTGCTCGGAGCCGAGGGGATAGCAACCTTTGACCGGGATATAGTAGCGAAGAGCACTACCATAGAAGAGACTCTAGGGTTAAGGGTGTACACGTCGCCGCAACCCAGCAACAGAAGCTAGAGCATGGTGTGCGGCGTTCATCGCCACAAGGCCTATCTCTTCTCGAAGAGAGTTAGCATGGGAGGAGAACCTCGATAGCCTCGATAGCATAGAATACTCGCGCCAATAACACGGTATTTGCCTTGCATTGCGCTGTTCGCTCTTGGCACTACCATGCTAGAGTATCTTGTCGATCCCCTGGATGTTGTGCTTGTAGAACTCGGCTTCGCGTCTACCCATGAGGTGTATCCTGAAGGGGTGGTTGTAGGGTAGGCCGGCCGCCTCCTCGATCCTTGCTTTTAGCGAGGCTCTCTCGAGGAAGCAGCCCGGCACGTTATTGGATACTATCAGCACGTTTATGGCGCTGGTTTCTCTGCCAGCTTTGCCTCTAAACGCGTACACCTCGACGTCTGGCAGTATCCTGGCTGCTGCCCTCGCTATCCTCTCGACCCACGCTCTCCACTCTTGGAGCATCTTCGCGCGGTCGACCGACTCGTTTCTAGTGCTTGTCATGCCAGGCTCACTAGCTCATGGATATGATCCGAGCCTAATAGCGTCTACCGCTCTCCCCGGAGCATGTAGCTAGACGCATCATCTTCGATAAGGTGATCTCCGGCGGGCAGTTTCATGCGGAGTGTATGGAGGTGTGGCACTGGCTCTAGTACCACCAGGTGTCTATGAAGTTGTGCTCCGTTAGCCTATGAGCGTCGGGCTTGCAGACCCCGCGGAAGACGCACGCTCCGCTCTCGCAGTAGCCGAGCTTCTCGCACGCCGGTGTACAGCCGGTTAGGCATGCTGGCTTGTCTCTGGGGCAGCACTTCCTGCCGCCAGCCCACAGCAGGTCGTCCAGGATGTAGGGGTCTAGCCCCGCCTCCCTCGCGACGAGATCCCATGCTCGCCGCACAACCATCCGGATGTACACGTCGGTCTCGTCGTTGACCGGCGGCGCGTTGGGCGTGAATAGCTCCTGGGCGCCGTCGAGAGGCTTCACTATGCCCATCCTAACCGCGAGCCTAACCACATGGTTATCCACGGGGACGTGCTTGTGCCAAGCATCCCTAGCCCTGAACAGCCCCCTGCGCTCCAGGAACTTAGCCAGAAGGTGACTCTTCTTCTCAACCGGGTCGTTATAAGCGAGGAACACTCTGAGGTTGTCGAGCAGGCCTCGGCCTGGCTCTGGGTGCCTCCGGAGCCACCCGCCAGCCTCCTCGAGGAGCCTCAGCGCGGAGCCATTGAACAGCTCTAGGAGCTTCCTCCCAAGATCCCGGAGGAGAGCCGCACGGACACCAGGATCCGGTGGCGTCGCGCCATCATCGCTCGTGAGCCACTTTCTAACCTCCTCGTCGCTTAGGCGTGCCAAGCTACGAGCCTCGAAGAAGCCAGGCTCCTCCCGGAGCCTACGGGCGCCCAACGCGTAGAGCAGATCAGCGCCATGGTACCACTCGCCGTCAACAAGCCCCCCGTAGGGGCGCCCAGGCCTACTCAACCTATGGTCTATGGCTACCATCGCCAGGAAATACATGGCTGTTAGCTCCTCGTCGTAGCCGCGCGGCGGGTAGAACCTAGGATCAGTGAAGTCGTCGAGCGAAACCCTCGGCGCGACACGCGAGAATATCCTAGCAACCCTGGCAACAGCCACCCTATCCACTAGGAGCAAGCCAAGCCCCAAGACGAGCATGGTAGCGTAGAGGGTTACAACTTCTACACGCTTTCCATCCACCGGAACAGTCTAGACACGGACGAGTGTCAGCGTGGGACTCCCCCCGCACCATTAGGGGTATTCTAGGCGTCACTGTCGCGCCCTTACCACTGGGGTTTAGCAGGATGAGCGAGCGTATAGAGAGGCTTGCAAAGCTCATGGAGAGGTTTCTCTCGCCCTTGTCGCAGAAGCTCGGGTTTAGCATCGATACTATTGAGAGTGTTGAGGTTGACCCGGAGGGGCCTAGGATAGTGGTGCAGGCGGGCGGGGGCGAGGACTACGAGAGGCTCTATGTGGATATCTCGCCGGATGGGGTGGAATTGACCGTCACCATCCCGGCGCCGAAGGGGCTGGACCCCGACGAGGTGGATGCGATCCTCGGGCTTCGTATAGAGGAGGGGGAGGAGTTCGAGGGTATAGAGGAGTATGACGTGGCGTACGACCCTGAGGAGGGGGAGCTGACTGTAACGCTCCACGCCAGGACGGTGAATGGCCTCCCGAATGTACAGACGATAAGACGCGTGGCTGGCGAGGTGCTTGAGGAGCTTCGTTCCAACCAGGAATCTGGTTAAAACTCTGTGCTTGTAGCCCGGTTGCGCTTGGCGTCTAGACTTGGATAGTGTACTGTTAGCCGCGTTTGCAGCTGTAATGCTGGCTACGGTTGCATTCGGGTCGACTAGGTTAGCGTTGGGAGAGGTGCTCGGGATCGAAGTTGGTAGCCTGTTCTACGCGGGGCTGGCTCTCTCGGCGTTCTTCGCCGGTAGAGGCTTCTCGGCAACAGTATCCGGCTTCATCTACGAGAGGCGGGTGACGCTCGCAAGGAGGCTACCGGGTCTAGCCCTATTCGGCATAGCCGCTACTGTCTATGCCCAGGGGTTGACTAAGGACCCGGTGCTCCTCACGATACTGGCGGGGTTGCAGGGTATCCTAGCGGGGCTCACATGGCCTCTAGTGCAGACGAGCGTCGCTCTACACTCGCGTGGCTCTACACTGATACTCTCGGTGTACTTCGCGCTAGGCTCGATAGGGATATCGCTAGGGAGAGCCCTATACCCAACTCTAGCATCGCAAGGCGTTAGCAGAGTATTCATGACAGCATCTATGCTCTACATGGCTGCGGGAGCGGTCCTCCTAGCCGGGTTCCAGAGCCTCACGCTAGGCTCGACGAGGCAAGAGGCTAGCATGGGAGCATGGAGGGAGACGCTCGCGCTACTATTGAAGGCTAGGAGGGCACTGCTAGTCAATCTGGCAAGCGGGTTCTCCGTGGGCCTAAACTCGCAGGTGCTATACCCTGTACTCGTGGATTACAAGGGTGTTGACAGGTACACTGCCTCATACGCCCTAGCTGCCGGCGGGCTAGCCAGCATACCGTCAAAGCTGCTTGTCGGGGCGCTCGCCGACGCAACAAGCTTGAACCGAGCGCTACTCGTGACCAGCATATCGATAGCCGCTAGCCTAGCCAGTCTCTCAATCTTCGATGGGATAGTTGCTGCTGCCGCCGCAGCGGCATACCTGGCGTTCTCCTCTAGCGTAGTTCCACTTGCGAGGATGACTGCGGCGATGGAGGGTAAGAAGCTAGGCGCGCCAGCGACGATGGTAGGGGTTTCCAACACGCTCTCCAACATAGGCTCGATGATAGCACCGGTCTTGGCGCAGCCTCTAGTCGCTCTGCCCTGCGGGCTCGTAGCCTACGCAGTCCCCATACTAGCCGCTGCTACCACACCGAGACGTAAAGGGAGGAGTGTGGAGGAGGCTAGGCCGACATGGGCGGTGTCCGGTAGCAGCACCGGAAGGGGTACATAGCGAGACGCACGCTGCTATAATCGTGACTTATGTGGTCTATGTGGGTTCGGACAAGGTCGAGGAGTAAAAGAGTCTAGAGAGGGAGAAGATGCGGGGCTCGTGCTCAGCTCTTGCCCAGGTTATAGGCGACGTACTTTGCTATCTCGTCTAGGGTCACTATGCCCACGATCTTATCGTCTTGTACTACGACGGCTCCTCTGCTGCCCTTCTCGAGTATCGCCTTTGCGACTTCTGCTAGTGGGGTGTCTGGCTGTACGCGTGGCGGCCTAAGCCTCATGACGTCGTGTACGAGTAGATGCTGTATCCTTATCTTCTGGTGCTTGAGCGGGACTATCTCGTGGAACGCCATGAGCGCGTATGCAACCTCGTACACAGTTATGTAGCCCATAAGGTGGTCCTCCTCGTCGACGACCGGGATGAAGCTGATGTCATTCTGAGCCATTAGCTGCCTAGCGTGGAGGACGCGGTCAGTCCAGCGTAGTATGAACGGCTTGACTGTCATCACGTCTGAGGCCTTGGCGTCGGCGCCGTGCTCTGCCACGAACTTTGCGATCTCCCACTTTGAGATTACGCCGACAACCTTGCCATCCTCGACTACCGGCAGTATGCCTATGCTAGCCTCTACAGTGCCTATGGTCACGTGGTTCTCTAGTATCATTCGTGCTGCCTCGTCGAGCTTGGCGTCCGGCTTTATCGTGATGATGGGCTCCGTGCTCATGAAGGATGATATGTGGAGGCGGCCCGGCACTGTTGTCCTTGTCCTCTCCGTGCCGAGCTTTAGCATGACGTCGCGCAGCGTCAATATGCCTACGAGCTTCTCATCCTCAAAGGCGAGGAGCTTGTCGAAATCCTTCTTCTCCAGCGCCTCCCACGCCGCTCTGAGCGTCTCGTCCTTGTCTAGTACGGGATAGTCTGTTCTGGCTAGCTCGGCTACACTCGGGAGTCTCGCCACGAGCCACCACCCCCAGAGGCTTTACACCGTCGGGGATTTCGCCGTCGCAACGGCGAAGAGTATATCCCTCTCGGTTATAATCCCGACGAGCTTGCCATCCTTAACAACGAGTAGGCTGCTAACCTTCCTCTCCATCATCTTGGTCGCAGCCTCGCCAACGTCAGCCTCCGGCTCGATAGTGTAGAACTCCTTGGTGCCGACCAGCGTCACCGGCACGGATAGAGCCTCGCTCATCTTGCCGGACGGCGCGTTGCTGAACGCATCATGGCGGCCAAAGTACCTCACAATATCCTTGGCTGTTATCATGCCCCATATCTCTCCGGTCTCCTCGTCAACTATCGGCAGCCTCCTGAAGCCAAACTTTACCATGGTCTCAGCGGCCTCCTTCACCGTAGCCCTCTTGTCTATCGTCACGACGTTCTTGCTCATCACCTCCTCTACGCGCCTTCCCACGTTCTTCTCGATAAGCCTCTCAACGATGTCATGCTCTGTGATTATGCCATAGACGCGGCCGTCTGGCAACACTACCGGTAGGACGCCGATGTTGTGGACAACCATCTTCTCTATTATGTCGGGTAGCTTGGCCTCCGGCCCAACGGTGACAGGGTTCGGGTTCATTATGCTCTCGACTGGCTCTAGGCGCAGCGCGTGGAAGATGTTATCCTTGTGTCTATTCTGCACTATGTTGTAGTACTCGCCGCCCCCGAAGTAGTTCACCATGTCCATCGCAGTCACTATACCGACGAGCGTCTTGTCGCCCGGGTGTATGACGGGTAGCGCCCTAACCCACCTGTACGCTATGAGCTCGGCAGCCTCTAGCACCGGGGATGTCTTGGCGGTGGTGTAAACCGGCCTAGTGGCCATTATCTGCGCGTCGCCCTCAACCTTGTATATCCGGTCGCTGATGTTTGGCTTGCCGTCGCTACGCAGCCAGCGCATACCCTCGGGTCTCCTTGGTGGCGTCGGCACGAATCTTCTCAAACAGCTCACCCGTAGCATTTAGAATTAGGCTCCTCGGCTCAAGAAAAGGATACCTACGCTCATAGTCGCCAAGCGGCACCCGGTCAAGAGGCACAGGCCTGGCTCCCCATGCCTCTACTGGCTCGTTGTGCCCAGGTCGGTCAGACCATCTTAATAGCGTAAAACCGCTCCCACCGGGGTGGGGCCCGCAGCTTGGCTAGCCTCCCGGAGCTACTCGAGAAGATACTGAGCGGGCCGGGGCTGACACACCAGGAGGCGCGTGAGATAGCACTTATGATGCTGAAGGGCGGCATAGACGATGTAGGAATAGCCGCCATTCTGGTCGCTCTTCGCGCCCGGGGCGAGACACCAGAAGTCGTGGCTGGTTTCGCCGCTGCTCTCCGCGAGACGTGTGTAAAGGTGCAGGTCCCGCCTGGTGTCGAGCCTATTGATACTGCTGGCACGGGTGGAGACCGGAGCCACACTATCAACGCTTCTACTGCTGCTGCTCTTGCAGCCTCGGCTCTGGGCGCCTATGTGCTGAAGCATGGCAACCGCTCTGTTAGCAGCAAGTCGGGTAGCGCGGATTTCCTCGAGAGGCTCGGGTACAAGATAGACCATGGGCCGGATGAGGCTCGGTGTATGCTGGAGAAGGCGCGTTTCGCCTTCCTATACGCGCCGCGCTACCACCCTGCAATGAAGAGGGTCATGCCGGTGAGGAGGAAGCTCGGGATACGCACAGTCTTCAACCTGGTAGGCCCGCTCTCCAACCCCGGCCTCGTGAAGCGACAGGTGCTTGGTGTGGCGTCTCCACAGCTCCTGGAGACGATGTCCAAGGCGGGAGCGATCCTAGGCTACGAGAGACTGCTCGTTGTTCACGGCGAGCCCGGTATAGACGAGGTGAGCGTGACCGGCGCCACTACCGTCGTGCTCGTAGAGAAGGGTAGCGTACTGGACACGGTTAGGTATACCCCCGAGGAGCTTGGCGCGAAGAGACACCCGCTTCACTTGCTCCGCGTGGAGACCCCGGGGGAGAGTGTGGAGAGGGTACGGAGGGTGTTCCAGGGGGAGGGCGCGCCCCACGACACAGACTTCATAGCCGTGAATACGGGCTTCGCGCTGTACGCTGCAGGTGTTGTCAGCGAGCCTAGGGAGGGCGTAGAGTTGTTCAAGCAGGCTCTCGCTGAGGGCAGACTAGCGGAGCACCTCGAGAACGTGTTGAGGGCCTGCCGCGAGTGCTGTGGATACTAGCGTCGACCGCCGCGTATAGCTTCTAGGGCCGCCTCGAGCACCTTGGGTGGCAACAAGTCCCTATTCTCGACGGTGACCGTGAACCACACTCCTTCGCTCTTCAACAACGGCAGTATCTCGATGTCACTCAGCCTTGCATGAGCAACATATATCCCGGGTTTGCCGCTGCGAAGCGCCGCTAGTATCGCCGCGCGTATACCGCGCGTCTTCAACTCCATGGGACCGATCTCGTCGATGCCTATGATGTCCGCCTCGCGTAGAGCTCTCTCCACAGCCGCCCTGGCGACGTCCTCCGCCTCACGACAGACACGATACCTGCCGACGCGGGGCCCGTCGCACTCCTCACCCGCCTTAGCAAGCCAGGCCTCGAGGCTACCATCCAACGATACTATCTTGAAGCCTATGCGCCTGCCGCCCACCCGAACCTCGGGGCACGCGAAACCCTCCACCCGGTAACCCATGCTCCTCAACTCGCCGACAACCTTCCGGAACAACGTGGTCTTGCCGACACCGGGCCTACCGGTGATAACGACAAAGCGGTGCGGCATTCAGAGGCCCCCGAGCAGCGAGACACAACCCTAGGTTATAACTCGGGTTATGGCGACGCCCCTCTTCAACACTTAACTTAGGTGGGTAGGGGGAGCGCCCCGTGGGCCCAAGATTTGAGTCTACGTGTGCTCCTCGTTGGCGCTGGCCGCTGGGGTGCAGTACACGCTAGGACGTTGAGGAAGGTTGGCGCCGTCCTAGCCGGTATTGTGGACGTGAAACGCGAGGCTGCCGAGAGGGTGGCCAGGCTCTACGGGAGCCCGGATACCAGGATATACATGAGCCTAGACGATGCTCTGAGTATGCGCGAGGCTTTCGATGCTGCTATAGTAGCGGTGCCTCCAGGTTCACTCTACGAGGTATCCAAGCAGGTCATTGAGGCGGGTCTACACGTCCTCATAGAGAAGCCTGTCGCCATGAAGAGCTTGGAGGCGGAGGAGTTGGCGCAGCTCGCTGAACGCAAGGGTATCGTAGCGTTGCCGGGCTACTTGCTGCGCTATCACCCCGTAACCAGACGCGCTATGCGTGCAATACACGTTATGGATCCTTGGAGAATGGAGGTGGCTCACATTGTGGACCGTAGAGGGTCGGCTAGGACCTGGCCAATTGCTCACGACATTGCGGTGCACGATGTTGACCTGGTGTTATTCCTTCTTGGTGGTGAGCCTCGCGTGGAGAAAGCCGAGCTTAGTGTCCGTGAGACTGGCTCCACGTTGACGATTTGGCTGCGAACTGGGGATAGAGAGGCTATCGTGACTGCTAGTGACGAGGTGGGCGGGTGTGTTAAGCATCGTGTCCTGAGGATCTATGGGCGTGGCGGTGTACTCGAGGCGGATTACGACGCTAATACTGTGCTATTGAAGACTCTTGAGGGTACGAGGGTAGAGGCGCTATCCTCAAAGCCGCCGTTGACGCTTGAGCACGAGGTTTTCATGTCGAAGGTGTTGCGGGCGCTAGGCAAGAGTACAGCCAAACATCCATTGGAGCATGTCGCGCCTACTATGGGTGACGCGGTGAGAGTGCTGAGGGTGATTGAGGAGGCGTTGCGCGTGGCTAGCGGCTAGGCTGTTAGCCAGGAGGCGGCTATCTCGCGTAGCTTGGCTTCTATCTCTTCGCGGGGGCCCATAGCCTCAATCCTACCCTCAGCCATGACTATCACAGTGTCGGCTATGCGTATTGCTTCCCTCACCCTCTGGTCTACTAGTAGCACTGTGCGTCCCTCGTCGGCAAGCCTCCTTATGATCTCGTAGATCTGGCTGGCTACTTTCGGAGCGACGCCTGCAGTCGGCTCGTCGAATAGAAGCACCTTCGGCTTATAGAGTATCACGCGGGCTACGTCAAGGAGTCTCTTCTCGCCGCCACTGAGCAGCGAAGCCGGGATGCGCCTCTTGGCTTTCAGCACCGGTATGTACTCTAGAGCCTCCTCTACCGTGTCTTCGTCGAGACCAGCGAGCCAAGCGGCTAGCTTGAGGTTCTCCTCTACGCTCATCTCTGGGAATATTGCCGGGGATTGAGGTGAGAGTGCTAGGCCAGCACGTAGCAGCCTGGACGGCTTCCACCCGGTCACATCAAGCTTTTCTAGCATTACGCGGCCGTCGAGTATGCGCACGAGCCCGTATATGGCTTTGAGTAGCGTGCTTTTGCCAGCACCGTTAGGTCCTATCACGAGAGTTACTTGGCCGGGTGGCGCTGTGAAGGTCACGCCACGTACTATCGGGTTGTCTCTCGTATAGCCCGCGTAGAGGTTCTCAACCCGGAGCATGGCTTAGGGCACCTCGCTGCCAAGGTAAGACTCGATCACCCTCGGGTCACGGGTGACCTCCTCTGGCGCACCCCTGGCTATCACTCTACCCTGCGCCATCGCTATCATCTCATCGGCGATCCTCGATACGAAGCGCACGTTATGCTCTATGATGACGACGGTTGTCCCCCTCTCCTTCATCTCCCTAATCGCGTTCTCGATGCGCTCGAAGAGGCCTGGGTTTACGCCAGCCGTAGGCTCATCCATGTAGAGTATCTTGGGGTTCTTCGCCAGAGCCCTCGCTATCTCGAGTAGCTTCTGCTGGCCGCCCGAGAGCCTCCCTGCCCTCTCCCAGGCCTTACCCTCCAACCCCACGAGCCTAAGCAGCTCCATGACCTCACTACCCGAGAGCGAGGGGTTGGCTATCGCCACGTTATCATAGACGGTTAGTGTGCGGAATGGCAAGGGTATCTGGAAGACTCTGCCCACGCCCAGCGACGCTATACGATGCGGAGGCCACTTGGTCACATCCTTGCCCATTATGTGGACGCTACCCGCATCCGGCTTAACATAGCCGGTAAGGACGTTGAGGAGGGTAGTTTTGCCCGAACCATTAGGCCCGATTATAGCATAGACCATGCCCTCGTCAAACGTGAGCGTGACGTGATCCAGCGCGGTTACGCCCCCGAACCTCTTCACGAGGCCGCGAGCCTCTACTACGGGCAAACTACCCCCAGACGAGCAGTGGTAAACCAGAATTTAAACTGGTTAGCAGTTTCATTAACCAGCCTCCTTGCCTCTCTGCGTCTCTACGATCTCTGTAGCCTTGCCCACTAGTTTAGCGAAACGCCTCTCGATAACCCCTTCAAGGAGGCCGTAGATGCCGCGAGGCGCAGCGATGGCTATGAGCGCCACGAGGCTACCAAGTACGATGTACGGTGTTATGGTTACTAGGAGTGGCGCCTCGCTAGGGTTGAAGCCCAGCGCGGCCACTATCTCGGGGGAATACATCGCCAGGAAGTTGTCAAGCAGCTTCACTAGTATCGCGCCAGTGACTACGCCGGTGAAGCTGCCCAGCCCGCCAGCGATAGCCGCTAGCACCATCAGCGTGTTGTATCTCGGGTCGAAGGCTAGCTCTGGATCCACATAACCGCGGCCACCGTAGGAGAGGAAGTAGGTTGCACCAGCAGCGCCAACTATGAACCCACTAGCTGCCAGCATAGCTGCCCTGTAGAGAGCCGGGTTTAGCCCTAGGCTGGCCGCAGCCTCCTCGCTGTCACGTATAGCTAACACGCGCCTACCAAAGAGCGTCTTAGAGACCAGCACCGAGCCAGCTATACCCAACAGGGCTAGGACGAGTGCAGCCACCAGCGCAGTGACAGTGTTGAGCCCAACTCCAGGCACAGCAGTAAGACCGACGCTACCGCCCAAACCGGGAACGACGCTCACCAGGCTACCAGCCGCGAGGAACAACGCTAGGCTCGCGACTGCAAAATAGGGCCCTTTCACCCGCATCAGTGGCCCCATGAAGGCAATCGCGAGCATGGCTGTAGCAAGCCCCGCTACGGGGATAGCCACGATACCAGCCAGCCACCCGGCGCTAGCCATCGCGTTAGCAGCTAGTATGCCCAGGTAACCGCCCAGCGCATAGAGCATACCGTGACCAAAGCTTAGGTAGCCGGTTGTGCCAGCGAACAGGTTGTACCCGAGAACCACAGCGATAAACAGTGTCAGGTCAAAAGCGACTTGAGCTGCTAGAGGACCGCCAGCCAAACCCCATAGGGCTATCGCGGCTACAGCAATCAGCACAATAGCGACAACTATCAGGAAACCACTGCCCCTAAGCACGACGAGATCGTCCAAGCACAATCCCCTGGCTAGTGCACCCTCCCACGTCTTATATATGGTAGTGCTGCGGGAGGGGCTACCCGCCCACCGCGACCCCATCGACCGGGCTGCAGCCCGGCCTAGGGGCCGCGGTCGGGGCGCACCAGGCCACTATATTTGTCGTGCCATGCCGGGGGTATAAGGGGAGGGGTGGAGGAGAAGGGCTAGGGGCAAGCATCTGAGCCGCACGTGACAGTCACAACGTGTCTTCAAAACTAGCAGGGTAGCAGTGTTTTTGGTTCTTCTCGTGTGGTGCTCGCCGCCCGACGGAACCCCCGCTCATCCGGACCCGGGGACTACGGGTCTGTCGCGGAGGCAGGGCCGGTTTTCGAGCCTAGGGGGCACTCTTTTATACGACTCACGGCGCTAGGCCGAGGAGCTTCTTGATGTACTCGCGTAGCCCGTCACGACCCTGGCTGTAGTACACCTTTGCGTACTCGAATATCGGCGCTCTCTTCATGGCCTCGTGGAATATCTTGATCGCCCTCACGCCCTCGACTTCCAGCTCGAGGTCCAGGCACGCCCTCCACACTACATCTTGGAGTTTGGATACGAACTGGGAGTCGGTACTGTCAGCCTGGTGTACTATCTGGGACTCGACCATGGTGAATGGGGTGGTGCCGTGGGCCTCTGCTATGGCCCTCACTAGGGGGTCTGGCGCGCCCCTCTTGTATAACTCGGATACCATTGCGAACTCGTGGCTTAGGTACCAGTCGCTCCTTGGACGGTAGCCGCCCGTTAGCGGGTCCTTCTCGTACTGGTAGTACTTGAAGAGGTCGTGTAGTAGCGCAGCAGCAACCACGATATCTTTGTTGACGGTTGCGCCGTACACGTCGCGGTATACCTTGATTAGCTGCATCGCTATCTCGGTGACGCCCAGGGTGTGGTCTAGTAGACCGCCTGGGTATGAGTGATGGTTCTTGGGGGCTGCTGGTGACTCGTAGAAGCTGATGCGTGGCTCGACACGCACGAATGTTATCTTAGGCTCGCGTAGGAGCTCTACGGTAATCGACCGTATCTTCTCGTCGTTGATTTCCTTCTCGGCTATCTCTAGGAGCCTCTCATGTATCCTTCTAGCCCTCTCCTCGAACGAGATGCTCAACGCGCACACCCGACACTCCAAGGCGGGACACTAGTTAATCAGCCCAGTGCACCACTGGCACCGTGCATGCACAAGCGCCTTGCAGGGCTTGCGTATCTCCTGCTAGCGTTTAAAGCATGGTTTTCTGGCCTATCCGTATGGTGCTGTTATTGGCGAAGCTTGTGACTGGTACTGGCTTCCTCTGGGTCGAGGTCTGTAACCGTCGCTATGAGCACGATGTTGTTGTCCTTCCTGGTTGTATCGTGAGAAGGAGATGGGCGAAGAGCTTGTCAAAGAAGTACGCTGACCTGTATGGTCATCCTCCGCTCTCTCGTGAGGAGCTGGAGGTTTACCTTAGGGAGGCTGGCGAGGTGGACTGCGTGGTTATCGGTACGGGGCAGGAGGGGCGCATGAGGATAACCCCGGATGCCGAGAAGCTGCTTGGCGAGCTGGAGAAGGAGCGGGGCGTGAAGGTGATTGTTGCAGAGACGCCGATGCTGGTGGGTCTGGAGCTTGACTGTGAGAGGCTGTTAGCCGTTATACACGTGACGTGCTAGCCGGGGGAGGCTCGTCTTGTGCTGGAAGCTGGTGCGTGACAAGATTGGCGAGGAGCTTCGCTCCAGGGGTGTTACAGTCTGGAAGGCTAGGAGTAACGAGGAGTATGTCAACGCTCTCCGTGCGAAGATAATCGAGGAGGCTTATGAGCTTGCCGTTGCCGAGAGCAGCGAGAGTGTACTTGAGGAGGCTGCTGACCTCCTAGAGGCAATAGTGTCCCTTCTCAAGCTACATGGGTACACGCTTGAGGATCTCCTGGCTAGGGCTGAGGCCAAGAGGAGAGAACGAGGAGGCTTCGAGAAGAGGCTCATAGCACTCCTCGAGGATTGTTAGCATTGCGCGCTTTTGTGTGAGGTGCTCCGCAGTGCAGCTTGTGCATGTGGCCCGCCCGCCTGCAGAGATAAGGGGTAGCCTTGCTTGCATGTGGCTGGCCTGGCGTCAGCGCTAGGCGTTAAGGTGTGCGCCTTGGGCATGGAGGCTAAGTTTCTGCGTGACTTCCCCCTCGCTGAGCACGCGGCTGAACTCGGCAAGCTTAGACACTGTGAGACCCACGATATATTCCAGCGTCTTGGTGTACTAACCCCTCAGCGTGTGCACCTCAAGAACCACCCGCTGGCAAACCCGTTGACGGTCTTCAACGCTGCGCTGGACCACGGCAGTAACGGTGACATGCTGGTACTCTACCCGAGGATAATAATCGGCTACTTCAAGTATGCGTCTGCGATCGCCGAGGTCGAGCTCCCCCTCGAGGATCTATACACTGGGAGTATCTCGATAAGCCACTATCCCGCTGAGATAATCGTCTACCCCTCGACTAGCGTCGACATATGGGGCTCTGAGGACCCGCGCGTCACGCGCATTGACGGAACGAGACACATGGTGTATGTCGGCCGCACCATCAACTACTTCGAGGCTCACATTAGGCGCGAGAGGACTCTCCCCGTTCTCGCAGTAGAGGCTGGCAGGCATAGATGGGTGAAGGTAGGGTACTTCGTGCTCCCGGAGAGGCTGAGACCCCACGTGATAAGCGATAAGGATGCGTTTCTAGTCCAGGCTTCTAACGGCGACCTTCTGCTCTTCCACAGGCCTCACATGGACGACGAGAACTTCTACCTGACGATTAGCATAGTGCCCCACGACGAGTACAAGAGGGCTCTCGAGGAGGCTGAGCGCGGGGAGCCCGTCCCGATAAGGGTTAGAGGTACGCGCACAATACTCCCCGTTGCGCCCTTCGAGGAGAAGCTCGGATGGGCATCACCCCCCGTCATGGTAGAGCGTGACACATTCCTCACGCTTGTACACGCTGTTGACGTGAGACTCAAGAGGTATCGCATCTTTGCTATGCTAGTACGATACGACCGCGACGTCGGACCAAGACCCATCGCCGTCACGCCAAGGTACATCATGGAGCCTAGGGCGATGTACGAGGTGTATGGAGATAGGCCATTCACAGTGTTCCCATGCGGCGCTGTAAGGCACGGCGACAGGCTGATAATATCCTATGGCGCAGCTGATAGCGTCGTTGGGTTCGCAGAGGCAGGCATAGACGATATCATGGCTGAGCTTGACCACCTACGCCTCGAGTAGCAGCCAGAGCAGCGATAACGAACAGCGTCATAGCGACGAGCCATACTATCCACTCGCGTCCAGCAAGCCTCCGCGCTCTCGCCGACAACAACGCCTTTAGCACAAGAGCATAGACGAGCAACACTAGTATAACAGCCACTATGAGGGTGTACACGATTGTCCCCTAGACACGCTCCTCAACCGCCATTAAAATAGAGAGGAGCGATAAGACAAGAAACGGAGAAGAGGAGCATGTGGATAATAAACGTCCCTTATTCGAGCCGGACGGGTCGGGGGTAGGCCACGTCAGTCTCTTCCGGCTCGTGGAGCAAGCGGAGGTTTACGTGTAGAACGGTGGCTTCTCCTGGTGCTTCTTCTCCGCGTATGGCCTCTTCCTATGCTTCAGCACCTTCTCAACCGCCTTGAGGAAGTCCTCCATGGTTATCTCGCGGCGCCCTGCGCGTAGGGCGAAGTAGCCAGCCTCGGTGACTATGGCCTTGATGTCCGCGCCTGTAGCACCCTCCGTGATCTTCGCGATGTAGCGGAGGTCTACGTCGGGGGCTAGTCTCGCCCTCCTAGTGTGTATCTTGAGTATCTCGTAGCGGCCTTCCTCGTCGGGCGGCGGTATGTAGATGAGGCGGTCGAAGCGGCCTGGCCTCAGTATCGCCGGGTCAAGTATGTCGATACGGTTTGTCGCGGCTATCACCTTAACATCGTCGAGTGGGTCGAAGCCGTCCATCTCTGCCAGGAGCTGCATGAGTGTACGCTGGACCTCCCTCTCGCCGCTCGTGCCTATATCCACTCTCTTCGCAGCAATAGCGTCAATCTCGTCGATGAATATTATCGCGGGGGCCTTCCTCCTGGCCAGCTGGAACACCTCGCGGACGATCCTGGCGCCCTCGCCGATGAACTTGTGGACTAGCTCAGAGCCCACCACGTGTATGAACGTCGCGTTAGTCTCGCCAGCAAGGGCCTTTGCTAGCAACGTCTTGCCACAGCCCGGTGGGCCGTATAGTAGAACGCCCTTCGGGGGCTCAATGCCAAGCTCCTTGAACAGCTCTGGGTTCTTGAGAGGCAGCTCGATAGCCTCACGCAACTCCCTAATCTGCTCCTTGAGACCACCAACATCACTGAACCTCACCTTCGGCCTCTCTACAACCTCAAACCCCTTCACATAGGGGTCTTCACGCTGTGGCAGCACGTCCACTATAGCCGAGCCTCTGCTGTTAAGCGCCACGTGCATGCCCGGCTGTAGCTTGGAGATGTCAACACGATTCGAGACCTTGACTACGAGGTTAGGCCCAGTCGTACTCTTGACTACCACACGGCCGTCTGGCAACGTGTCGAGCACAATAGCCTCTATGAGTGGAGCCTCCATCAGCTTCTGGACCTCAGACTTGTAGTAGCGTAGCTCGCGGCGAAGGCTCTCCCTCTCGGCCTCAAGCTCGCGGAGACGACGCTCAAGCATCTTTACATACTCGAAGAGAGTCTCACAGTCTAGGTGGACTTTCACCTCCGCTTTCTCGCCAACACCAGGCTTATCCTCAAAGGCACTCGCCATACCCTCTAAACCCCACCATGAGCCTACCTAGGGTGGGTACCCCTAGACTAAAATAATGGTTGAGGCTCGTGATACCACACCACAACCCATACCACGACCCGTATTTAAACGCGGCCCTACCGTAATGACGCGCCGTTTGGTGCAATAGCGGGGGGCAAGCCCCGCGCTTCTCATCCAACGGCCGCGTACGCGGCCGCGTCGAGCGGGGTGCTTCAATAAACGTGGATGCCGGCGGCTGGAAATAGGGGTTGTGATGAGGAGTCCGACCCCTGAGAGAGTGATGAGAACTTCTCTCCGCTGATCCTCCTCTACGGCGGTATACCCTGAGGCGTCTCCTCCCCACCACCCTCCTCGAAGAGCTCAACAACTATCCTCGCCTTGACCTTATCCTTTGTGAATGGCGGTGGCGTCTCTCCAAGCTCCACAGCAAACACAACGCGGTTCCCAAGGTCGTCGTTGAACCTTATCTCTGCGACATATACCTTCTTTGGCCCCTCCTGCATCATCCGGAGCACCGCATCGTATATCCTTGAGAGTGCCATCTGTAGAGCAACTGGGCTCGAGAAGTCCTCGGGGCGCAGCTGTACGACTTCCATACCCCGGATCATCTGCCCTATTCTCGCTTCACCCTCGAATATCTTGACGTGCCTGCCTGGCTCTTCTCCCACGCCAAGGCACCAGGACAACAACCCCGCCCGGGGATACTAGGCGATTCGGCGCCCCGCAGCGTAACGACAGTATGTACTTTACTATACACCGCACTATTAACGCACCCATAGCGGATACGGTCTTGTGCACATGCGATTTAGCCGCCTTTATAGGCGGTGCACGGTCCTCCTCACAACTATGTTGTTTTGCGACATTTTCTCTAAATATACGTACATGTTGTACATAACTCGTTTAAAAGCCTGGTTATTGAAAGTTCATGCGGGAGATATAGTTGGACTATTACTACCACCCGGATGTCTTGGCCAGAGTTGTTAGAGCCGGAGAGGATGCTAGAAGTGCATCCCACCCAAAACTCCGTAATCGGCGCGACACACTCGAGATACTATCTACTATGCTCGAGATACTTATGAGTGAGGGTGGTGTCACAAAGACGCGGCTAATGAACCAGGCTAACCTGAACCCAATATCCTTCCAGCGTTACATTATGATGCTCGAGTGTGCCGGTGCTATCGAGAGCATTGAGGACGGCCCACGCTTGATCTACAAGCCTACGCCGCGGGCCGCCTCGCTTAGACTATTATTGGCGCTGCTATCGAATATTTTGAACCCCGACCCCGAGATTATACGAGAGTATAGAAAGGTGTACGAGGCTATTCGCTCGGCACTCGAGAGCACCGGGTTTGAGGTAAGGAGTGTGCATGATGGCTCGGAGGCCGTGTTAGACGGCATAGCCGAAAGGGACGAGTGTAGGGTCGGATTCATGGTTGCCCTGAGCAAGGATCCGCTTACTCTTCCGCGGCTAGCACTCTACGCTAATCTATCGCAGAGCAACGAGCTGAAAGAACTCGACGACGTTATAATCGTGACTGATAACGAGGAGTGGGTTAGGGGTCTTATCGCTAGCGGCGCCACGGTAACCAGTACAGGCTCGCTTCGTGAGGTACTACGTGGTGTCTGTTAGCGCCCCTACCTACTCTTTAAAAGAGGATGAGTTGCGCTCGTCCCTCCTCCTGGAGAGTCTGACCCGGGTGTGATGAGTATGCCCGAGGAGAGGGTATACATAGTAGACCACTTCACGGGGAGCTATGCTGTCAACGAGAAGAGGGACCTAGTAGCCTATGAGCATGCGCCGAAGACCCTCGACGATATGGTCGAGGAGGCTCTGAAGATCGAGCGCGGCGAGCCGAACTACGCGCTACAGAAGCTACTGGACAAGCTCAAGGAGATGGGTGTAAAGGAGGTTGTTATCGAGGATGAGAGGCTGGCTAGGTTCGTCACTAGCAAGGGCTTCGAGGTGAAGATAGAGCCTGGCAACGAGATCGCCGTCGAGTTCCGCGGCAAGATACCAGAGGTTGTCGTTGAGACGGGGTTTGTGAGCAGCGAGGACGAGTACAGGAAGCTGTTGCACGAGTTTAGCCTCGAGGTTACGAGGCGTAAGCTGCGCCGTGCAGCGCAGAAGCGCGACCTGCTGGCTGCCCAGGCAATCCGTGCCATCGACGATATCGACAAGACTACCAACCTGTTCTCGGCTAGGATTCGCGAGTGGTACAGCCTTCACTTCCCCGAGCTTGACGACCTAGTGAGGGAGCACGAGGACTACATCAAGATCGTGGCGGAGCTTGGCCACAGGGACAACATAACCAAGGAGAACCTCATGAAGCTAGGCTTCAGCGAGAAGAAGGCTGAGGAGATAGCAGAGGCGGCCAAGAAGAGCATGGGCGCTGACTTCTCCGACCTCGACATCAAGGCTATCCAAAAGTTCGCGAGGATAACCCTAGAGCTCTACCGGCTCCGCCGCGAGCTAGCCGACTACATCGCCGCCGTGATGAAGGAGGTCGCGCCGAACATCACTGCACTGGTCGGCCCACTGCTAGGCGCGAGGCTAATCAGCCTGGCAGGCAGCCTAGAGGAGCTAGCATTCCTCCCAGCCAGCACGATCCAGGTGCTTGGCGCCGAGAAGGCTCTGTTCAGGGCGCTGCGCACCGGCGGCAAGCCGCCAAAGCACGGTGTTATCTTCCAGTTTCCAGCTATCCACAGGTCGCCAAGATGGCAGCGCGGTAAGATCGCCAGGGCTCTAGCAGCCAAGCTCGCAATCGCCGCTAGGGTCGACTACTTCACCGGCAGGTACATTGGCGACAAGCTCAAGGAGGCGCTGATGAAGAGGATCGAGGAGATCAAGAGGATATACGCGAAGCCGCCGAAGAGGAAGGCTGCCGAGGCGAGGCCGAAGCCAGCGCCAAGGAGGCGCGGCAAGGGCAGGAGGAGGAAGGGCGGCAAGAGGCGCTAAGCTTCGCGCTTTTAACACGAAATGCTGCACACTTGCATCTTCGGGTTAATACCTCCTTTTTGGAACATGCGCATTCATAGATGATACAGCCTCGGTTTTGACCGAGATCCTTGTGTTGTAAGGCTGGCCTTCATAGCCCCGTGCTCCTAGTAACTATAACGGTAGAGACTAACTTGCCCCAGCCTACGTTACACGTTCTACGCGCACCCCGTGGTTTTGGCGAGGTCCTGGCAGCCGCCGAGAGCATCATCGGTGCCACGTTGAAGTCGCGTGGATTCAACATCCTCGTCTCTAGCTGGCCGCATGAGGGTGTCACTCTCGGCCTCTACGAGCCTTGCAACGTTGAATACCCTGCAAGAAGGCTGACTGGCGGTGCGCGTATCGAAACTACAAAGGACTACGCGTACATACTCGTTGCCAACGGTAGCAGGGATAGTAGCCTGCGCGAGGCGGTTAAGCTGGCACGCGATCTTCTAGAGTGTATGGGGTTCGGCGTTAAGGGCCCCATGGTGACGGGAGGGCATGTTGCCTACGGCGTTACCAGTATTGAGGGTGTCGCTATCGTCGAGATTATCGGCGATTTCGATTTGTCCATGGCTGTGAAGTGTATGGGCGCGAGACTGGATGGAAGCGCAAGGAGCGTCAAAGTGTCTCCGGAGTTGGCCACCAGTTTTGAATCCGAGAACTGGACTTGCTACCGGGGTGTTGAGGGTCTACCACACGTTACGGTTTATGGGCGTGACGGTTTCTACGCGAGACTAGGTTTCGAGTTACACGATAATTTCGTGTCGCGAGCCGAGATTGACGGCGTGTTCTTTGCAGCGCCGCCCATGGAGCCTTACAGCGTGCTAGCATCCATACGCGGCGTGCAGGTCGACGAGCTGGCACTACACACCTTGGTACTTGCTCTCGAGAAACGCCTAGATGTATACGGGGTCGACAAGAGCGAACTGGCCAAGGCGGCAGCCAGCCTAGCAGAGAGGCTGGCGAGAGAATCGAGAACCTAGGCGCCCAATGCCGGGGTCTGTGCTCAACCAGCACTGTAGAGTCGCATATACCGTTCTCATGCCACTCAATTTCTTTCAGAGTTTTGGGCGTGTCTACTCTCGAGGTGAAATCACGTAATTTGCTCTTCACAGTCTGTTGTGAGTATTTAGCGCAGGTTGTGCCCATATATGCGATTGCTACTCCTATTCCGGTTCTTTCGACATGTATACGCGTGTATTGTATGTTGTTTGCCAACGGGGTTTACGTGTGTGCAAGCCCCGTTTGACACACACTTTTTATCACTTTAAACAATGTTTAATTGTGTGGTGGCAGGTTGGTAGAGTTCAAGATTCTAAGGATCAACCTCTGGAACCAGAAGGTTCGCGAGGAGAAGATTGACGAGAAGATTCTCCGCAGGTTTCTAGGCGGGAGGGGTCTAGGCGCATACCTTGCGTTGAAGGAGATACCGCCCGGTACAGACCCGTTAGGCCCTGCAAACAAACTCTACATTCTCACTGGGCCGCTGACCGGCGTCCCCGGGATCAACAGCGGCAGATACCATGTTGTCGGTAAGAGCCCCCTGACTGGTATACTGGGCGACGCGAATAGCGGCGGGCAGTTCGGGCCGTGGCTCAGATTCGCGGGCTACGATGGTATTGTCCTTGAGGAGGTTAGCGAGGAGCCGGTATGGATAAGCATCATTGACGGTGATGTGCAGTTCCACGATGCCAAAGAGCTTTGGGGCAAGGGTGTCATCTACGCGGAGCACATCATTAGGAGGAAGGTTGGCATAGAGAGGGAGGATATCGGCTCTGTCCTGGCTATAGGCCCTGCCGGCGAGAACCTTTCGAAGATAGCGGCCATAATGAACGACAGGTACCGTGCGGCGGGGAGGACCGGCCTCGCAGCCGTCATGGGCGCCAAGAGGGTGAAGGCGATCTTCGTCTACGGCAGGAGGAGGATTGAGATAGTCGATAGGGAGAGGTTCAACAAGGCGGTTAAGGAGGTTACAAAGAAGCTCTCGGAGCACCCGGTTAGCCAGTCTCTCCACAAGTATGGCACCGCAGTCCTGGTCAACATTATCAACGAGCACGGGGCCTTCCCGACGAAGAACTGGACTCGCGGCACCTTCGAGAAGGCGTACGAGATCAGTGGCGAGTATCTCGCCGAGAAGTATCTCCAGGCGCGGAAAGGCTGCTGGGGTTGTGTCATCCGGTGCGCACGTGTAGCTGAGGTGCCCAGCGGCCCCTATAGGACACCGGTATCGGAGGGTCCCGAGTACGAGACCATCTGGGCTAACGGCGCGAACACAATGATAGGTGATCTCGCGGCCATAATCAAGATAAACTATCTCCTCAACGATCTCGGCTTCGACACGATAAGCTTCGGTAACACTGTGGCTACACTCATGGAGCTCTACGAGAAGGCCAAGAAGGGCGAGCTTCCGAGAGACAAGGCAGAGGAGCTGCTCAAGCTGCTCCAGGATATCGAGCCGACCTGGGGTAACGCTGATGCCGTCATACAGCTTGTGTGGAGGACTGCCTACAGGATAGGCATAGGCGACTATACAGCCGAGGGTGCCAAGAGGCTAGCCGAGCACTTCGGAAGCCCCGATAGCGCGGTTCACGTCAGGGGCTTGGAGCTGCCCGCTTATGACCCGAGGGCAATCACCAGTATGGCTTTGAGCTACGCGACTAGCAACCGCGGAGGATGCCACCTGAGAGCATATGCTGTCAGCTTCGACGTGCTAGGCGTGCCTAAGAAGTTCGACCCGCTAGCGATAGACCTCGAGAAGGTCAAGCTCGTCAAGTGGCAGCAAGACTACTTCGCTGTGATAGATAGCCTGGTTGTATGCAAGTTTAACACGTTCTCCACGGGCCCAGAGGATTACGTGCCGTTGCTGCAAGCGGCGCTAGGCTGGGATGATTTGACGGTGGACGAGCTGCTGCTCATAGGCGAGAGGATATACAACGTCGAGAGGTTGTTCGCGGTGAGAGAGGGCCACGGCTATAGAGACTATCTGCCAAAGAGGCTTGTGGAGGAGCCTCTGCCCGACGGCCCAGCCAAGGGGAGAACCGCCAGAGAGGCTCTGGAGAAGTACCTGCCAGAGTACTATAGGCTAAGGGGCTGGGTGGATGGCAAACCCACGCCAGAGACTCTCAAGAGGCTAGGCCTCGAGGAGTTCATCTACATCGTATCCTAACCGCGTTTTTAACACCCCCAGTGCCAGCGTGTGTCGCTCGCACACCAACCTGTATAGCCGGCTGGATGCGTCGATAACTACGGTATGCGGGATGAAGGTTAGGGCTGTATTTGTGCAAGAGTTTTACGAGTACATAGGCAAGCCGTTTATAGACATCGAGTTGCCCGAAGGAGCCTCGGTAAGGACGCTCATAGAGGTCATAGATAAGCGCGTGAAGAGCGGCTTCCGAGACCTTGTACTCGACGATAAGGGCGAGCTGCGATACCCGGTCTCAATACTAGTGAATGGCAGGCGCATAGAATTCCTAGATGGCCTAGAGACCCGGCTTAAGGACGGCGACAGGGTGTTCTTCTCGCCTCGTGCACTGTTCGTACTCTAAGCACAGGGCTCTAGCAGACCAAAAGATACATCTTAGGAACATGTGCTGGAAGCAAAGCTCCTGGGTTCGGCTAGCAAACGATGATGCAATGGCGCAAGTGTCTAGAGGCTAATGATAAGAGCATCAACAATGTAACTTGCTGCTAATAGCTGGATGATCGAGGCCTACCCGGTAGTTAC
Organism: Pyrolobus fumarii 1A; assembly: GCF_000223395.1. GTDB lineage: Archaea > Thermoproteota > Thermoprotei_A > Sulfolobales > Pyrodictiaceae > Pyrolobus > Pyrolobus fumarii. The sequence continues at coordinate 1,687,433 of NC_015931.1, read as the reverse complement.
GAGGGCAACCGATGCTGCTAACCCGGGACGCGAGTAAGCCAGGCTTATACAGCACTTCGATGTTTTCGACAGAGTGTCAGATACATACTGCATAGGGCATGGGGAGAGGCACCAGCTAATAGGCTGGTTCTAGGACATCTCTACTGAGGTGTTGACGCTGTGTCTAGAGTTGTTCGTGTTAAGGTATGAGAAGGGTGTATTGAGACCTCTCGAGAAGCTTGACCTAGAAGAGGGTGAGGTTCTGCTTGTGCGAATCGTTGGTAGAGAGCTTGTGGAGAAGGTGTTTGGGCCTCTCCGGGTGGATAAGAATACGCTTGAGAAGGTTCTAAGGGAGGCTGAGGATGAACTCGGTATTTATTGACAGCAACGTTATAGTGAGATACTTCGCTGGAGACTTGACCGCTAAGCAGCTCTAGGAAGCCAAGCCGGTCTATGATTTGGTTCCCGTTAACGTCTCTCTGTCTTCCACGCTATCTACGTCTGGCTCGATCCGCGGCCGTGATGAGTTTTGAGTCGGCTGTGTACGGGGTATAAGAGGGGTGTATCCTTGTGCCCAGGGTTAAGGTAGTGCTTTTTGCTATTTTTAGGGAGGTTGCCGGGTGGCACGAGCGTGTATATGACGTCCCGGAGGGCACGACTGTAGCTCAACTCGTAGAGATGATATTCAGGGAGCATCCCGAGCTACGAAAGTCTATAGAGGAGCTGCTTGAGAGGGGTTACTCCACGCTCATACTTGTTAATGGTAGGCCGGTTGAGTTTCTCCGTGATGGAGAGAAGACTGTGCTGCGCGACGGCGATAGGGTCGCGTTGATACCTCCTGCTGCTGGCGGCTAGCCGGGGTTAGCGTTAAGCGTCGGGCTTGCCGGTGCAGCCTGGGCGTATGGTCTTGGATAGGGTTGAGCTAGTCCGGTTCTACCAGGTCAAGCCGATAAGGATAGTGCGTGGTGAGGGCCAGTACGTGTGGGATGATAGGGGTAATAGGTATCTCGACTACCATACCGGCTATGGAACCGCTTTCCTCGGGCACCGCAACCCGTTTGTGATGCGCAGGCTGCGCGAGCAGCTAGAGAAGATAATGACGGTGTCGCTTACCTTCGAGAACGATACTCGAGAGGAGGCTCTTCGCGCGCTACGCCGCGTCCTACCCCCGTACTTCACCCACGTCTTCTTCCAGAATAGTGGAGCCGAGGCTGTCGAGCTAGCGCTTAAGGCGGCTGTCAAGGCCACGAAGGGCCGGAGCACGTTCGTTGCTCTCGTTCACAGCTTCCACGGTAGGACCCTAGGCGCGCTGTCAATGACCCACGGAGTGAAGTACAGGAAGGCTTTCGAGCCGGTGCTCCTCAAGCCTCGTTGGGTCAAACCCAATGACATAGAGGGGCTCGAGAAGGCTATCGATGATAGCGTTGCAGCGGTCATCCTCGAGCCGGTGATAGGCGAGGGTGGCATAATCCCTCTCGACCCAGAGTTCCTCAAGGCTGCTAGGGAGCTTACGAGGGAGCATGGAGCCCTCCTAATAGTGGATGAGATCCAGTCCGGCTTCGGTAGGACCGGGCTACCCTGGGCCCACATGGAGGCGGGTATAGAGCCCGACGTTATGACCGCTGGTAAGGCTATTGGCGGTGGATTCCCGGTTAGCCTGGTGGCCTTCCAGAAGTGGGTCGCGGAGAGCTTCGAGACAGGCGAGCATGGCTCCACCTACGCGGGTAACCCGTTAGCGTGCGCCGCTGTACTCGGCGCAGTGGAGGCCTTCGAGGCTGACAGGGTGCCGGAGCAGGCGAAGAGCAAGGGCGAAGAGGCGCTAAGATATGCGCGCGAGCGCCTCGAGGGCTTGAAAGCCGTGCGTGACATTAGAGGCAAGGGTCTCATGTTCGGCGTCGAGCTACGCTTCCCGCCAGGGAAGGTGCTCGACTGTCTCCTCGAGAAGAGAGTGCTAGCGCTACGCGCCGGCGCCACAGTGGTGAGATTCCTACCACCATACCTGACCACCGTTGACGAGCTACGCTCTGCGATAGACGCCCTAGCCGAGTGCATCAAGAACACCTACGGGTAGAACGTGTAGACATTCTTTCCCGAGTGACACACCAGGAGGCCATTCTTACCCGGAGCCGGATAAAACAAAATGAGTTGTTTAATAGGCAGAGGGATGTGTTATTTTACACGTAGGGCTCTGTGGATGTGCACGAATACCACTGTAATTACTATACCCGAGAAGCTGGCCAAGCTTATCCGCGATAGAGGCTTCGACCCCGAAGCATTCATAATGGAGGCTATCGAGAAGTACCTCGAGCTAGACCCGCAGGAGGAGCTTGAGGCTAGAATCGCTGTCGCAGAGCATATGCTCATGAGGGCTAGGGAGGAACTACTAGAAGGCGATGCGGTGCAAGCCTCAGAGAAGCTCTACAAGGCCGTAGAGGAGTGCATCAAGGTGCTGGCTTGTCTAAGGGGCCTAGAGGAGTGTAGAAAGGCTCAGATAGAAGGAACGTGGTGGACAAAGCTACTAGCGAGGGCAGCCTCTAAACTCGCGAAGATAGAGAAGAACCCCCTAATCCTAGACGCCTGGAGCCTAGCCTACGACGCACATATCCACGGTTTCCACGAGCACTCCCTGGACCCTGAGGATATAGAGCAGCGCCTTCCCCGAGCAGAGGAACTAGTCAAGTATACCAGGGAGGCCTTAGAACGCGCAAAGAGGAAAAGCCAGGGCTAGAGGAAGGGTCAAAGACATTTCAATCTCCAAGCTTGTTACATACCTAACGTTCAGCCACGTCAAGCAACACAGAACTACCTACTAGCGTCTCCACAAAACCATTTATACGCCTTTTCAACATGGGCTGGTGGTTCGACGCTAGCCGCTCTTTACTTCAGAGCCTCAGATTTCAAAAGTGATAACGATAATGGTATAGATTTGCCCTTAGCATTCGCCTCCATGTAGACAGAGAGATGTTACATGCTTTCAAGCTGGAAGCATCTTTAGTACGCCTCTCTAACGGGTTTCTCGGAGAAGTTCTTCTCATTGCGTTATTACGTTGTGTTTCTAGTCGCTGATACCTGGCTTTTTGCCCGCGATCTCCCATTCGGGTTCCTCGCCCCAGTCTACAAGTACGGTGTTAGTCTCTAGGAACTCGGCTAGCTTCTTGGAGACTCTCGTCTCGCGGGGGTGCCTCGGGTGGTAACGATGGTACCTCACAGCTATCACGCCGTCAAACAGCTTGTTGTACTCGCGCACGCTCCTGATTACCTCCTCCTCTGGTACACCCTCGATGCCGAAGAGGACGTATACTAGCATCTTGACTGGGAGGCCGCGCAGCTTAGCCTCCCTGGCCACCTGCGCCACGCGCTGCACCTCGGATTGTGGTATGCCCTTCCTGAGGTACTCGTTGCGCAGCTTCTCGTCCCACACCTCGAAGCCAACCCTCACTACTAGCATCTTGGCGCCGAGCACCTCTATCGTCCATTTTAGCGTGTCGAGCGTCACGTACTCCGGCCTGACCTCTATGTCAACGACGCGTCCCTCAGTAAGGGGACGGAGCGCCGCCAGCGTATCTACGGGTAGCTCGTAGAAGCTGCTACCGTTGAACACGGATACTCTCGTCGGCCTACAGGAGTCTAGTAGCTTGAGTGCCTCGCGGATGACGCCACGGTTCTTCTCTATAACCTCGCTGATGTTAACGCTCTGTTCGAGTCCGAATGGGCAGAAGGTGCACCTCCCCCACGAGCACGGGAAGCCCTGCAATACCAGCACTAGGCGCCTGCCGAGCCTATCGGTGCGGCACCATGCGCCCAGCAGCCTTGGCCACCTCTCCCGGAGAGTCTCGGGCCCAAGCGGGGCCTATCATAATCCTCTGTTGAGAGTGGTTCGGCGACTCAACCCCTCATCACGGGTCAGATGGTGGAGCAGGGGGCGGTCTCCACACCACGCGCCACTGTCTGTACTGTACACTGGGGTGGTCAAAATGGAGCACCCCTAAGCTGTGGCCCACCCACCGATTTATACCCAGGCATTAACGCTACGTTGATGGAGGCTGGGTGCGGCGTGGCAGAAGAAAGGATACTCCTCGTGCGTGACGTGATGACCCGGGAGGTCGTCACGATAACCCCGGATGAGCCTGTCATAGAGGCGGCGCGCAAGATGAAGCAGTATGAGATTGGTAGTGTTGTTGTTGTCTCTCAGCGCGGCGAGGTCATAGGGATAATAACCGAGAGGGATCTCGTGACGCGCGTTGTGGCCGAGAACAGGGACCCCCTAAAGACGACTGTTAGGGAGGTAATGACGCCAAACCCGATAACAGTCTACGATGACACGCCACTCGAGATAGCGGCTAGGCTGATGAGCGAGAGAGGCGTCGGTCATCTTCCAGTAGTGGACAAGGCTGGCAGGCTAGTCGGGATAATAGCAAAGTCCGACCTCATAGAGTTCACGCCAGAGCTCATCGAGATACTCTACCTCAAGAAGGGCAGTGAACGCGAGATACTAGAGGGCGGCAGCGAGTAAAACACGCTACACATTATTGTGGGTATGCCCGTTTCCTCCTTGCCTCCTCCCAATCCGGTGATATGTGGATCGGGTTGAGGGGAGGGAAGGACCCTCGCCTGGTGTAGTCGCAATCCTGGAGATACACTCGGTTTTCGAAAACAGAGTTCAGCCTATTTTCTAGAACTTTGGTGGCTCCACGTACTCGTGTATCTTGTCCCTGGCTTTCTCTAGCCTCTTTTGGTGCTCTTCTAGCCACTTCTTGAGCCTCTCCACTGCCATCCTCTTGCACTCTCCGCAGAGCAGCTGGCCGCTCCTGCACTTCTCGTATATCCTGCGGAGCTCGGTATCCTCGGGTATGAGGTGGTACACGTAGAACTCGTAGACGGTGCACTTCTCGGGCTCGCCGCCGAGCCTCCTCTGCTCCTCGACGGTCGCCCTGCCGCCGGTCAATGCCCTCATGAGCTTCCGGGCGGCGACGTCCGGCGGGTCAGTGAGGAATATGGCGTACTCCGGCCTGGAGCTGCTCATCTTGTTGCCGTCGAGGCCCGTCATGAACCGGTGGTATGTGGAGGCGGGCCTCCTAAGCCCAAGTTCGTTCTCGAAGCGGTCTGCAATGTCGCGGGTAAGGCGAATGTGTGGGTCTTGATCGGCGCCGACCGGCACAACTACGTGCTTGAAGCCCCCGAAGTACTCGAGTTGCGGGTGTAGGATGTCTGCGGCTTGTGTTAATGCGGCCATTATCTTGGCTGGCTCTAGCTCGCCGTATATAGCCTCCATCTCCGCGAGGGTCACTTTCCTCGAGAACATCTGGATGAGGCGATAGTATGGCGTCTCGTAGTTCGTCTGGAAATAGAGGTGCAACCTCTTCTTCTCAAGCCCAAGTGCAATGAGGTTCGCGACATACTCCTCAAGCGCTATCCTGATAATCTCCTGGCGTGGCAGTCTTCTTACCGCGTATGCCTCGGCATCCGCTAGCACCACGAAGACCTCGAAACCCTTACGCTGGTAGTAGATTATCTGGTCGGCTACCATCTTGTGACCAAAGTGGAATTTACCGCTAGGCATGAAACCGGTTACCAGCGCGACCCTCTCCCCGCGCTCATAAGCGTCCAGTATCTTGTCGAAGTCGCGGTGCCCGAAGATCACGCCGCGCCTCATGAGGTGGAGGGCGTCGCCAAGCACCTTCTCCACGCGTGGCACGAGGTCGGAGAATGGCTTGATACCGAACACTTTGAACAGCTTCTCATACTCTACGCGGACGGCTGTACCCCAGGGGTCAAGGCGATACTCCGCCACAATAACCCGACACCAGCCACCGCCATCAGCACCAAGACCTAAAACAATATCGTCTACCGCTTATAGCGCGGCAATCTTCCCGAAGCATACCGGCTAGCAAAACTCAGGGAGGTTGCACTTGACCGCAACCGAGGAGAGCAAGGTGAAGAGCCTAGATGCTATAGTGGAGAGGCTTGCCCGTGAACTTCGCGAACATGTGGCCCCGATTCTCGCTCGTATAGTGAGAGCTACGGAGCGTTTCCTCTACTTTCTCGCATGGCTCAATACACGTCTAGAAGAGACAGGGCTCGGAAGGATAATCATTGTCGGAGGTTTCGCCGTAGAGGTTTACACTGGCGCAGCCTACCAGACCTACGATGTCGATCTTATCGTGGAGGGTGCCGATGCTACCCGGGTTGTTGAGAGACTATTGAAGGAGCTTGGCGAACTCGGCCTACGCACTTATCATCTTGCGCTCGAGGCTCTCGCAGCGAAAGCCATTGATATCGTTGGCTCGATGTACCCTAGTAGAGGCAGGCGCCCACCAGTGACTGTACGTGTGAACGGTTATCGCGTCTATATAGAGCCTCCCGAGGATCTCATAGTCAAGTATCTTGTAGCGTGGAGGTGGTGGAAGTCGAGGATAGATAGAGACAAGGCGCTTGCGGTTGCTGCCGCGTTGTACGAAAAGCTAGACTGGGAGTATATCCGTAGGAGAGCAGCCGAGGAGAGAGTGGTTGACGAGGTTGACCAGTTACAACGAGAGGCGAGAGAAGTTATCGAGAGTAGTACAAGCGGTTGAAAAAAGTCGAATAGAGTATAGTAGCGCGAGGGGCTCCAGGCCTGGATGGGGCCGTGAACTGGCGCGTCTTGCCGCGAGGCTTGCCAACACGCTAAGTGAGGCAGGAATCTATACCTTCATTATGAGGAATGGTGTGTTATCGGAGATACAAGTGAGACTCAACGTCATAACCGTGGAGAGACCCATGAAGCTCCACATAGAGCTAGAGCTACGCTAGCAAGGCAACAACACCTGCACCAACATATACACGTTACATAATGTGGATAACGTGTTCGTTTTGTGGGGCTCGGTGTACCCGGCTAACTCTTCACCGGTCTGCTCAGGCCGACCGGCTCCTCACAGCCCCATCTAGGACTAGTTAGGATTAGAAAATGGATTTGGCAGCCGTGTATCTATGCTGGTTCTAATGCCCGTACTCCAGCTGTGTACGACGATTTGCTGCTCTAGCTGCGGTTTAGCATCCTCTTAAGCTCCTTGATGCGTTCCTCGACGCTTCTAAGCTCTTCTTCTAGCTCGCGCTTGTACTCCTCGAGCCACTTCAGCTCCTCCTCGGGGCTCGTGAAGGGCGGGTATAGTTGTGGAGCTGTCCACCATGCCCACCATGGGGGTGGTGGGGGTGTCCACCAGGGCCACCAGGGGTATGGCGGCGCGTATGCTTGCATTTGCTCTTGCGGTTCTCTTTCTTGCTGTCCACGTGGAGGCTGCTGGCTCTGCCAGCCCCATCGCCAGCCTCTTCTCCTACCCCAGCCGGGCCACCACATGACCGCGGTCACACCAAGCGATGTATGATCCGTTATGGGGTTAATACGTGGAGCTTCGAGTATGACAACACGCTATAGCATCTCGTCACTCAAAGCCGCACGCCTAGCAAGATAGAATGAGGTGTAGACGCACGAGCATAGTTGTTCAAGCGGCGGACATCGTTGTCGACGACTACGCCCTGGTCCCAATACGCGGCGCCTGGTTCCTGTGTACACGCTACCAGGCGCTGTTGCGGGGTTTGCGAGTGGGGGTGGGGTGTGCACCCCCGACCCCCCGGCCGGGAGAACACCAGCCGCTCATCCAGCAGCCCCTCGGGCTGTGTCGCGGCGGCGTGTAACATCCTGGGGGTAGGGGGTGTTTAAGGTGAACGCTGAGGTGAGGCTCGTCTCGATTGTTTGAGGCTTGTGCTGGTGTGTTGCTCGGAGAGACTACTATCATTGTTGTCTGTGGGGCATTGGGTTACGGAGGTCCGTGTTGAGGATAGTGCTTGTCACCGGGAGGCTTGCGAGTGGCGCTGTCAAGCGTGTTGCTGAGAAGCTGCGTGCTATGGGTTTTGATGTGTTTGTGGAGGTGGCGGATGTTGATGTTGCTAGTCTTGTGCCGCCGTTGTTCGTCGAGAGTGTTGCTAGGAGGTATGGGCGTGGCACGCTTGTGATTCTGCCGCCTTACGCGAGGGTTGATTTTGAGAAGTTGTGGAGGGAGACGGGTGTCGTCGTGGTTAGGGGGCCAGTTGACCCTCGCCTTCTTCCCGAGGTGCTTCCACGTGTCGATTTATCCGCGCTTAGGCCGGGTGACAGGCTTGATGCTGTTACGAGCGTTGGCCCCCGTGTAGATTGGAATGCTGAGCCATACGCGGTTCTACGGTGTGGTCTCGCGTTTTACCGGAGGCCTCCGCCGGTTGTGCTCCTACGCGAGGTTATGGCGGATAGCATTGCTGGCTACCAGCCTATGGGTGAGGCTCACGGCGTTGTTGTTGGGTTCACACGGGGTGTTACACGTGCCGAGGCGCATACCATTCTAGAAAATGCTTCTGGTAGGTTTACCTGTTGGGGTGTTGACGCGGATAACGACGATGTTATACTCGACGCGGTCGACTTGGGCGCATCTGTCGTCCTGTCGGTGTATCCTGGGAGGGAGGAGCTGCTCCATAGTCTTCCTCGGGGTGTTGCGGTAGTCCTCATACCTTCTGGCATCGGCGAGCCTCTACCCCCGCCCAGAGAGAGGGTTGAAAGGCTGAGTAGACTGGCACTCGATGTTCTTGATGCTGGCCTGGTGCCGGTGCTTGACCCGCTTCTAGCACCACCCTGTATGGGGCTCCTCGACTCTCTCATGGCATACCGCGAGGCCTCTAGTCTCGGTTACCCGCTGCTAGCGGGTCTAGGCAACGTCTACGAGCTTCTCGATGCTGACACTACTGGTGTGTTAGCGCTACTGTCGGTGTTGCTCGTTGAGGCTGGCGTCTCGGTCTTCCTGGTGACGGGTGAAAGTTGGAAAGCGAGGCACGCACCCCTGGAGGCCCCCATAGCAGCCCTCATGGCTAGTGTAGCCTGCCACGAGAAGAGACCGCCGAAGGACCTGGGAGTTGACCTACTCGTTGCGCGCGAGAAGAGGCCCGCGCCTCTAGACCCTCCCGGCTGGAGGCCGGGCATCACTCGCGACGCTGAGAGCGTTGAGAGGATACCATTCCAGCGTGATCCTGCCGGCGATAATCTGGTCGAGGCTCACCCTGATGGCCGCATACGCGTGTTGCACAAGTGGAGTGATGGGAGGGTAGAGGCCTTGGAGGGTCGCGACCCCTATGCTCTCTATCGTGCCGCGATAAGCCTGGGGTATGTAACGAGGCTCGATCATGCCGCTTGGCTTGGCTTCGAGATAGGCGTGGCTTATGCTCTCTTGAGGCTAGGCAGGACATACTCTACCCTAGGAGGAGTGCCGCGAGGTGTAACGCCAGAGGACGCTAGGAGAGCTTTAGGAGTGTTATCGGTAAACCCCGCCTCACATCAACGGGGGCCTCGAGGAGGCGCACGGCCCCCTCGGACCCCGTAGGCTCGCGCGGTGCTCCTCACCCGGTGTAACGGGCCTCCTAGCGGAGACCTTTTACCATACGCTTCGATAGCCAATCCGACACCGGCACTCGTGCCGGAAAGGGCACCTGGATTGGTTTGCCGCGTGTGTCTGTTAGTCGCTAGGCACCCCTGGCTATATCCGATTTGATTGTGCCTAGTCTCAAGTGCTGTACACTTTTAACTATCGACTGCCGAGTATTTAGTGCTACTGAGTGTAGTGTTAGAGGTTGATACACTTGCAGAAGCTAGTGTTTCATCGTAAACTGGAACCGCGCAAGCTACTCGACCTGGACTTCGTGATAACCGTCGACCGTTGCATGATGAGCAATTACCATGGCAGGGAGTTTCTCGGGTTCCTCTCTACCGCTCCGCCCGTCCTGCTCCCCGAGAAGCTCTGGATCTGGCTGGCTTGTCCTAGGATGAAGGTCGACGAGTATGGTAGGCCGTGGCAGGCGCCCTACGGGCTGCGTAAGATAGAGGCTGCGCTGCAGGAGGCAGGATTCAAAGCCGCGATTATAGACCCGGATTACATCTGGCCCTACTTGAGGCGTGCCAAGGCCCTCCTCATAGGGCATCACGATTTCTTCGGCTTGGGGCACCCGAGCACCGAGTGGTGGTGGCTTACCGGCCGGGAGCCTGCCAACAGGAGGAGTTTCATAGAGTTCATCTCGCAGCCCGAGATATGGGAGGCTCATCGCCGTGGCTTGAAGATAGTCGTTGGGGGCCCGGCTGCCTGGCAGTGGAGTGTAGAGCCGGGTGCACTGGAGAAGTGGCCCGTGGATGTGATTGTTGAAGGGGAGGCCGACGAGGTTATAGTGAAGATTGCCGAGGCCATCTTGGAGGGCGGGGAGCTACCGAGGAGGATAGAGGTCTCGCCCCGCGACTCGCCAAGCCTCGAGAAGATACCTGCCATTAAAGCCCCCAGCGTGAACGGCCTCGTCGAGATAATGAGGGGGTGCCCGAGGGGATGCCAGTTCTGTAGTGTCACCGCGAGACCTTTGCGCCACATACCCTTGCCTAGGATACTAGAGGAGGTGCGGGTGAATCTCGAGGCGGGTGTCAGGCAGATAATACTGCATAGCGAGGATGTCCCGCTCTACGGGGCGTACGGTGTCATCCCGAACCCGGAGAAGCTGACAAGACTCCACAAGGAAGTGCTGAAGGTGAAACAGGAGTATGAGGAGAGGGTTGGCGAGGGTATTGGGTTCTCGTGGAGCCACTCTAGCCTCTCCTCTATACTCGTGATGGAGGAGAGGTTCCGCCTCTTCTCCAAACTCTCAGAGATGGTGGTGGACGGCGACACTGTGAAGTTCATAGCTTTCCAGACGGGGATCGAGACAGGGTCTCCGAGGCTAGCCAAGCGGATAATGCCGGGCAAGTCGGCCCCCTACCCGCCGGAGAAGTGGCCGGAGGTAGTCGAGGAGGCGTTCAGGATACTCGCGGATAACAATGGCTTCCCGGCGGCTACGATAATCCTTGGCATACCCGGCGAGACGACAGACGATCTCGTTGCGACCGCCGAGCTTATCGAGAGGCTGAAGCCGTACCCGAGTCTCATAGTCCCATTGTTCTTCGTGCCGCTAGGGAGGCTGAAGAACCACGACTGGTTCAGGAGGGAGGACGTTACAGACTATCACCTCGAGGTCATGAGGTTAGCGTATCACCACACGATTAGATGGGCTTGGTGGGTCGCTGGCAAGTATGTGAGCAATCCTGCGGTAGCACTACCTCTCAAGCTGTTCATGGCGTTGACTAGGGTTGCTGTGGCCATACTAGAGAAGAGACTAGGATTGACACACCACGAGCTGCTACACCACACAGCGAGGCATAACGCAGCCGTAGCAGCATAGTGGGCGTGGTTTCAGAATAGTTTTCCATCGTTACGCTTACCCAGCTTTGCGTGTATCACGCGATAGACTTCTCGTGCTCTAGCCTCACCTAGGATCCTCGAGAGCTCCACAACACTGGCCTTACAGACGTCCTCGACGCTCCCGAAGTACTCTAGTAACTTCTCTGCGAGCCTGGGCCCCACGCCCGGCAACGACTGAAGCACGTAGAGTTGCTTCTCGCGCAACGTGGATAGTCTGGGCTTCCTGTGGATGACGACTGTTTTCTTCCTCTCCACCTGCTCCCTCCTAGCGACGTAGTAGATGACGCGCGCCGTGTCGCCAGGGTCCCTCGTGTAGATTATACGGACGCCATAGTCCAGTGCAACAGCGAGTAACGCTTGTCTCACTTGTATCGCTTTCCCAGTCTTCTCCCAGAGTTTGTCGAAACGCCCCTCAACTATGATAACCGGCTTGGGGTAGGTCTCTGCGAGGCGTCTAGCCTGGTCAAAGAGCCTCCCGTCGAAGACCGAGCGTACAAGGTCGTCTACAGTCTTCCTCTCGAACACTATCTCGTCGGATACCAGGTAGTCGCCGACATCAAGCCTCTGGTATATCACCGCTACACCCATCTCGGCCAGCGCTTCTGGAACACCACTACCCTTCTCACGCTCGTCGACATATACGCGGATGCTCGGCATGAGTTACCGCCATCGAGCATACCCGGGCAGCTGGCCTATGGGTTAACGTCTCCGCGCGATTATTATTATGCGCGTTAGCGAGCCGTGAACCCGCATATAATGCTCCTCTAGTAGCTGTAAACCCGCGTCGAGAGTCAGTTCTCTACACTCAACCCAATGGGGGCACGCAAAAGCCACGAACCCGCCCCGTCTGAGCACCCTGGCCGCTTCCCGGAGGAAGCCCGCAACGATAACCTCTGTCTTCATGCCTGCGGTTGTGGTAAGCCTACCGTATGGAGTATCCGTCCCGATGCTGTCTACGCTCTCGTCGCGCAATGGGAGCCTCCTGGCATCCCACCTGGCCGTAACCCAGAGCCTACCGCCAGTGTACCTTGACAGGTTAACAGCAGAGCCGGCTGCCATGTCACGGTCTATATCGCCGCATATCGCCTCCCTCGCGCCCGCCGATAACAGAGCCTCTATGGCGAATCCTCCAGTGCCGCAGAAGGGGTCGAGATACCTAGAGCCTCTAGCCACCCTAGCGAGGTTGACGAAGAGCCTAGCCATCCTCGGGTCTAACGCACCCGGCTTGTAGAACGGTCGTAAATGCGGCCACCGGTCGCGCAACTCGGAGACACGAAGCTTACCAAGCATAACACCAGCTACAGCCACACCCTCTTCAACGATTATGCGGATTATCCCCGTATAGCTTCGAGGCGATAGCTTCCACCCTCTCGACTCGAGGATACCGACGAAGCGTTTGAGAGCTGCACGTTCATCCGGGTAGAGGCTCGCAGCGAAACCACGCAACCTTCTAAACTCGACACGATACACGCCTGGAAGAGGCTCAAGAGTCTCTAACACTGCTTCAACGGCACCAGGCTCCGCCTCGGTATACGCCAGTAGCCTACCAACCTCCTCGACAAAACCAGCCCTCCTAGTCACCACTTGCGCATCCAGACCCTCGGCCTCGAATAGCACCAACTGCGTGTGAACCGCTAGCACGCCGTACCTCCTAGCCTCCACATCAAGTATGCCCCGGAGCTCGGCAAGCGGCAGGGTAGCGTGGCTGCCCGCTAACACCGCATAGAACCGTTCCACTCTAGCACCCCTCCCGTGTAGCCCCTGGTACCCCCGGGGCTGAGGAGACAGCCGCCCTTGCTGACCGCGTGATGAGCCCGATCCCGGCTCCGACCCTCAACCTATCCTAACTATTCCCACGTTAACCACGAGCATCAGTATGGTAGCTGCCTGGAGAACCGCCGAGACAATCTTTCCGGGTTGCCCGATAGCCCTCATGCACACTTCCGTCAGGGCCTTACCCCCATCGGTTATGACGAGCGGCGCTGCGTTTATCAAGGCGAGCGACCAGTTGATGAAGAAGAGCCATCTAAGCAACGTGTGTAGCAACGACGGGTCCCTAAACCCCACTATAACGCCTATCATCTTTGCACCCCCTTTGACGAGGCGCGGCTCCACAAGGAACGAGACGTGTTTACCATCGCGTAGTACGGTTACGTTGACCACCCTCGATTCGTTGATCACTCTCCTTAGCTCCTCTATGCTATCCACGCGAGTCCCGTTCACATAGAGTATTACATCGCCTGGTTTCAACCCGGCTTTCTCAGCAGGACTCCCAGGCTCAACACTAAGAATAACCATAACTGGATGATAGCCTATCATCGCCAGCATGTTTATGGCTAGGAGCGCAAGAAGGTAGTTTGCAAGCACGCCCGCAGATAGTACACGAAGTTTCGGCAACAACCTTAGCTTCTTGAACGCCTCTTCCTCGGGCTCGACGAAGGCTGCAGGCAACACACCCATTATTAGCATCAAACCCGTTGATTTCACCGGAACACCTTCAATCCTGGCTGCTATGCCGTGCGCCACCTCATGCGCTACAACCGCCGCACCAAGCGCCGGGAGCATCACAAGGAAGGTCTCGAGAGACACTGTCACGCCGGGGATTATGGGTGTGACTGCAGGTGGCGTTTCAACGCCACTAAGCCTCATCAAAGTTAGTGCTAAGATAGACGCATAGAACTTGAAGGCCACATAGGCTAGTATAAACACGCCGATAGTGAAGAGCACCTTAGCAATCCTCGGGTTTATCCTCTTAGCAAAGTCGAAGCTCGCACCCTTACGCACCACTAGAGCGAACGGAGTGGCCTCTACACCAAGCCTCTGGAATGTATCACGCTTAGCCCAGAATAGCACCACGAGCACGTAGAACACGGCCAGCCATGCCAGTAGCAGATGCACGCTAGGGTCAACCGGCATCTATACACCCTTGCGCGGCCCCATCCCAACCCCTAATTATGAGAATAGGCTGTAGGCCCGCGCGATCGGTGCGACCGAAAGCTCATCACGGTTCAGGCAGGGATCCCTTCCTCACAACCCCATTATAATCACGTGTGTTGGAAACACGGCTGAGCAGGGTATAACGTGTGTTGCCACATACCCTGTTATACCATAAAGCCAAGGCTTATAACGGGTTTTACGCCGTTGCCCAGCGCTGAGGGTGTAACGGGAAGTGCCTAGGGTAAAGTTCGTACACGAGATTTTGCAGATAATGAGGAACCCGGAGCAAGTAAGGAACATCGGTATTATAGCTCACGTCGACCACGGTAAGACCACGACCACGGATAGCCTGCTGGCTGCCGCCGGTATAATCTCGAGGAAGGTTGCCGGCGAGGCACTAGCAATGGACTTCCTTAGTGTCGAGCAGCAGCGTGGTATCACTGTCAAGGCGGCCAACATTAGCCTCTACCACGAGTACCAGGGCAAGCCATACGTGATCAACCTCGTCGACACGCCAGGCCACGTTGACTTCTCTGGCAAGGTGACCAGGAGCCTCCGTATGATTGACGGCGCTATCGTGGTGGTCGACGCTGTAGAGGGCGTAATGCCACAGACTGAGACCGTGCTACGCCAGGCGCTCGAGGAGAGAGTGCGCCCAATCCTCTTCATAAACAAGGTTGACCGTCTCATCAAGGAGCTTAAGTACACGCCACAGCAGATTATGCAGAGGTTCGTCGAGATAATCAAGGAGGTCAACAGCCTCATAGAGCTTTACGGTGAGGCACCCTACAAGGACCAGTGGAAGATAGACCCGAAGAAGGGCAATGTTGCATTCGGCAGCGCGAGGGACAAGTGGGGCTTCACCGTACCAATGGCTGAGAAGAAGGGCATCAAGTTCAGCGACGTGATCGAGGCCTACAATAAGGGCAAGGAGGCTGTCGAGGAGTTCGCTGCCAAGGTGGCCCCGCTACACGAGGCACTACTAGACATGGTGGTCAAGTTCATCCCAGACCCAAGGACCGCCCAGAGGTACAGGATACCGAAGATCTGGAGAGGTGACATGAACAGCGAGATAGCCAAGGCTATGATGGAGGCTGACCCGAATGCACCAGTAGTATTCGTTGTTGCTGACATGAGGCTAGACCCGAAGATTAGGAGGCTTGTCGCCACCGGCCGTATCTTCGCCGGTACACTGAGGCCGGGCGTCGAAGTGTGGCTCGTCAACGCAAAGAAGAAGCAGAGGATACTCCAGGTTAGCATCTACATGGGTCCGGACCGTGAGGTAGTCGACGAGATACCTGCTGGCAACATCGCTGCAGCACTAGGTCTCGATGAAGCCCGCGCTGGCGAGACTGTGGTAGACCTCAGCCTCAAGGACACAATGGCTCCATTCGAGAGGCTGAGGTACGTCAGCGAGCCAGTGGTCACCGTGGCTATCGAGCCTAAGAACCCGAGAGACCTACCAAAGCTCATTGAGGCCCTCAAGCTACTCAGCATCGAGGACCCGAACCTCGTGGTCAAGATCAACCAGGAGACTGGCGAGTACCTGCTCAGCGGTATGGGCCCACTACACATTGAGATCGCACTATGGTCGCTCAAGGAGAACTTCGGCCTCGAGGTCAAGACCTCGCCGCCAATTGTCGTGTACCGTGAGACCATCCGCGCTAAGAGCCAGGTGTTCGAGGGCAAGAGCCCGAACAAGCACAACAAGCTCTACATCAGCGTTGAGCCCCTCGACGAGAAGACCATTGAACTCATCCAGAAGGGCGTCATCACCGACGATATGGATCCAAGGGAGAGGGCTAAGATACTACGTGACGAGGCTGGCTGGGACTACGACGAGGCTAAGCGCATTTGGGCTATCGACGAGAACATCAACGTGTTCGTCGACAAGACCACCGGTGTACAGCACCTACGCGAGGTGAAGGACACACTCATCCAGGGCTTCAGGCTGGCAATGAAGGAGGGCCCACTAGCCAAGGAGCCAGTGAGAGGCATCAAGGTAATACTACACGACGCGATCATCCACGAGGACCCAGCACACCGTGGCCCAGCCCAGCTGTTCCCAGCACTGAGGAACGCGATCTACGCTGGCATGCTAACCGCTAGGCCGACTCTACTAGAGCCTCTCCAGAAGCTAGACATCCGTGTACCACACGAGTACGTAAGCAACGTAATCGCCGTGATAACAAAGAGGCGCGGCAAGATAATCAACATGATCGACATGGGTATGGTAATGAGGATAATCGCAGAGGTCCCAGTATCGGAGAGCTTCGACCTAGCAGCCGAGCTTAGAAGCGCAAGCGCTGGCAGAGCGTTCTGGGGTACTGAGTTCAGCCGCTGGGCACCAGTACCAGAGAACTTGCTAATGGAGATCGTGAAGAAGATCAGGGAGAGGAAGGGCCTACCACCAGAGCCGCCAAAGCCAGAGGACTTCATCGAGCAGTACTAAACCTGCAAATCATTGTTTACCGCGATATACCCTTCTTAACGGGTTTCTTCCCGTCTCCTTATCCTCCTTACACACCCAGTGCCAGAACTAGTCTCTGTAGGACCCCGGGTATGTACCGGTTAAGTTGTAGAGAGTTGTATCTCTCGCCATAGACTCTAAGGTATTTAGCGCTAGCCCTGTCGAGCATCTCGATGTCTTCGTCTGACAGCCGTAATGTTGCTGCTCGTACAAAGCTGTCTATTCTTGTTGCTCTACGGAAACCTGGTATCGGTATAGCTCTCTTGGCTATTAGCCACGCTAGTGCTATTTCAGCCATTGTGACACCTCTCTTCTCCGCTATCGCCCTGAGTGTATTGAGAAGCTCCCTGTCCCCTGCTACTCTGCGGAAGACTGGGTCGAGTCTCTGGGCCAGTGTTGACGGTTTTGCACCTGCTAGGGCGCCTTTCGCTAGCGGGCTCCATGCTATGAGTATGATGCCATGCTTCTCCATAAGCGGCTTTAGATGGTTCTCTGGTGTGCGGTAGCCTAGACTATACTGCACCTGGTTGGAGAGTATATCATACTTCTTTAGGCATTCGAGCGACTTCTCCAGGAGGCTCTCAGGGTAGTTGGAGAGGCCAATGTGGTGAGCTAGGCCTTTATCCACTGCCTCTTCGAGTGCCCTTATCACGTTGCATACTGGCGCATAGATTGGAGGAGGCCAATGGTGCTGTATCAGGTCTATGTCGCGGCCTAGGCGAGTGCGGCTTCTCTTTACGGCTTTCAGTATATCCCATCGTGTCCAGCGATACCCAGCTACCTTGGTAGCCACTATTACATCGTCTCTCTTTCCTATCGTTTCGCCTAGGATCTTCTCGGATAGACCACGTCCATATATCTCGGCCGTGTCGAAGAAGTTTATACCGTACTCGAGTGCACGTAGCAACCCTCTTCTTATCTCAAGGAGTGTTTCTCGACTTCTAGCATTCCATAGTATTGAGCCTGCTTGCCACAAACCCACACCGATTACGGATACGCGGGGGCCTCTTCTCCCCAATCTTGTCGTGGGTACCTCCTTCACTGTTAGCATCCCAGGCGTGTGGGGACTGTTGAGGGGTTTGGCTCTAGCCGTCTGGGTTTAGCGGAAGGGTATTCTGGAGGTATTGCCGGTCTAACAATGGGAATGGTATTACCTTGAAGGGTGGAGATAGTGGCGTGAAGCGGGTGCTGATAGTCACTGGTGTACAAGCTCGTGACCTTATCGTAGAGTATGTCAGGGAGGCTGTTAGGGTTGTCCCGGGTCTTAGCGTTGATGTTGTTGCGTTACCTATTGCTACCGCGGCACTCATAACGACGGATTTCCTTGTCAAGACGTTGCCACAAACCAAGAGTGATTACAAGAAGTATGATGTGATAATGGTGCCGGGCAAGTCGAGTGTCGATCCGCTGGAAGCTAGTAAGCGTCTTGGTGCCCGGGTGGTGAAGGGGCCTAGGAGCCCTGGTGAGCTTGAGTATGTATTTAGGCTGCTTGCAGAGGGTGAAGTTCGTCTCGACTATAGTGAGTTGCGAAGGGATATCCTTGAGATAGTTGCCTCTGCTTTCAGCAAGGCTAGGCGGCTATGTGTAGATGGAGGTGCTTGTGTTTACTATCAGCCTGGTTATACGCTAATTGTTGAGGTTACACCCAAGCAGGATAACAACGAGTTTGAAGAGTTTGTTAGGGAGGTTGTTGAGCAGAAGCCAGACTTTATTGTGTTTGGTGACGAGGAGTGGTTGAATGATGGAGAATACCGGAGGATGTTGAAGCATTTCGTTGAGCTTGTAAATGATGTACCGTTTGGCGTTGAGTCTAGGAGGGTTGAGAGGCTACTAGAGGCTCTGGATTACGGTGCTTCACTTGTCTCTGGCCTGTCTGGTAGCTCTCTTCGAGAGTTCAAGGCTTACCGTGACCAAGCATTCTTTGTGCTTCAACCGTTTGACGACCAGCGAGGACTGTATCCACGTGATGCGCACGAGAAGGTGACCCTTCTTCTGAAGGGTATAGAGGTGGCAAGAGAGTATGGTTTCCAGTATGTGCTTCTCGACCCTATTGTGATGCCTCCTCCGCTTGGCTTTGCTGATAGTATCGAGCCGTATCGGATACTGCGCGATACTCACAGGATTTATGGCGATTGTAACTACCCGTTACTCTTTAGCTTGGCTAGCCTTGAGGATGCATTGGCGACTGATAGCTTCCCGGTGTTCCTTTTCGCTGGGTGTATCGGGTTTGAGGTTGGTGCTAGCGTCTTCTGGATTGTGGCCAAGAGGGGTATAGAGGTTAGCGAGGCTAGAGCTGCTCTTGATGTAGCGTTAGCCTCGTATGTTAAGCATGCTCCTCCCGTAGACTTGGGAGTAGACCTTACACTACTGGGTAGCATTAGAGGCGAGCGCATCCCGATAGGTAAGGGTGAGGTAGTGAGGGTTGAGAGTGAAGTTGAACCCGCCAACTTTGACCGCGGCTATATACGTATAATGGTTGATAGAGGCGAGATTGTAGCAGAGTATGTTGAAGGGAGTCGAAGGAGGGTTTATCGTGGAAAAGATGGATTATCAATTGCAAGGCTTGTTGTTAGAGACTTTAGTGTCAACCCGGAACACGCCGTCTATATTGGTTATGAGCTTGCCCGCGCAGAGATAGCTGCTAGGCTACGTAGCGGGTATGTACAAGATGAGAAGTTCAAACCACCTCATGAGAGAATACGTGGCGTGTAGAGGGGCTCGGAGCCATCCTCTCTCTTCACCGATCAGGCCTCGGCCTTACTCCTCACAGCCCCTGTTGTCTTCTATTTACTACCGGTTATGAAGAACCGTGGGTGCGAGCTTGGAGGAGCTCCTTGCGCGGGCAGCTGCACTTGCAGGATCAAGAGCATTGCATCCGGTACCTTTGGAGACTCGTGAGAAAGAGTTCATGAGCGTCGCTGATAGTGTGTCGCGTGTGACGTTGTACAGGGTTTCACCTCCTTTGTGGCTTGTACGTAGTGCGTTGCGTGCTAGAGGCTTGTTATATCTGGTCTTCTGGGGTGTATCGCCTCGCGCTCTTCTAGCTATCGCAAGATCTGCTACGTTGACATTCTTTGCGCTGGACGCGCTGGGCGAGAGACCACTCGTACCTCTCGTTGTTGGTGTTAACGGCGATGTTGGCGGCGTTGCACCCGCTGCAGCGCAATGGCTGACAGAGGACATTGATGGTTTGAATGGCTTCTGGATATCGAGTTACCGTGCCTCTAGGCTCGCGCGTCTGCTCGGATCCAGGCTTGATGTTGAGAAGCGTGATAGTGTAACACTTTCTTGCTCTGAGCCAGATGCGTGTAGAGTTTGCAGTATTGTGGCTGGTGAAGTGTATAACTTGGAGAGTATTGTGGTGGGCAGGCGTGTCTACACCGGTGAATCGCTTAGAGATTTTCTCGAGCATGGTACTGCGTCGCACGGGAAAGGTACTAGCAAGAATGGCCGCACCACTGGAAATGTCGTCAAATGTGACGTTCTCGACGGCTATATATGGCTAAAGAGTGATAACGAAGAATGCCTCATCTTTACCCTACTTTCAACGCTGCTTGCTGGGCATCCTCCCGATTCGCTTGGAGAGTTTGTGTCAAAGACAGGTCTTGACTGGTGTACCGGCTTTGCGAGTATAGGGTTTAAGCGCTTGTACGATTTAATTGTTGACTGGAAGATTGTGTGAGGAGACGCTGTCCCCGAGGCGACCCGAGGGGGATGAAGAGGCCTCCCCCTTTGCCGATCCACTCATTTCTTCCCAGCGATGTTCAGTATTCTCCTCACTAGCTCCTCTTCGGTTACAGCACCGACTATCACATCAGCCACGTTGCCCTTATAGTATATTATCACTGTTGGTATCTTGTCGACATTGTACTTATCAGCTAGTTGCGGGTCCGACTCCGTATCGACTTTGCCGAAGCCTAGGTCGTCTTTGTATCTCTCGTCATTCAATAGTCTCCTAGCTATTATCTCAAACAACGGTTCGAAGGCTTTGCATGGCTGACACCATGGCGCCGTGAACAAGACTACTGTTACTCTGTGCTTCTCGAGAAACCTGGTAAAGTTCTCACTTGTCAACTTGGCTACCATCGACCCGTGTAGCTTCTCCAGGAGGGATATTCTCTCCTCTATAGCCGAGCGTAGCTTCCCGAGCATGTCGCCACTCATGCTCACACCTTCTACGTTCGTTGTAGCTCCGGGGAGATAATACGCATAGTTTGGGTTACTGCCCTGCAATGCGGTTGAGAGGGGGACGTGTGTATGGGGAAGGCCAGGCTGTATGTTGCGTGTCCCGATGAGATAAAGAGGGGTGAAACAGCTGACATCTACTTCCATCGTACACGTGAGGTGATTGAGAAGAGCGGGTTGAAGGAGCGAAGTGTTAGAGCAGAGTTCCATGTTTATAGCCTTCCCCAGGGCTATGAATGGGCGGTCTTTGCCGGCCTAGAGGAGGCACTTGCGATACTCGAGGGTAGGAAGGTTACTGTTTACGCGTTGCCCGAAGGGACCATCTTCTATCCTCGCGAGCCACTCATGATCATAGAGGGTCCCTACTACGAGTTTGCTGATCTCGAGACCGCCATACTGGGTGTGCTTAGACATGCAACCAGCATAGCCACTAAGGCTGCAAGGATAAAGCTAGCAGCTGGTGATAAACCAGTATTCTTCTTTGGCCTTCGTGCAGTACATCCGGCGATAGCACCAGCTGTTGACAGGGCTGCCTACATTGGCGGCGTTGATGGCGTTGCTGGTGCTGCTGCCGCCAAGTATCTCGGTATCAAACCGGTCGGTACTATGCCACACGCGCTCATTCTACTGTTTGGCGATCAACGTGAAGCTTGGAAGGCATTCGATAAGCATGTTGATCCATCAGTACCTCGTGTGACGCTAGTCGACACGTTTTATGATGAGAGAGTAGAGGCGCTAATGGCGGCACAGACACTCGGCGATAAACTATGGGGTGTTAGGCTAGACACTCCTAGCTCTCGTCGCGGCAATATGAGACGTATAGTGGAGGAGGTTAGATGGACACTAGACCTTCATGGCTACAAGCATGTTAAGATAATCGTGAGCGGGGGTCTCGACGAGGAGCGGATTAAAGAACTTAGAGACATAGTTGATGCTTTTGGAGTTGGAACTAGTATAGCGTTTCCACCAAGCATAGATATTAGCATGGATCTTGTGGAGGTCGACTATGGTTCTGGGTTTGAACCTATTACCAAGAGGGGTAAGTTGCCGGGTGCGAAACAGCTCTATGTGTGCGGATGCCGTCGCATAGTAAAGCCCTGGACATCAAAGCCGCCGGAATGCGGCAAGCCTATGCTCGTGAAGGTCATGGAAGAAGGACGTATAGTGGTCGACTTGCCAGATGTAAAGAGTATCCGGGAGTACGTACTGAAACAGCTCGATGAACTCGTAAGGTGTGAGCGTGTCGAACAAGTGTTTGAGGTCTAGCGAGACAACATGTATAGTATCGCGGCTGTGCGTACTGCATTTATAACATCTTGTGTTATATCATGTTTCTCAATGCTTGGTCTCCATGGCGTACCACAGTTATCAACGGCTATGATACTCTCCACGTCATCGCATGGCACCCTTATACACCCATCAGTAACCTCGACACCTTCATCACCTTTGTATACTAGTATCGACTCGGAGCATACTATGCATTGTGTGCCAACACGATATGCGTAAGCAATAGGCCTCCTGTAGAAGATTGTAAGCCTTTCCAATGTGTGAACACCTCTAGCGTCGCTCAGCTGTACTACTAGCTTCTCAACACTATGCCATGGAAAGTCGGTAGGAAGCTTCGCCGCTATACTCCCCTTGCCGCTAGACAGGTACACAGTTGTTGAAGTGATTGTTCGTTCGTCTTCTGTAGACACTACTAGGTATGCTATGCCGCCGCGTCTTGCTATATAGTCTAGTCTCAGTATTGGCTTGTTCCTGTCTATCAGAAGATATTCTGGCGCCTCTAACTTATGGACATCTGCGTAGTGTTTCAACGCTTCATGTACTAGTTTTGACAGCTCCTTGCAGTCACATAATAATAGTGTCTTGTGTGAGAAGCGTTTACATGCACATAATTCTGCATTCTCTCCGTAGACGTCATCTAGTCTACATTCTACTTGTAGTCCGTTCTTGTCACGGTCTACTATCCTGGCTGGTTTCCCATCAACCTCGATATAGTCTATATCATCGCGAGTTTCTACCTCTATTTTGAGACTCATTGAGTTTAACCCAGTTGGCACTGGCGGCTCTACGAGCCTCAATGAACCCAAGATGCTTTCTCTAATATCCTCCACGTTGTCTATGCCATAGTATATCCTTGTAGAGTCCATTTCTAGCTCTACACGTGGGTTTACGCATGATCCGCACGGCACTATGACCGGATTATCTGTTATAATTTCAGACGCCACTAGTCTGTCGTCATCATAAACTCTTATTGTCGCTCCCCTCACTATGTCGAGCCATTTCTCATCTATCGTGACTATTAGCGCTGCTGTACCGGGTTCCAGTTCGACAACATTGTTACCATGTTTTAATCGTAGCAATCCGGTGGCTGTATGTGCCGCTCTTACTGCCTTGATCTTTAGACGTGGTTTTGGTGTCTCTAATGATAAGGCTCTCGATACTAGTAACGGTGGCGCGAGACGTGCCTCTAGCTCGACTACATACTCATCGTCTAGCTTTAACGGTTTGAGACAGGCATACGCTCCCATTGTTGTAATGTCGAGTTCCACCGGCTCTACATTGTGATTTATGCTTAGGTCTAGCAGTGTGTAGCTTTGCACACCTATTTTCGCCTCTATCGGGCAGCGTTTACCCTCGCCAAGGTTCAACATTATGTCCTCATATTCGCTTAAGTCTATGCTATAGGCCCAGCCGCTGCTAACTACTAGTAGCTTGTCGCGATTAACAGCATAGAACGTGTCTACGGGTATCTTTATTCTTGTGTCTCCCACGTTGCCCTCAAGAATCTCAACGCCGTGTTCTCTTTTGACACTTAGAGTGAAACTAGGCGTTAGTATTGCATTGCTTGCGCTAGGTGTTATCACTGCAGAGTTTGAGGCGAAGAGCAACGTCCTAGTGCTATTGTCACACATGTATATCACCATGTCAGTGTCAGAATAGATAACGCGAGGCTCCTCGTCACAAGAGTCCAACACGTCAATGTTGTTATGCTTCACCATTGCTACTATCCACTTGCTGTCAGACCTTAAAGTGACTATACAGGTTGAGTGCGACGCGGCCAAGGGTTTAACGTTAACAGCTACTAGCCTTACAGTATTGACGCCGTTGCTAACTATACACCCGATATTATCGCATATAGTTGCGCAACCCCTTGATGCTCTTACGTTGCGCGGCTGACGGCTCATCTTTACTATCTCGAAGCCATATATTGTATCAACGACTACTGTAAACCCACGCCTAGAGGTCTTCACAACAGCTGCTAACGTGTAAGCATCATTCTCAAAGCCGGAATATCTAGCATCACCCTCGAGGTGAACAGATAGACTTGCCCTATCAACCACCTTCACCTTCTTATCATCGACCAAGAGCACGACGCGACGCCCAAGTATCCTGTGTTTCGGCTCCAAGCGGAGCTTAAGTAAGACCGAGCCAGCCGTGTCAACAATTTTCCCATTCTCGACGCGCAAGCCACGAGTGATATAGAGTCCTCCTTCCCTCTCATCACTCCACAGTACACCCTGAAGCATATCAACACCGTACGCTGCGACAAACTCACCACTTCTGCCGAACACGAGCTCGTACATTGAGAAAGAGTGTGCAACCACGCTCTCTAAGCTTGTCCCTTCGGGCAACGGTAGTTTCCATAGAAGCCTGGGTATTGGTATTCGTTGCATCTCATACTCTCCGGACAAACCATTCATGAAATGCCAATCTCGGAGACAGTAGCGAAAGTGATTGAGACGCAGAGCGTGGGTTATAGCCGTGTACTTGTCTGCATTGTGCTGCTAGGGCGTGGATAGTGGGTAAGGTTTACGTGCTTAGGGAGCCAAGGAAGAAGGATTGGAACATCTACGCGCTTAGAGAGGCTGCAAGGCTAAAGAAGTGGTTCATAGGCACATACTACTCGCCTAGATTAAAGCGACTACTCATCGCATTTAAGCCGACGCCAGGCACGCACGTTAATCGTCTAGTGTTTGAGGAGATGAATGAATCTCTGCTCAGGGAATCGTATCAGATGGTATGTCCACCTGGTTGCGGCAGATGCTGCGTAGCTAAGAGCGGTGCATTCATGCTTGACATTGAGGTTACGAAACTTCCTCCCGAGCTCCAGTTGAAGCTAGAGGCGCAGCCCAAGGAGCGTATATTGACTCCGGGAGGCGTCGTGACCATATATTACATTGGTACTGGGCCCGGCGGACGCTGTATATTCTACAATGCTCAGCAGAGAAGGTGTATGCTGGAAGCACAGTACGGCAAGGAGGCTAAGCCGATAATCTGCCTCATCGAGTACTGTACCGTATTCGCCGAGAGGAATGGCAAGAAGTATCTCAAGACAGGTTACAAGGTGACTGACAATGGCGTTCTCATGTTCTATAGGAGCGTCGGGGGGGATGAGTGGAAAGCTGCTATCCGTAGAATGGCTAGGCTAACAGAGCGTATTGCCAAAGCTGAGAGGAGGAGACGCAAAGAACAACAAGAGGCTCAAGAGCCACGCATATAGTCTAGGAGCGTTTTCTGACCACTACTTGCCCCACGTTTACTTCGGTACCATCGAGGAGCTATCCTCTTCAACGTCCCCCAGCTCCTCCTCACAAACCATGGTGGTTCCTCCGGGTTCTCCTCGTAAGCCTCTCTTATCCACGCTAAAGTCTCCGGATCGGTGGGATACCCTGACCCCCTAACGCCATACTCTCTCCTCAACTCCTCAATAACAGCATCACGATACACCTTGGCAATTATACTAGCAGCGCCTACTATCGTGTATCTAGCATCAGCCTTGGGCTCCGCTATCACTTCTCCCATAAAACCAGCTCTTCTTATCGCTGCGATAATCTGCCTGGGATCACCCACAGCATCTACGTAGACCTTCTTGAGGCTCTCCCCTAAGATGTCCATTGCGCGCCCAACTAGGAAAGCTATAGTGTTACGCTCTATCACGTTAAGATTGACTTCGTCGATCAGGCGGGGGTGCACATAGACTCTACCAACGTAAACTGCGCTACGCTCGATTAGCGACAGGAGACGTTCTCTTTCGGCTCTTGAGAGCAATTTGCTATCGTCAACGCCAGCAAGACGTATGTTACCAACATCCTCCGTGCACATGGCAACACCGGCAATAACCATCGGGCCAATTATTGGCCCTCTGCCAGCCTCATCAACGCCCATCACGATAGCACTACATTTCATCCCTTTACACCATGCACGTAGACTCTACCGAGACTACGTGGCACATAACCCTTGACTAGCTTCACCGTTATAGCCGCAGCGATCAACACTGCAATGTAAGGCGTAGCTTCGCGAGCTTCGTCGGGCAACCATTGTAGCCATAGTGATTTTGCTACCAGCGAGAATCCATAGACGAGCGCGGGTACGTAAGCAAGCAGAGGCTCCCATAGTGTCATTGGCGTCAATGCTATTGACAACCACCCTATACCAGCCGTTGCCATGGGTCTCCATCTACCCGCGACTATCATTACGAAGAGAGCGCCGGCATACCCGGCTAACATGCCGTTGACGAGTACCGCCGCGGTCCTAACGCGGGCAACATCGACACCCATCATGTCAGCCGCAAATGGATTATCGCCAACCGCGCGAAGCCTAGCGTCAAAACCCGTAGCTCTCAACAAGAGCCACACCAGGACTGGCATAGTGTAGGCTACAAGCACGACAACCTCGAAACCACCTACGCGCAATGGTTGTGGGAGTGGGAGACCCGAGTAAGGCTCGCCAAACATCGTCGAGATAGACACACCAGCCATGTATACAGCAACGCCAGCAACAATCTGGTTCAGTTTAAAACCGTTAACGAGCACCGCATAGAGAGCCGCATACGCAATACCAGCTAACATGCCAGCCAGTACCCCAGCCTCAACACTACCAGTCATCAACGACACCACAACCCCAACAAGACCGCCTATGAGCATTATACCCTCTAGACCAAGGTTTACAACGCCAGCTCTCTCTGACACAGCCTCTGCAAGCACAGCAAGCACTACCGCCGCAGCGCTACGCAAAACCGTACCCGCGAGCAACACGAGGTCAACCATGGCGTTTCTCCACCCGCACGATTATACGGTAAGAGGGTATAGTCCTGGCCGCCAATACAACCAGGAGAAGCACACCTTGCACATAGTAGAAGTATGCTGCGTAACCGCCAGGGATAACATCACTCGCAAAACTACCAAAGTGGTACAACAGCGCCACGAACAAGGCGGATATAGGCACTGCAAGAGGATTTAGGCCAGCTATGAACGCGACTGTTATACCAGCAAAGCCGTAGCCTAAGCTCGCATACCCCATGCTAAGATAGCCTCTAAGAGAGGCAACATGAAATCCTGCCAAACCGGCAAGACCGCTTGACAAGAGAAGTACCACTACACGCACTAGACGCGGACTATAACCAGCTGTTCTTGCAGCCTTCTCGTTAGACCCTACAAGCCTCGCAACAACACCAAACATCGTACGATGATAGAGGTAGTTAACCACGAAGCACAGGAGTATGCCAACCACTAGCATTAGCGGGAACCCCGCTACAATCGGCTGCGATACACCCCACTCCGGCGTCTTAGGGAACAAACCATACCTGCTAGGCCACACCTTGTAGACAACATACTGCAGCATGTAGAGCGACACATAGTACATCATCATGGACGATACTATCTCGCTAACACCCGTGACCAATAGTAGCGCCACGGGCAAGGCCCATAACACGCCAAACAACATTGAAGCTACCACTTGTAACGCCCAGTGTAAGCCCGCATAGGCAGCAGCAGCCGTACCAATAGCACCAAGTATCATATAACCTTCAAGACCAATATTCCAGACCTTGCTGCGAAACGCAATAACGCCCGCTAAGCCAGTCAACAACATCGCCGTTGTATAACGCGCTATTTCAAATGAAGATCTGGAAGCCCATCCTGTATCGCTAACCCAGAGGCTGAGATACCTCCCAATAACCGGGAACGGGTCAACACCCGCGTAGATAAAGGGCAGCAAGAGTAACACAAATGACACGATAATCAACGCTAAAAGCACAGTAGCCTTTCGCTTGAAAGAAACACTCCCCAGGGGTTCAACGCGGAAACGTACCACTACTGGCAACTTAAGCGAGAATAGCCCTGACGATCTCAAGCCGCGACGCCTCCGCGCTATACTCCCCGGCAACACGCCCATCCCGGAAGACAAGAATTCTATCAGCAACTGCGAGAGCCTCATCAACCACAGGTGTTGCGAATAACACCCCAACGCCACGGTCAGCAAGCTTAGCTATCTTATCGAGGAGTGCCGCACTCGAAGCTACATCTAGACCAGCCGTAGGGTTATGCATTACGACTATAACCGGATCGCCTATACCCATCTCTCTCCCAAGCAACAACTTCTGTTGATTACCACCACTCAGAGACCCAACCTTGTCCCATACGCTACGCGCCACAACACCAAAGCGCTTCACGATACCCAAGGCCATATTGACTGCACGTTTAGTATCAATGATGCCCCATCGCACCACAGTACTCGCTGCATGTATAGGCACAGTCACATTCTCAACAATATTCATGTCAGGAGCCAAAGCTTCGAGACGATCTCCTGGTACATACCTTCCACCTGCCTTCCTAAAGCCAGCCACATTCTCGACAACAACACCATCAACCTTAACGATGCCTCTCTCGCGCCTCCTTAGACCAACTATAGCCTCTAGAAGCTCCCGTTGACCCATACCCTCAATACCAACAATCGCAACAATCTCGCCACGCGCTACACTAAGATCAACGCCCTTGACCTTCAACACACCATACTCGTCACGCACCACAAGATCGCTAACCTCCAGTGCCTGACTACCACTTGCGCCTCGCTTACGCTCAACACGAAACTCTACCTTCTCTCCAACAACATAGGATACCAGCACATCTTCGGGCACGCTTCGAGGCTCGTCAATCGTTGTAACTACACGACCACGTCTGAGCACTGTAACCCTATCAGCAACCTCGTATACCTCACGTATCCTGTGAGTAACGTACACCATGCTTACCCCGAGGCTCTTCAACTTCTTTATTGATTCTAGCAGCTTCTCAACTTCAACACCAGAGAGGAAGGAAGTCGGCTCATCGAGTATCAGAACCTCAACGCCAAGCGCTATGCCAAGTGCAAGCATGAAACGTTGTCTATCTACAAGTGGTAGGCTACCGGCATCAGCGTTAAAGTCTAGTCGCCAGCCGAATGACCCCGCTACCTCCTCAACATCGCTCGTCGTAACTGCGCGCCCACGAGCATCAGCATACAGCTTTACAACCTCTCTAAGTGAAACACCATGCGGGAATTCAGGATACTGTGGGATATACAATATGCCACTACGGAGAGCGTCTCGCGGCGAAAGTATTGATACCGGTCTTCCTCTTAGTTTTATGACGCCTTCGTCCGGGTAGATCAGACCATAGAGAGTCTGCGCTAGCGTTGACTTACCTGCACCGTTTTCCCCGAGAAGCGCGTGAACCTCCCCCTCGCAAAGTGTAAAATCTACGTTTTGTAGGGCTCGTACGCCTCCAGGATAGGTCTTCGACAAACCGCGGGTCTCGAGTAGAGGGGTGCACCTCATTACGCCTTCACAACCCCCTCAACGAACCAGTCCATGTTCCACAGCTGGTCGTGGCTTGCTCTCATCCCCTCCGGTATCCTCACGCGGCCAGTGGAGTCACGTATTGGCCCGGTGAATGGGTCCCAGCTGCCGTCGAGTATCTCACGCCTCCTCTTCAGTACGTACTCTAGCACCTCCTCTGGCACATCCTTGCTTATGTATTCGCGTATGATCTCCTCCTCAACCTCGCGTAGGCAGCCCATGTACTCTTTCAGCTCGTTACGCTCGTCGTAGACGTCCGGTATGCGTCCACACTTCTTGACATAGGCGGCGCGAGACTCTCTGGGCGGCGCTATGTCGAAGACGCCCATCCTCATGTCCCACCAGTAGTCTCTCGGTGTCGCTGGTGGGAAGTCGCTCCAGATGTCAGTGTTGCCCGGCTTCTCGGGGTTCACGAGACGGGCAAGAATAGCGCGTATCACTAGCTCTAGGTATAGCGGACCCCAGTCTACGATCTGGCCCGCTAGCACCGCGTTACGGGCATCACCCTCCAGTATCCTCCTCATGTCGCTGTAGTGGCTGAAGGTGTAGACTCTCTTACCCTGCGTGTAGTACTCAGCTATGGTTGTAACTATGGCTGTCGAGTCCTCGGTGAACGCTATCACGTCAACACCCTGGCTTATGAGGACCTCGGCTTCAGCCCTGGCCTTGTCAGGGGCGAACCAGGCACCCAGAGGACCACGCACTATCACCTTGACCTCATTGGGGTTCCTGCCTACAAGCTTCGCACCCTCACGAACGCCCAAGGCGAATGCATTAATGTGACGGATAACCTCTGGTATGAAGTGCGCAGCTACGTAACCCACCTTACCCGTCTTGGTCATCGCGCCTGCCAGTATACCGTTCAGGTAGTACGCTTGATACGCTTCAGCGAAGTATGTCACAACATTCGGGTATAGCCTCTTGTACCCAGAACAGTGGCCGAAGAGGACATCCGGGTACTGGCCAGCCTTCCTGTTAGTTGGATCCATGTACCCGAAACTGGTCGTAAAGATGAGCTTGTTACCCTTAGCAACGGCGTCGTCGATAACCTGGCCTACACGGTCCTCGGGCACCTGCTCCACGTAGCCCGTCTCAACAAGCTTCTTGCCGAGCACCTCCTCGACATACTTCCTACCCTGGTCGTGCTCGTAACTCCACCCCATGTCACCAACGGGGCCGACATACACCCAGAACGCCTTGAGAGGCTCTAGACCGGCTTTCTCGACTGCAGTCTCGAGCGCCTCTCTGACGGTGCTTGTAGTTGTTGGTGAGGGTGTACCGCCGCCAAGCCTACCCAGAAGGTAGCCGGCTGCAATCGCTGCACCGATACCGCCTAGGATTGCAAGAGTCTTCCTCCTGCCAGGGTCTGTCACGAGCCTACCCCGGTGCCTTACGTGCCTACTACACCCTCTTTTAATGGAGGGTCGAGGAGCTACTATCACACTACTCAATGACGCGTTAAGGCGGGCGCATCAACACCGACTCTTGTCTTACCCCCAGTACTACCATCCGCTCGGTGTGACCGCCGGTACTACTAGGCTCCTAGTGTCTAGAGGAAGAACTGGATAACACCCGAGTGGCACCGCCCCGCCAGGGGCTAGAGGTTGGTGCGCAAGCTAGGTGTGGTGCTGCACGCAACCAGGAATGGCTACATAGTGGTAAAGCCAGAGGATACTAAGCAGTTGCCACCGCTCGGCATACCAGTATACGATAGAGAGCTGCGCAAGAAGTACGGGACGATACTGGATGTGATAGGGCCGGTGGACAACCCGCTGATAGTAGTGAAGCCGGAGAGCAAGGAGATACTCAAGACTGTGAAGAGCGGCGAGGAGCTGTACTACGTGCCCCCGAGGCCCCCGCGCAGGAGGAAGAGGAGGGGAGGCGGGAGGCCCTCGGGGAGGAGGGGGAAGGGTGGTCGTCGCGCCCCTGGCGGGGCGGGAGAACGTCGTAGAGGTGGCAAAGGGTGAATGTGGGAGAGGTCGGTGCACTCGGTCAATGTCCCGTGTGTGGCGCACCTCTAATGAGGTCCCCCGAAGGCTACTTAGTGTGTAGCCATGGCCATGTTATTGATGATCAACCCCTCGACTCTGGCCCCGAGTGGAGAGCTTTCAACGCAGAGGAGCACATCACCAGGAGTAGAGTCGGTGCACCACTAACAGAGAGGTTCCACGACCGCGGCGTCTATACCGTTATGCAACCCACAAGAGACCCAAGGTTCCGTAAGCTAGCCGCGCTCCAAGCCAGGTTGAGGGTAGAGAAGCACGAGAGTGAAGTAGAGGCTTTCCAGGAGCTTAACGAGGTTGCTGGTATACTTGGCGTGCCGAGCCACGTTATTGACACAGCGGCTGTGCTCCTGCGCAAAGCACTATCCAAGAAGGTGATGAGGAGGGTTGGTGGAAAGAGGCTAAGGGAGTGGATGGCGGCGATAATAGTGGCCGCCGCTCGTATAGCTGGCGGCCCGAGCCTATCGATACGCGAGGCGGCAGAGAGGCTTGGCCTGGATGCCGCTAGAGTGGCGCGAGCCTATAGGGAGCTAGTAATGAGCCTTGGCGTTCACGTTAAGCCTCCAGACCCTGCCCAGACGGTCCCCAAGCTCACCGAGAAACTTGGCCTCAACCCTGCTGTCGAGATACTCGCAGCTAGACTGCTTAACGCGCTACGCCAGCGCGGCTTGACGCAAGGCAAGCCGCCTCTAGGCCTCGCAGCCGCCGCGGTCTACCTATCGTCGATACTACTCGACCAGAAGAGGAACCAGATGGACATAGCCAAGGCAGCCGGGATAACCGATGCGACAATAAGGAACCGGTACAAGGACATCGTAAACAACCTCTTCATCGAGGTGGATCTTTGAGGCTCGGGAGGGGCGAAACTCTTCACACCGGGCAACCCGGTCCGATCGGCTGTAAAGCCTCATCGCCGTTTCTTGACTCTCCAACCAACCAGGTTAACAAGGTACTCTCTACACACCTTACACACCAGAAGCCAAGCGCCACGCCTGATTAGTTCCCTGCGGGCGGGTCATGCAGACTAACGAGCTGTTGAGTGGCCGTTACGCCGAAGGATTTAGACGGGATTTCGCGTATCGCTTGCAAGTAGTTGCCTGGGGAGGCGCCGGAGGAGGTGTAGCATTTGCCTCGTGTCAGGGTCCGTATACTCGGCGGCGAAGTGAAGGAGGTAGAGGTTGATAATGGCGCTCGAGTAGCGGATGTGCTTCGTGCGGCGGAGCTGCTCTCGACGGAGTATGTCGTCACCAAGAATGGGAGGGTTGTGGCTGAGGATGAGCTTGTAACTGATGGCGACGAGCTTGTGCTCTACCCGGTGGTGTCGGGTGGCTAAGTGCAGCGTCTGCGGCAGACCCGCGATATACGTGATGCGAGCGTCTGGTATGGCTCTGTGCGAGAAGCACTTTCTCGAGTACTTTGACCGGAAAGTGCGTAGGACTATACGACGCTATCGCCTCTTCAATCCTCATGATAGGATAGCGGTTGCAGTGTCCGGCGGCAAGGATTCAATGTCACTACTCCACTACCTACTCCGCCTATCACGACGCGCACCTGGATGGAAGATAACAGCGCTACTCGTAGACGAGGGTATACGCGGGTACCGTGAGTACACGGTAGAGAGGTTTCTCCGATTCGTCGAGGAGCACAGCGTTGAGTACCGTATAGTCCGGTTCAAGGATGAAGTGGGCTACACGCTTGACGAGATAGTGAAGATTGGTAAGGAGCGTGGCCTACCCTACCTGCCGTGCACATACTGTGGTGTCCTTCGCCGCTACCTTATGAACAAGGCCGCGAGAGAAATGGGTGCGACTGTAGTCGCGACAGGCCACAACCTTGACGACATAATACAGACTTACATGATGAACGTGCTTAGCAATAGTTGGGACAAGATTGCAAGGCTTGGCCCCGTCTCCGGGCCCGGCCAACACCCGAAGTTCGTTAGGAAGGTGAAGCCGTTCTACGAGGTTCTAGAGAAGGAGACTACCATCTATGCCGTGCTAAACGGGTTGTACACGGGGTTCGAGGAGTGCCCGTACGCTAGACTAGGTGTACGCTGGCAAGTGAGGAGAATGCTTAACGAGCTTGAGGAGCGGACACCCGGCGTCAAGTACTCTCTTCTCCGCAGCCTACAAACAGCGATAGAAATCCTGGAGAAGTGTGGCAAGGTGTCAACTAGCGGCGAGGAGGAAGAGGGGCCCTACACCTGTGCCATATGCGGCGAACCATCGGCACACCCAATTTGCAGAGCGTGCCAGCTTCGCTTGGAGCTCGGCATATTGAAGCTTAGCGAGGAGCGTCTACAAGCTCTACCCGAGGCCGCCAGACGCATGGCACAGGAAGCCATGAGTAAATGGTCTAAGGGCAGGTAGGAGCACCAGATGTTTCGGGATGTACACGGGGTGCGCCCACAGCTCGATCCACCTGGGCCACCTTGTGTTATCTCGGGACGCGTCAAGCCATGCCGCCGCTGTGCGGCCCCTTATGCCTACACCCCTGGCCCTCACAACGTCAACAATCACAATCTAGTCCTAGTCTACGTTGTACCACTCGCCTAGGAGCCATGAGTTGCCGATAAATACTCTACGTAGGCCCGCCTCCTTGGCTATCCTTGCAGCCTTAACTGCATGCTCCTTACTCGTGGGCGGCAAGTCTCGCAACAAGTGATCCGGGTGGAAGGCTAGCAGGATGAAGGGTATGTCGGGGTCTATCGAGGCGAGGTACTCTGCCCAACCCCTCACCTCCTCAAGGTCCACATAGCCAGGTACTAGGAGGAGACTCGTTACTAGTAAGGGCGGCTCCGGCTTACCCGCCTCTAGCCACATCTCTGCGACTAGCTTCACATTCTCTCTTACACGCTGCGCTGCATCAACACCGGTGAGCGCCTTGTAGACGCTAGGGGTCCAAGCCTTCACGTCTATCTTGACTATGCCGCCGGTATCTAGGCTCAACCGGGCCATCTCTCTCATAATCGCTGGGTTCGCGATACCATTTGTCTCCCAGCATACCCGCTTAACGAGGCCTCTCCTCCTAGCTTCTTCACGAATCGCTCTCGCTGCCCTTAGCACCCACGGTGCGTGCGGCGTCGGGTCACCCCCGAAGAAACAGACGCATGTTACACTTGGGTCCATTGCAGCCTCTACTAGCTCCTCTACGCTCCTGGAGCTGGAGACTATGGTTTCTCTCCTCGTTAGCATCGTTTTATGCTCCCAGTTCTGACAGTAGAGGCAATCAAGACCACAGCCAGCGAAGAACACTGCAAGGTTGTACATGCCGCGCTCGACGCCATGTGTGTTCGTCCAGCGGGGGTACCCGGCGCCAGTGTTAGCCGGGCATACCGGCGCTGCAACACAGTTTGTCGGATGCGGGTCGAGATACCAACTCACAACAGCATGCATGGATAGCTTCTCGGAGTACAGGCCGGGGCGAAGCACAAGTCTACCTCCACTGTTGGACACGATACCACAGTACCCGTAGCCTCCCTCGCCTATCACGCACCTATTGACGCAGAAACTGCACTGGATCCCACCGGTACGTAGAGGTTCCAGGGGTAGCTTAGCCCGGCTTCTCCACTCGCTGTGCACGCGCATAGCCCTACTCAGCGCCTCGTTGGGCCTACGCCTCAGACACTCGACGCACACGCCAATAACACTACTGATGGTGTTATCCTCGCGCCCGCAGAGCAGGCACTTGCCCATTACACTCCCTACCATCCAGTGTGGCGGAGAGACCGGTATCACCCTACCTGGCCTCTGGCGGGCCCTCTGCCCCCGCTACTATATTGGGGTAGGGTTTGGAGACCTCCTTTACCCGGGGTTCGGGCTGGATACAGGGGAGGGTGAAGCAGGGGTGAGTGAGCTATACCCGCGCAGAAACGAGTACGAGCAGATCGTGATATCAGCGCCGGGGCCGGTAGCGATAACGAGGGTGCAAGGCGAGGAGGAGGAGATAGTACTGGAGGAGGATCTCGAGGAGGCCGCAAGGAAGGCGTTTAACTCGGCACTCTTGGTGTTCATGCGTGCACTGGTGGCCTCGAGGATCGAGCCGGAGGATGTGCATCTAAACATGCAAGCGTTTACACGCGAGTATATAATCGAGAATGATGGGCGTGCTGTTGTGCTCGAGGCCAGGCTTAGCAAGAACCTAGAGGTGCGCGTCGAGGCGAATGCAAGCAAGGTGCGCTATGTGATAGTCTACCCGAAGAGGGATAGAACAGCGAGAAGAGCTGCTAGGAGGCTCGAGAAGGCGCTCATGGAGGTTTTGCACGAGCCTCTCACGCACGCTCCATAAACTCTTTCATAGACCCCATAGCATTAGCCTCCTAACGCGTCCTGCTATCCTCTCGACGAAACGGGGTGACCTCTCCACCGTCCTCCGGGCAACCTGGTATAGTGTCTTGCCAGCCTCCACGTACCGCCTGTAGTCGAGTCTGGCGAGTTCCTCGAGCATATCCTTGTGGCGCAGGAGGGTCTCTGCTAGCTCGGCGACCTCGCTGTTAAAGCTACGCACTCGGATGGATGAGGGGTCGCTAAACCACTTCATGACTTGCATCTTGTTTATCTTGTACCTCGCGTAGGCCTCCATAAGCTGCTGTGATATCCAATGACGGGGTACCTTGCCCTCCATAAGCTCCCTGATTAGACTCCATGCCTCACGGCCAGGCAGACCAGCCAAGCCTGCTATCGTCGCCCTTGCTACAACTGCACCATCCAGTGGGCCCCCAGCGGCATCTCGGAGCGCTTCTGCACCTTCGCGTGGATCGCCTCTACCGAGCCACAACGTAGAATAGAGGAACGCTATACCCGCGAATAGCGCCTCGCTTTTTGGCGACGCCACGCGCCCCGAAGTCACGTCTATGAGGAGAGCTACTAGAGAGGAGGCTGTAACGTCTTTCAAGCGTCTAGGTGACCACGATCCACGCAACTGTCGGCACCAGGGTGGTTAGGATAAAGCCCCTCTAACGTGTCTAGGTTCGCGCGGGGTGTGAAGACAGACTCCAATTGCGAGGGCTTAGGCCCGGTGAGCGTGCTCCGCCCCTCCAGACCCCCCGCCTTTACCCAATAGCCTAGCCTCTAGCTCCTTACGAACAAGCTCTTCTATGAACTCGCGGTGCACTCTAGTGAGATGCAGGTAGAGGCCTTTGCGTGTGAAGGGTCCCTTGCTGCAAACCGCGCATCTCAGAAGACCTCTCCGCTCGAACACTAGCGTCATGGCTACACTCTCGATAACCTCCTCCGCCATTCTCTTAGTCTCGCCCGCAAGCCCAAGCGCATCAATGTCATACCTTAGACCGGATGCCCTCCTAGCAGCAGCTTCAGCCAGCTTCTCAACGACATAGGATAGCGCAAGCACCATGCATCACCCCTTCATCGGCTTAACTGCTATTAGTGCCGCGAGGAGGGCCGCGTGGGCTTTACAATCGTTGCTCTCCATAACACTCCTTATGGCCTCGCCCGGCTCGACGCCAGACGCTTCAAGCAAAAGCTCCTCGGTCTGGACAAGCTGCGGTATGAGCGTCTGGCATACGCCTGGCTCGCTCCTCGCAGCTTGAAGCGCAAGGCTCATGGCCTCGACTATAGTCGTGGCGCCCAGCTTCTCGACTAGTTCTGGCACCCAGTTCTTACGCGCCGCGACTTCGACTACAAGGTTTGGTATGTAGGGTAGTGGCCGAAGCTCCTCAAGCCAATCAACGATGTAGTCGTCGAGTATCGCCTCGATCGATTCACGGATTACACCTGTACTAGTGGCTGCCAGCTCGACCAGTAGGTCTAGGAGCTCTGGCTGTACAGGCTGGGGACCCGGGTGAGCGAAACTAACTGCATTGCTTGCTGTTTGCGAGGCTGGCATAGGGGCTGCCCGGGCGTATAGCTTAGGGAGGGGTAGGGGCTGGCGACCGGCGAGATAGTAACACCCGGCTAGGGTCGTCAGATGCTCCGCTTGACTATGATAGTCGTGCCTAGCGCCAGCATCACCCCAGCAGCTATCGCGGCAACACCTGCCGCAGGTACGCCCAGTGCTAACGCTAGCCCACCAATTCCGAACATCAGCACCGACGCGCCATAGCCGATGTACACCGGCTCTTTTGGAGGCTTTACGATGCTGCCATCGCTACGCAGCGGGGATCCGCAGTTCGGGCACCTCTTGACATCTATGTTGGCACCGCAGTGTGGACATTCGCGCGCCACGAATGGCACCGTGCGGTTACAACGTGGACACTTATACGTGGCGAGCGTAACGTCGTGCCCGCAGTTCCCGCATTTAACTGGCCGATTGTCCTTCAACCTCTCTATGACCTCGGCTAGGAGGTCCGCGAGCCTCGGAGACGCCTGGTATATTATCACGCCACCGTCAAGCCTGGAGACGTATAGCCTACCCTGAGCCATGTCGAGGCCTAGTTTTGTCACCCTACCGCTACCCAGCCTCCCAAAGCTATCCTCAATGCGGCGGAATGCTTCCTCACCGAGTGCAGCCAGCGCCTCCGCCTGCTCCCTCTCCAGCTGGCCACGTATGTATACGGGTAGACCCTCCCTACTCACAACAGCAAAGGCGACACCATCAAGTTTGTCGATATAGTCTAGCAGCTTCTCCGGGTCAATTGTGGGCGTCGCTAAGGGTACGGTACCGAGTTCCTCGCTCATACACCCACCCGGCCTTGCAAGACCCGCTCCTGCTCCTCAAAAACTAGCCGTCGCAGCCAAAATCAGAGTAGGACTCTATCCGGTACGCCTATGCAGATCTTGACGTCAGCACCACGAAGCTATAGTGTCCATGCTCAGCTTGTGCCAAGCATGGAGGCCGCTACTGCCACCTGCCCGAGCGCTATACCACCATCGCCCGCAGGCACCTTCCGCGGCAAGACCAGCTTAACGCCCTCCTCCGAGAGGCGCGCCTCTACAGCCCTCGCTATAACATCGTTGACTGCCGCACCACCAGCCATGTACACGTTTTCACCATCCTCTGCGTTGTTTAACGCGCGGAGCGCTAGCTCCGCTAGAGCCTCACCCAGCCTCCACATGACCGTATACGCGAGACTTCGCCTATCCACACCCTCCATTAGAGCCTCAAGCACCATCTTAAACAGCCTCGTAGTGTCAACCATGTTGCCTCTTATAGGCGCGAATACATCATCGAGAAGTTTACCCCTTCTCCCGTAAGCCTCGAGACGTATAGCGGGTTCACCCTCATACCCACGATGGTAGCAGACACCAAGTAACGCTGCAAAGGCGTCCAGTATCCTACCCATGCTTGAAGAGAGAGGCGCGTTGCCACGAGCAGCTTGTATAGCCGCTACACGCGCCTCACTCTCACCATAGGGCAGCCCACGAACCAACCCGAGCTTAACAGCCATCTCGACAGCCTCGTCTACACCCATCAGTTTGGTTAATATCGCAATAGCTATCCTAGCCGGGTACTCCGTTGCACGGTCCCCACCCGGCAATGGCTGTGGCTCAAGATGACCAACACGCTCGAAGCTAGCAAGATCGGTGACTATCACCTCGCCGCCCCATATGCTACCATCCAGCCCGTAGCCAACACCGTCAATCGCTATACCGACACGCCTCACGCCAGGTTTCATCCTCCTCTCGGCTATGACCGATGCAACATGTGCATGATGATGCTGCACTAGTATGAGCTCGGCTCCGGTTCTCGAAGCCCATTCCTCCGCGAGCCTCCTCG
This sequence comes from Pyrolobus fumarii 1A, assembly GCF_000223395.1. Taxonomy (GTDB): domain Archaea; phylum Thermoproteota; class Thermoprotei_A; order Sulfolobales; family Pyrodictiaceae; genus Pyrolobus; species Pyrolobus fumarii. Next base: position 1,648,298 of record NC_015931.1, on the reverse strand, counting down.
AGTTATACCTGGGGTGGAGGTCGGCGACGAGAACAGCTTTGGAGACGTCAATCGAGTACTGCTCTACAAACCACTTAAGGTACTTCTCGAGCTCCATGAGGGTATCATAGTCGTCGGTGTCGCCTATGTACTGTGTCAGTACGACCTTATCCTCAAATGCAACTGCCCCCGCGTTCTGCAGTTCAGCCCCGAACGCCACTACCTCGCGTGGTAGGCGGAAACCGAGTCTTATCCAGGTTGGCGCGTAGCCCCTACCACGTCTTATCAGGACTAGTCTTCCGGCAGTAAACCTGGCAACACTGTCATCGACGCGATTGACTATAACGCGATTATGGTTGAGCACGTAATCCACGATACCCTTGAGTTTCTCGCGGACACACTCTATGCTCGTGCACATCGGTTTACCGTGCACATTCCCGCTTGTCATTATGAGGAACTTGTCGCGTGTCTCGGATAAGAGGAGGTAGTGTAGAGGAGAGTAGGCGATCATTACACCCAGCGTGTCTAGGCCGGGCGCGACATACTTGGACACTGGTGCGTCTTCGCGTCTAGGTAGGAGTAGGATTGGCGCCTCTGGCGACTCTAGGACACGTCTAGCTTCCCTATCGAGGTATACTAGCTTCTCAGCGGCGTCACTATCTAGAGCCATGAGTGCAAAGGGTTTCGTTGGCCTCTTCTTCCTCTTGCGGAGTTCTAGAACAACATCGTCATCGGATGCAAGCGCCGCTATATGAAAACCTCCTATGCCCTTAACGGCCACTATACCGCCTTCATCGATGATTCGAGCAGCTTCCCTAATCGGATCGCGAGTCTCCACGACCTCTCCATCAATCGTTTCGAGCCATACACGAGGCCCGCATTTTGGACAGCTTATCCCTTGTGCATGGAACCTCCTCTCGTTCCACGGGTCGCGATACTCTCTCTCGCATCCCGTACAGAGGGGAAAGTCTCGCATCGCAGTATTCTCACGGTCATAGGGTACCGTGTACATCATCGAGAATCGGGGGCCACAATACGCACAGCTATTGAAGGGGTAACGGTACCTACGGTCGTGAGGGTTTAGAACCTCGCTAAGACAGTCTCTACACACCGCGAAGTCAGGAGGTATCATGCTTCTTCTTCTAGCCTCGCGGCTTGATGGTAGAATCCGAAAACCCCGGATGCCCTCCCAGCGCTCGACTATGATCTCCAGGTCTTCTATCCTGGCCGGCGGGGGGAGCTTCTCGGCAAAGAGGCGCAAGAAGGCACGTAGCTGCCCCCAACTACCCTCAACCCTAATCTCTACCTCGGAGCCGCCAAGGTTCCTAACGTAACCCGCTACGCCGGAAAGGAGTGCAACCCGGTATACGAATGGGCGGAAGCCCACACCCTGTACTATACCCGAGATGAGGAGCCTTAGTGAAGCCCTTCCCATACCATCCGGCGCCTCCTACGCTCCTCGACGTACCTACCCATCAGCCGTATCTTACTGACAAGCCCCGCAACCATCTCAGCCTTCTCCCGCCCCCTAGCCTCTCCATACCCTTCGAGGAAGAGCTTGTAGAGGCTGTCTGCGTACTCCGGATGAGTCGACTCCACAGCCCTGAGAAACAAGTGGACATCAACCGCCTTGTCCTCCTCATCATCACTAGACCCCGATAACCCGAAATCTATGAGCTTGTAGGACCCTCTCCCAGTCACAATGATGTTACTAGTGGTGACGTCACCATGGACGAACCCGTGTTCGTGCAGAACGCCTATCATCCATCCGAGCCTCTTAACAGCATCAACAGCAACCTCGTCAAGCCCACACTCCTCTATATACCACCTTAGACTCCTCCCCTCGACATACTCCATGATTATCTCGGCGTCACTAAGCCTCACTTCATAGAGTAGAGGCACGCTGAGTCCAAGTTCCAACGCCCTAACCAGCATACGAGCCTCCACGAGCGTCCGTCTAAACCTCAGCGCATCGTCAATCACGCGATGACGGTAAGGCTTAGGTACCCTTCTTTTCAGAACAGCCAGCCTACCACCCCACTCTACAAGATACAGTTCCGCCTCCGCGCCCCTCGCCAGCAACTTCAAGGCTTCAGCCCCATCCTCAGGAGTATCAAGCCGCCTAGGCAAGGTGAAAACCTTGCCATCCTCTGCCAAGGCTCTTAGTAGTGACGTAGCTTGTCGACTAGCCTAGCACTTAGCGCGTGAAGAGCTAGGATAAGGAGGCCAAGACATACCAAAGCGGAAAAACACGTGTTAATGCATGTGCTGCAAAACCTAGGCGCGTTATGTGTTAGAGGGTTTTACTCTTGCACCTCTGCGCTCTCCTTCCTCTCGCGCTTGCCTATCTCGCGGGCCTCGGGGCCCTCCACCTTCTTCCAACGACCCTCGAGCTTCTTGAGCACGTCTGGTAGCGTTGTGTACTCCATCTCCTCGGCGTGCAGCCTGTGCGGCATGAATGGGCCGTGGCGGCGCATGTACTCCGCGATCTGCTGGGCGAGCCTCCTCGTCTCGTCGAAGGCGACATCCTCGAATAGGTCTACTGGGCCTATGAGCCTGCCCTTTGTCACCTGGAAGCCTAGTGCGATGACTCTTGGTGGGCCGTCGAACCTGGTGCACCTGGCGTCGCGGAGGCCTACGGGCATTAGTGGGCCCCAGTGGCTGCCTCTCATCCAGCCTGGCACGAGATGCGGGAATGCGAACGGCTCTAGGATCTCGCCGAGCGCAGGGAAGCCGTGCTGTACTCTCGCGATTGCTACCGGGTCGTCCTTACCGACGTACCTCCCTGCTATGAGGTTGAGCCTCTCGCTGCTAACGACGGCTGCTATCTCGCCGTCGGTCTTCCTGAATATCCTCTTGATCACATACCTGGTTGGGTCGCCTATGAGCGCTAGGATGTCGTACATCTCTTCGGGTGCGTTAAGCTCGATCATACGACCCTCGTAGAGGTCTAGTATCTGGAAGCGGAAGCCATCGTGCATCCTGGGGTCTATGACTAGACCTGCGGTGGTGAAGGGGTCGGCGAAGGCGCGGAATAGTGGCAGGTTGAAGGCGCCGGGCTCGGTCTTGTCCGCCATGAAGATGACTATGGGCTCGCTTGGCCTCTCTACTATCTCCATCTCGGCGACTCCAGGGCCTAGACCCCTAATGTTACCGCTGAAGGCGTCGCTGAGCAGGTCCTGGCCAGCGGCGTATAGACCGAGCTCCTTGGCCACCTCGGCCGCCTTCTTGAAGGCGTTCCAGGCTAGCTCGTGTATCTCGGGCGAGTCGACACCCTTACGGTGCGTCATGATGAGCTGCAAGTCGTCGCCAACGTGCGTCACATAGAAGTCGATGATGACGCCCTTTCTCTTAGCCTCGGCTAGTACACGAGCAGCAGCCGCCATCGTGTCTGGGTGTACCTTGTGGTGCCCAGCAATGCTACCGATATCAGCCTTTATGACGCTAATTGTAACCTTGCGCTCCTCACTCATGACCTGCACCATGGTGTAGACGTGTTCGGTAGGATAAACGGGTTTCCGCACACACAAACCCACATGCCTTAAGACCAGCCCACAGGCCCGTGCACTTGTGGGAAGAGGGCACGCCTAGAGGGTGCCTAGTCTTGCAACGTGTTGTCCGTCTAGATTCGAGAGGTAGGATACTCCTTCCCCGCGAGGTGAGAGAGGCCCTCGGCTTGAGAGAAGGCTCCAAGATAGCAATACGCGTTAGAAGCGATAATGTCATTGAGCTTGTTCCCCTCGATAAGCTCTATGAGCGCGTGAGTAGGGTCTTCCGCGAGAAGATGAGAGACTGGAGGGAGGAAGAGCACGAAGCCACCAGGGTGCTAGAGGCGGTGACCCGTGCAGAGGCGGCAGAGGATAGAAATAGTTGACACAGTGTACCTCATAGCCTATCTCAACCCTGACGACCGTCTGCACGAGCACGCCTTAACAGTTATAGAGAACATGCCATCGTGGAGGCGTGTGTCACAAGCAGCGCTTATCGAGCTGGACCTGCTCATGAAGAGTAGGGGGTTCACACTCGAAGAGCGCATGGATACTTGGAGTTTGCTCGCAACGCTGATACCCAGAGAGCATGTTGAGCCGCTGTTGCCGAGCGACTTTGCACTAGCAACCGTCCTGGTGCATGACAGAAAGCTAGACTACTTTGACGCGCTTATAGCTGCGCAGTGTATCAATCGCGGAGGTAAACCGCTAACCACCGACATGGAGATAATCAAGGTGGTTGAGGAGTATCTCGGGGGTGGCTAGCTCTCTTCGCTCTCCTCTTCGCCCCTCTTGGGTATATAGTAGTACTCGCCTAGCCTCTTCTGCAGCCGGTCTAGATACGAGTCCTCCTTATTCACCCTTGGTCTCCCGGTCTCCGGGTCCCTACGGAATGTTATCCCCAGCTCCTTGAGGAACATGTTCATCCCCTCCCTTAGGCCCATTGGTCGATGTGCGTGACCCTCTTTGCCCGGCGTACCGGTGAACACCATCACCCTATCACTAATGTAGTCTTGGACTGCAACGTCGTGCTCGACCACTAGAGCTGCTACACCCCTAGTCTCTACTATGCGTCTTATCGCCCTGGCTACCGTCAGCCTCTCCTCTACGTCGAGGTATGCGCTTGGCTCGTCAAGCAGGTATATGTCAGCCTCTCTGGCTAGAGCAGCTGCAACCGCGAGCTTCTGCATCTCACCGCCGGATAGAGAATCTGCACGTCTATCAAGTAGCCTGTGAAGCCCGAGGCGCCTCACGAGCTCGGTGTACAGCCAGGAGCCGGGGGCGAGTGCCGCCGGGTTAGCCTCCCTCAACACCTGCTCTACGGTCTTACCCTCGAACATCGCTGGAGAGACATACTGGGGCTTGTAGCTCACCTTGAGCTCCTCTCTAGGCTTATACACGTAGCCCTCCTGGGGCTCAAGCTCTCCCGCGAGTACACGGACGAACGTTGTTTTGCCTATACCGTTGGGCCCCAGTACGCCGACAACCTCGCCCTTCTGGAGCTCCCCGGGCTCAGCACGCAAGACGAACCCGTCACGCTTGACTAGCAGCTCGCCCCACTCGAGGTACTTCTCGCGGCCAGCCGTTACAGTTGCTGGTGCCTCGCGTACGTGGAAGCGTATTGGCTCCGAGCGTATCCTAACGTTCTCGGCAGGCAAGTAGCCCTTCAGGAAGTTGTTTACACCTACGCGTACACCATACGGTTTCGACGCTATGCCGTATACTCCAGGCTCGCCATACATCACGACAACGTAGTCGGAGAGGTAGTCGAGCATCGCTATATCGTGTTCGACGACAACCACATACGCGTTCTTTGGCGCGAACCTCCTGATAGCTCTAGCCACTTTTATCCTCTCACGGACGTCGAGGTAGCTGCTCGGCTCGTCAAAGAGGTATATGTCAGCATCGCGCGACAATACGGCTGCAACTAGGAACTTTTGCAGCTCGCCACCCGAGAGGCGCCTAACGTCCCTGTCCCACAGCCTATCAAGCCCCAGGAACTTGGCAATCTCCTTCGAGACGCCCCTCTGGTCTGCACGCTCAAGCAGCTTGCCTACCGTGCCCTTCACGCGCCTAGGTACCAGATCCACATACTGTATCTTGTGAGCCGCTCGTATCTTGCCCTCAGCGAGCCTCTGGAGGTAAGCCTGTATCTCGGTCCCTCTGAACCTCTTGATTATCTCGTCCCAGGATGGCTCGCGGTCAAAGATGCCCAGGTTTGGCTTCAACTCGCCAGCCAGGATGCGTAGCGCCGTAGTCTTTCCAGTACCGTTCTTGCCGATGACGCCGAGAATAGCACCCTGCCTAGGAGCAGGCAGACCGTAGAGCTTGAACGCGTTCGGCCCATAACGGTGTATAAGCATCTTCTCGAGCTCATCGGGCAGGTTTACTATGCTAAGCGCGTTGAACGGACACTTCTTGACGCATATTCCACAACCTATACATACATCCTCGTATACCACCGGCTTCCCATCCTCACCAAGCTCTATCGCCTTGCCGCCGGTCCTATTGATAGGACAGAAGCGGATACACTCCAAGCTACACTTGTCGGGTTTACACAGCTCACGGTCGACAACCGCAACCCTAACCACTATGTTCACCTTCCAGGCGACCCGCTCACATCCACCCTCTTCAAGACTACCCTGCCAGACCTCACACTACAAGACAACATACAAGCACAGATGATACGAGCCAGCCCAACCAGCGAGACCGCCACAGACGAGGAGCTAAGAAGCGCCTTGTTCTACCGGCGGGTCGCCACCATACGCCCGGGGCATCCATTCTAGGGGAATTGTGACTACACATCTATCGAGATGATACCGTGTCTCGTGTCTATCCTCAGTCTTGCACTACAGTACCGGTGTTAAAGGCGAGAGGGGTTTGGAGGACTCGAGGGACGCGCATTGAGCGAGAAGCAGTTGCGCTTCATAACGCCCTCGTGGAGTGAGATAGAAGAGCTATGCATGGAAATCGCAGAGGATGTGCTACGAGACGGCTACAAGCCCGACATTGTGGTTGGCGTGCTAAGGGGTGGCATCATACCGGCTAAGATAGTAGCTGATTATATCGGCGTCAAGAGGATAGCTACTGTCGAAGTCAAGTTCTATGCTGGCATAGGTGCTACTCGCGAAGAGCCCGTGATAACACAGCCGCTTATCGAGAATGTGCGTGGCCAGCGTATACTCCTCGTGGATGATGTAGCTGACACCGGTAAGACACTTGCACACGTAGCAAGCTTCCTAAACTACTATGGCCCCTCGGAGGTGAGGACCGCAACCGTATACGTGAAGCCATGGTCCATGGTTAAACCGGATTACTACGGTGAGGAGACAGACGCGTGGATAATATTCCCGTGGGAGAGGCTAGAAATGCTCACGGAGCTCGTCGAACACCATGGTTTCAGTTTGGAGGACGCATCGGAGGTAACAGGCATTGACCCGGAGCGTGCAGAGCAACTGCTCCGCCTGCATAGATCTAGTTGACGAGAAGCTATGCTACGCCATACTACCGCCGCTCGACGACAAGAGCCTTGAAGAGCTACTCAAACAGGATGCTGTGGTACTCCCTACCAGACTCGTCGCTTCGCCCCTCCACGCTGCCCAGTGCGTCAAGCTCGCAAATAGAGCCTGGAAAAGGGGATACTCAAGAGCACGCAAGCTACCCGTGGAGGTACTGCTCTACGCGCTAGCTGCCAGAGGAGACATAGACCCCACTCGCGTAGAGCTACGTACCGTCGCGTCTGAGGGCCCAAAACCCGGCGAACACCTAGTAGCCGTGTGTAGAGACGAATCCCTATGCAACAGTCTCGTAGCGAAATATGGCTGTGCTAAACTCGATGAGGTTAAGTGGCTAGGTGTACCCGAGGACCTAGCCTTAGCTAGGAGCGCTCTAGCAGCTGCCGAGGTGGAGCGGAAGAGGCTTCTCCATGGGGAAACTGCTTAAGTCCTTGCTCGCATAAGCTAGGCTTGCAGCGAGTGAAACCGGGGAGAGCGCCATGCTACTACTCTATGAGGAAGAGTGGTGGGAGGAGGAAGAAGAGGAAGAGGAGCTCTGGGAGGAGGAAGAGGAAGAAGAGGAGTGGTGGGAAGCTGAGGAAGAGGAGGAAGAGTGGGAAGAGGAGTGGTAACAGGGCTCAGATACTAACATCCGGCTCTTCACTTTTTCCCCCGAGAGCTATCCGAGCCGTCACCACTCATCATAGCCTGATCTACCGGATACCCTTACCCCCTCTTAATCTAGTATCTGGTACAATCCAGCACGTCAATGTTTACCTCTTTGCCCTTGTAAAGTAGGCTGTAGCGATGATACCCGCCAGCAGACCACCTATTACCAAGCTCATGCTAACCAGTATCGCTGTAATAGAGTGGCCATAGCCTTCAGTAACTGTGTGAGTATCATAGCGTGTTGTTGACTCTACTGCTGGTCCTGGCTCCTGTGCCGCTACACTAATGGTGCTGGTCTTAATGCTAGTAGCACTTGCACTCAATTTAGTAGTTGGTGTTGCTCTCGCTACCAAGGCCTTGTGTGGCGCTGCACAGGGATCACATACCCCTAGTTGTTGTAGATCCCAAGTTGCAAGGTAGACTGGAATACCTCTGGCATACTTGTCTAAAATGTTACATATGCGTTTAACGAGGCTACTGTTTCGGGGCTCGCCGTAAGCGAGTATCACTATACGGAAACCATACTCCATTGAAAGCTTCTCTGCTTCACGTAGCTTTGATACAATCCATTCTAGGTCGTCAAAACAGTGTATCCTGTAAGTCTTAGCTTGGAAGTCGTAATAGCTAGGGAACGACTCTACGAGTAGATAGTCGATAAACGGCGCTATATCTCTGAGTATGGAGAACCCCCTGTTCACCATTATAATGGCGTTCGGGTACTCTCTCCTCACCTCCTTTACCAGAGAGGCTATACACTCCTTCATCCACGGATACCGGTCTACAACATCAAGGTTGTCTAGGAAAACGCCATTGAACCCTCTGTCAAGCACCCATTTCACCGCGTCTAGTAGTATCTGCCTCCACTCCTCGCTACAAGCATCGACTATACGCTCATTCCATGTAGGGTTAACACCTACAACGAGGTCCGGCGTTACTCTCGAGGCCCACGGCTCCCAACCGCCTACAGTAGCTATGCTCACATAGCCAAGCACTATCCTGTCCTGCGACAGCTCCGAAACCAGCGTTGGGTTAGCAAGCGGCGACAACACTATGAGATCACAGTGTGCCATCTGTTCGACTATCGTCTGGTCTAGATGCCCGTAGTATATACAGGGGCATGTGCCGAGGGCGAGCAATGCTGCAAGAATAACTACTGTCTTCAGCGAGACTCACCCCCTCCTCCACTCTACCAAGACCATTATCGTCAATGGTTGCTCGTTGCCACGGATGGGGTAAAAATCGGCTATACTGCAGTCGGGATAGGTGAACGGCAAGTATTTCTCACTCTCGACGAACACGTGGTACTGCCCCACCCATACTGGTGGCTCTAGGCTGGCGTTGTAGACCTCTATACGGACGTAGTTTATCCAGTAGCCTCGCTTTGCACACACTCTTACGGTTACCTTGTACGTGTCGAATTGCTGCTCATAGATGCTGACGTTCACTATGACACGGTAAGCTGTCTTTTCCAAGATTGTGCCGTTGAGCTCTTGTAGACTCTTGTTTCGAAGGATCTGACCACCGGGCATGGTGAACGGTATACGTATGCTCTTCCATACGTCGTCTTTGCGTATGGGTATCGTGAGTATGTATTCCCCGCTCTTCACTTGCTCCGTCGGGATTAACCGGAGGATACTGACGCTACCACGCCGCACTTTCACGGGTGTTAGGGGCTGTAGCTGTACTGCTAGAGTCCAGTCCGGGTAGCGCAGGTATGCTGTATCGACCGTCAGGTCACAGTCGATTGCACGAAACCACACATAGATTCCCTTGTAGCGTGTCACATTGACCGCCTCAATTGCCGCGTGGCATAGTCCAGGGGGTGCAGGCTTCTCCACACCCTGCAAATACAGGTGGATTGCGACCGCGGCTGCGATAGCTATGATGATGAGCAGGAGGATTGATACAATGTTTGCCGAGGCTCTCATCCAACCCCTACAATTGGCCGTTAAACATCGTGCCTTATGACTCTACTTTGCTCCTGTCGTCCTGCTCTAGTAGCCCTAGTGCCCTCCGCCTTCTACACTCCTCGCATAGGTACAGAGTATCCATGAGCGCCTTGGGGGCGTTGCTCGCGCGGAGCTTCGAGGCAACGCTCTCCACGAGACGCTTAGGGCCGACGGGCCGGCCGCAGACCCTACACTTCACAACCTCCTCAGCGTGCAGCACACGCCTGCCTAGGCTATAGGGCGCCGCGTATACCACTCTTAGGGCGTCCTCCGGGCAGACCGCTTCACACGTTTTACATGCTATGCACTTAGACGGGTCATGCACCAGACTCTCGCGTTCTCCCTCGAGGACAAGGGAGAGCGCTCCCATAGGACACTTGGCTGCACAGGCTCCGCAGAGCGTACACCTATTCGCGTCAAGCTCGTGGCGCGCCACTAGTGGGACGTTTATCTTGACGTAGTCCGTGACGCCTCTCTTGGATAGCAGTTTCTCTGCTGCTAGTCTCGCTGCAGCCATTAGATCCGATGGGGGTGACTCCCAAGGCTCGAGCAGCCTTTCACCCGGCTGTGCCTCCACGACCTCGCTGGGCGTGGATGCTACCAACGGCTCTTCGCCGACTATGCTCTGGTAGCTGGATAGAACCAGTCGTATGTACTCTGTTACGCTCTCCTTGCCGCATTCTTCACCCGCCCTGGGACAGTAGATGACCGGCCGGAGACCGAGAAGATGCGGCGCGAGTAGCAGGTCTAGGGTCACGTCACCAGGGCATACGACTGGAACCACGATAATCCTCTTGTCATCATGGTCTTTGAGCCCCTCTAGAAGCTCTGCGATAGAGTCTCTACACGCGTAGACGACGAGGCCCGGCTCTATGCCTGGCAGGTAGCGGATATAGTCCCAAAGAGCGTGTGGCGATGAGCTGTTCTTCCAGAGCACCCGGTAGGGGCAAGCACTCAGGCACAACCCGCAACCAGCGCACCTCATAGCATCTAGTCTCGGCGGCTTACCTTCAAGCGCGTCGTATGGACACACGCTAGTACACAACGGACACGCCGGTGAAGAGCATGGCGATGTGTTTGCAACCCAAACGCCATCCACGTACTTGGTTAGAGCAGCTGGAGCCTCTCTCAATAATTCTCTTCTCGTGACACGCTTCTCTCCAGTGATTACACTTGGCGCTTCTGATCTACCCTGGAAACCTGCTAGCGTCATCCTAGCTGCGAGCATCTGCTCGAAAGCAACCTTTGCCAGGTTGGCTTCGAGGGGGTCGAGAGGCTCGACTAGGAGCCAGTTAAGCCCCTTGCGGTCCATCCACTGTCTTAGCTCGTTCCACAGATGCCACGCGCCACGAGCAACAACTATGATTGCTTGTTTTGCCTCGATTGTCTCGTGTATGACGCTTGGGAGCTTTTCTAGCTCGACACGCTCTGCGAGAGGAGCGTCGAATCCGACGCTGACTACACGTATCACTATTAGCCCGCCGTGTTAAGCCGATGATCAGCCAGTTTAGTAGTTGCTTGGGTTGGCTACTCTTCGGGAGCCTCTATGGTCACACTTACGCCCATCACTGGCAGTTTCACCACCAATAGGTCGTAGAGCTTGTTGAGCACGTCAGCGAGCCTCGCGTCTCTTGCGTCACCCTCCTCGATGATATCGGCTACCACGTTCACGAGACGATATATCTCCTCGACGGTCGCCTCCGCGAGCTTAGTGTAAGCCGCTTGGAACTCGCCAAGAGTCCCCAACACACTGTACTTGGCTACTATCAAGTTGCGTATCTTGTCGGTCGAGTCGCTGAGAATATCACCTATTATCTTGAGGTATGGCGAGTCCTTTATCATCCCGAGCACCGCTATGACCATACCCGCGTAGAACACGTTAGAGGCGTTTATGAGCGGGTTGCGCCTAAACTCTCGCATGAGTTCTCGTAGATACTCTGCTATCTCACGCCCCGAGACGTCCAAGCCTATACACCCGCCTGGCGGCTCTCCTCAACCGTTGAAACCTTTGCTCATGCTCAACTTGACCAGCGAGGCTCTCGCCGTAGTAGAGGGCTAGGTAGATGCGCTTCAACTCTTCAATCTCGTCTGCCACCTCGTCGTAAACCCCTAGGTTCTTCGCGACACTCTCCACCAGTATGATCTCGTGCGCAACCTGGACAGTAACCCTGGCTGTCGACAGGAGGGCCCTAATCCTCCTCAGCATCGCAATTACGGTCTCTATGCTGGCCTCTCCGCTCATACACCCATCCGCGTGTAGTACACGCATACCTTAGCTTATAAGTAAGGCTCTATCACACGTTCATCACTGACGTTCAACGCTTATAGGAGTGCTTATAGGGTGTGTCGGGACCGCCCACCACGGAGAGAGGCTCCTTGTTCGACGTGGATGGTTTCATCGAAAAGTCGACTAGGTACATACGCGAGGCTGTCGGCGACGATTGTGCAGTGGTAGCTGTCTCTGGGGGCGTTGACAGCACCACCGCCGCTGTACTCGCGTATCGTGCGTTAGGCGAGAAGCTACACCCGGTGTTCATCGACACGGGTTTCATGAGACTAGGGGAGGATGTCCATGTTCCAAAGCTGCTTAGGAGCGTGCTACCGAACCTCACGGTCCTGAAGGAGAGGAGCCGCTTCTACGAGGCTGTTATGGGCGTCCCGGATGCCGAAGAGAAGAGGAAGAGGTTCAGAGAGGTCTTCTATCGGGTGCTTTCTGAGTTTGCGGAGAAAGTTGGATGCAGGAAGCTAGTGCAGGGCACCATAGCCCCGGACGTCATCGAGACCACGGGCGGCATCAAGACACAGCACAACGTGCTTCGCGATGTGGGCCTGGATCCGGTCTCAAGGTATGGCTTCGAGGTTGTTGAGCCCCTCCGTGAGCTCTACAAGGACCAGGTTAGGATGGTTGCAAGAAAGCTTGGCGTGCCCCGGGAGATTGTCGAGAGACAGCCTTTCCCGGGGCCTGGCCTCCTCGTAAGGTGTGTAGGAGCTTGCAGCCCCGAGAAGCTCTCGGTGCTGCGCGTAGCTGACAAGATGTTCACGGGTCTTGTAGAGTACCTCGGGTGGAGGCCCTCCCAGTACCTGGTTGCCGTCTGGGAGTCTGAGAGGCACCCAGGTAAGACGCTCGAGATCGACGGTATCAGGATGGAGGCTTACGCGGCTAGGGCCACCGGCGTTAAGGGTGACGCTAGGGCCTACGGGCTGGTCTACGTGGCAGACGTAGATCCTAGATCGGCTCTCGAGAAGTTCCTCTGGGCCAAGCTGACTAGTCTCGACCGTGACGCGGTGAGGCTAGTTGCTAGGTTGTGGAGCGGAGGCGGAGGCAAGTACGTTGTTGCAATAAGAGCTGTGCAGACAGAGGACTTCATGACCGCCGATGTTGCGCTGCCTGACCGCGAGACTCTAGAGGTCATAGTGGAGGGGCTCTCTGGTATAAGGAATGTAGCCGAGATAGTCTATGACGTGACGCCAAAGCCTCCTGCTACCATCGAGTATGAGTAGCCGGGTGTAGCACAATGCCCAGGGTTCTTGTTGTTTCTCTCCGCGGGCAGTACAACCACCTTATCAAGAGGAGGCTTACTGAGGTTGGCGCAGAGGCTGACATGCTAGACTACACTATGGTCACGCGCGAGAAGCTAGAGGAGTATGACTGTGTAGTGTATGGCGGGGGGCCCTTCCGTATACCCCAGGATGCGGAGAAGCTGGCACAGGTTCTAGACTTGCTTCGCGAGCCGCCCAGGCCCACGCTCGGCATCTGTCTCTCGCTACACCTGATGATACACGCTCATGGTGGGAGAGTGGGGCCAGCAGAGCACCCCGAGTTTGGCGGTGTCGAGATAGAGGTGCTTGACGAGGATCTCCTCTTCCGCGGGCTACCAAGGAGATTCTTCGTCTGGGAGAGTCACAACGATGAGGTCAAGGTTGTGCCAGAGGGGTTCAGAGTGATAGCCCGGAGTCAAACATGTCCAGTGCAAGCGGTGGTTCACGAGCGATTACCGTTGTACGGCGTACAGTTCCACCCGGAGGTGCAGCACACGCAGCATGGACACAAGCTGTTCCAGAACTTCCTGGAGGCGTGCAAGAGGTAACTATGTAGCCTCACACCCTACGCGTCGTAGAATCTGCTAGCTCGAGAGCGTCACGCAGAACCGGTAGCCGTTCTCTAGCCTCGCGGAGCACGCTCCCCTCCACTCGCACCTCGATATACTCGGGGCCCGTTCCTAGTTGTACACGTGTCACACCCCACGGAGTGACTAAGAGGCTCCGACCGGTGAACCTCGGGGCAGGCTGGTTAACAGCCGCGACGTACACCGTGTTATCCAGAGCTCTACACCTAGCTAGCGTGACAAAGTGATCCTCCTTGAGAGGCCCTGGGTACCACGCACTAGGCACCACGATAATCTCGGCTCCTCTTAGCGCTAGGTTTCGGACCAACTCGGGGAAACGCATCTCGTAACACACGATTACCCCTATTCTTGCGAACCCGAGGTCTAGCACGGGAGGCGGGTTCCTACCGCGACACAGGTGCCTGGACTCGTCGACGCCAAGCGCACGGAACAACATGTATTTCCTATGCACCACGCTCCACGAGCCATCAGGCTTCACGTGCACAACGCTACTATAGCGACAATTGCCATTCTCCTCGAGCACACCAGCTAGTATGTGAACACCCCTCTCTCGGGCAAGCGACGAGAGCACACTCAGCCATTCAGCCGCTTCCACGCCTCCATCTTCGCCTGGCACAGCGTTAGAATACTCTGGCAGCACCACGAGCCCAGCACTACCAACGCCTTTCCATAGCCTAGAGAGGCTCTCAACATCGCCAGCCGGAGCCTGCATGAGGCCTATAACGAAGTCCCGCAGAATCGTCACCATACTGGGCATCATCAACATGGGTTAAAACGCTGAATAAGCCACTGTAGGCCAAGCAGGGTAGCACTCACATTTAATACGCCGGTAACCCGATTAACCTAGGTTACACGCCTATCCCACCCTGCAGAGGCCGAGGCACATGGATAGACTACAGAGGATACTCCTCGAGTACCTCTATACGCTCAAGTGGAGAGAGTATGTGCTTCGCAGAGGGCGAGCCGCTCTAGCCTCATGCAGCCGCGGCATCTACCCTGGCTTCGAGAGCCTAGCCCAGCTGTATAGCCTGCTTGGCGGTCTAGCCCGCAGGGTCAGGAATGAGGGCGAGGCTCTGCGGGCTAGTGACCCCGCACTATGGTTCTTCACTATGAGGTACGGTGATCTTGACGAGGCTGCAAGAGAGCTAGCCAGAGCCTCTGTAGAGGTGAGGCTCGTGGCTGAGAAGGGCTGTGAAGACGCACACATAGATCACGCCATGAGCGTCACTACAGCCGCATGGAGAGACACTCTCACCGCTGTAGGCCTCTTGACTAGGAAGCTGAACATAACTGGTTGAGGTTGTTAGAGGCTTCACGACCGCCTCCTTCCGCTTATAACTGGTTGATGCCGTTGAATACCCTCTAGGGGCTGGCTCTTGGCTAGCGAGCTTGCAGAGCTGCTGTGGGCCGAGAAGTATCGACCTAAGACACTCGACGAGATTGTGAACCAGGAGGAGATAGTTAGGAGGTTGAAGAAGTTCGTCGAAGAGAAGAACATGCCGCACCTCTTGTTCGTCGGGCCGCCGGGCACCGGTAAGACCACTGCAGCTCATGCACTGGCACACGACTTGTTCGGAGAGAACTACCGGCAGTACATGTTGGAGCTGAACGCTAGCGACGAGAGAGGTATCGAGACCATTAGGACCAAGGTAAAGGAGTTCGCGAGGAGCAGGACACCCCCAGGCATCCCATTCAAGATAGTGCTGCTAGACGAGGCCGACAACATGACCGCTGATGCACAGCAAGCACTAAGGCGTCTCATGGAGATGTACACCGCCTCGACCCGCTTCATACTCATCGCGAACTATCCAAGCAAGATAATCGAGCCGATACAGTCCAGGTGCGCGATATTCAGGTTCACCCCGTTGAAGAAGGAGGATGTAGTTGCTAGGCTCAAGTGGATATGCGAGCAGGAGGGATGCCAGTATGACGAGGAGGCCCTAGAGACCATCTATGAGATAAGCGAGGGTGACATGAGAAGGGCCATCAACATTCTCCAGGCTGCTGCCGCGCTCGGCAAGGTGACTGTAGAGGCCGTGTACAAGGTTGTCGGCCTCGCCCACCCCAAGGAGATACGCGAGATCATCAAACTGGCTCTTGACGGTAGGTTCACCGATGCCAGGAAGAAGCTACGCGAGCTCATGATAAACTATGGTCTCAGCGGGACAGACGTCATCAAGCAGATTCACAAGGAGGTGTTCGGACCCGAGCTGAAACTACCCGACGAGGTCCGCGTCCTTATAGCCGATTATGCCGGCGAGATACAGTTCAGGTTAGTGGAGGGCGCCGACGACGAGATACAGCTCAACGCGTTCCTAGCATGGCTAGCAATGCTTGGACGGAAGCTGAAGGGTAAGTGAGGAGAGACAAACCACAACCTCTAGATCAAAGTTAGGCAATATTGTACAGTTGTTTACACGCCCCTACCATTCTCTTTCTACAGTGTTGCAAAACGGCATACTCTAAAGCGCCTTAGGGCACACCGCCTCTATAGCACCATCGTGTTCCGGTTGGTATCCTAGTCTGCCTCGTGAGGCGTTTAAGGGCTTAGCTCGCCCTACTCACGGTATAGGCTAGAGGGTGCTTCCCACCGTGCCTGGAGAGCACCTACCCTGGGTGATCAAGTATCGACCTAAGTGTATAGACCCTAAGCCCGGCTGCATAATGCACGTTGTTGACCAGGAGCAGGCTAAGAGGCTGTTCGTGCCGTGGCTCAAGCAGTGGCTTTCCGGCAAGCCGCCGGAGAAGAAGGCGGTTCTATTCTACGGGCCAGCTGGCTGCGGCAAGACCAGCCTAGTGGAGGCCGCTGCCCACGAGTATAACCTCGAGCTTGTCGAGATGAACGCTTCTGATTTCCGCCGAAAGGAGGATATCGAGAGGGTCGCTAGAGTTGCTGCTACCCAGATGAGCCTCTTTGGACGCAAGAAGATAATCCTCCTTGACGAGGTTGATGGTATATCCGGTACAGCCGATAAGGGCGGGCTTGACGCTGTCCTACACCTGATAGAGGTGGCTAAACACCCTATCGTGATGACCGCGAATGACCCGTGGGACCAGAAGCTGAAGCCTCTGCGCGACGCATCACTCATGGTACCATTCTATAGGCTCCAGGATCGTTACGTTGTTGAGGTTCTCTCGAGGATATGTAAGCTTGAAGGTATACACTGCGAGCCGGAAGCGCTGGAACTCCTCGCCAAGAGGGCCGAGGGTGACCTACGCTCTGCCATCAACGACCTGCAGGGTATTGCGGAGGGCTACGGCGAGGTTACCGTACAGCTAGTGCAAGCGTTGGCCACCAGCAGAGACCGCGAGTACAACCCCTACGAGATGCTAGACCATCTCTTCAAGTCGAAGTACGCCTGGCAGGCTAAGAGAGCGGTTACCCACGCAAACCTAGACTACGAGACAATACTCCAGTGGATAAATGAGAACATCCCGGTGGCCTACGATGATCCGGAGGACGTGTGGAGAGCACACGAGGCACTTGCCCGCGCTGACCAGTACCTCGGGAGGATACGAAAGACTATCGATTGGAGCCTCCTAAGCTACGTCTTTGACATGGCCGGTCCAGGCGTCGCAATGGCGAGACGTAAGAGTAGATGGAAGTTCCGCTACAAGTTCCAATACCCAGAGAAGATCAAGCTAATGGCACAGACCAAGGAGCAAAGGGAGCTGCGCGAAGCTATAGCCGCGCACCTAGCCCCACGCCTAAGCGTCTCCAAGAGAAGGTTTAGGTCGGAAATACTACCGTTCCTCCAGATAATCTTCAGGTACAACCCGAGATACGCCGCGAGACTTGCAATAGGCTATAACCTCACCGAGAGGATGGTAAAGTACCTCGCTGGGCCAGCCGCCAGCGAGGTTCTCGAGCACATGAGGCTACTACTCATGAGGATGGAGAAACCGGCAACGGCCACAGAGGCTGCAACCGCTACACAAGCATCAAGAACAACCGCAACAGCAAAAACACTACCAACCACATCAAAGTCTACAAGAACAACAACGAGAACCACAACCACCCGCAGATCATCCACATCAAGAAGACGCACAAGCAAGAAGAGCAGCGGATCCGGCAGACAAAGAACACTATTCTAAACATCCTAAACTCCCAACATACACCCCTAAACAACTATATTTTACCAGACTTGAACACCGCACTAGCTACTAACCCCTCTAGACTATCATTTTTATCCGCATCGCTTCAATTAGCTTAGCTTGGGTGAGGGTATACCAGTACTGACTGCCCGCCAATCTGGACTAGATTTTAATATCTTCTTTCTCCACGGCTCGGCAAACATGTCAGTCATTTCAGGGTGATGTGGTTGGATACAGCGTTATTCGCTCTTGTTGCAGGAATTATCGCTGGGTTCGCACTGGGACTGACTGGTGGCGGCGGCTCAGCACTCGGTGCACCACTCTTAGTCTACATTGTAGGGCTAAGCCGCATCATGCTATAGGAACATCTCTGGTAGCCATCGGGCTGATATCCCTTACAAGCTTGGTCCGCTACGTACGTTCAGGCCACATATCGTTTAGGATAGGTTTGGTAATGGCTAGCACATCGCTAATTGGAGTCTACCTTGGTAGTTATATGAACAAGTTCGTGAACGGTCCAATGCTTCTAGTGATGTTTTCAGCACTCCTCATAGTGATTGCCGTAAGAATGTTAATGCGAAGAGATGGCAGCACGCATACGAGCAACACAGGAGTACGTCCTTCACAACACTATCCAACTAAGACAAGAATCGATTATAAACGAATACTCTTGCTTGGGTTCATGGCGGGAACTGCCTCTGGATTCTTGGTGCCGGCGGCGGGTTCCTAATTGTCCCGGCTCTCCTTTGTGGCGCCAGACTTGACATGCACAAAGCCATTGGAACATCGCTCTTCATAATATTTATCAATGGTGTTGCGGGGCTGTTGAGCTACAGCATACAAGGTAGACCACTAGACCTACATGTAACCGCATTGTTTGCCGCTGGCGGGGCTATCGGCGGAATTATAGGCTCTAACCTAGCCGCTAAAGCTCCAGGCAGAACACTAAAGATAGTGTTCGCGTCATTACTGCTCATAGTGGCAGCATACATGTTAATGTCAAACATAAGCCACATAGGCTGGTGAGCAACGGCCAGTAGGGGCGAGTGTTCTTCGTTTTCTCTATCTTGGTATCACCTTAGGTAATCAAGGGCGGGTGTAGAATGCGCAAGAACGGCCGTATACCCAAGCGACTGAAAATAATCAGTGTACCACATGTGTGTTGAGGCGTGTTGCGTTACTCCTCGCGGGTTACTATCTTTGGGAAGAACTTGTTGAGCCCCGTTCTTGGGACGTAAGCGCCACCCGCCCAGGTTACACCACACTTCTCACACTTCCATAGACCAACGCTAATCCTCTTGATGTGGCCCTTAGTGCCGCAGAATGGGCATGGCATGTTCTTCTGAGCGTCATACCTCCTCTCCATTACCTCCTTCCAGCGCTTCCTGAGCGTGGATCCATAACGTGGCCCGAATCTACCGGCTATGCCCACAACCTTCGTCCTCTTGGCCATTCTTTGGCCACCCTCACGAGCCCTAGGGGGTACCCCAGCTATAAGCGTGAAACCTCAAAGGGAGGGTCGGAGATCGAGGGCCTCCTCATACTCTCGGTTGCGTTAGCACTCCTCACCCCCAAGGGTTGCCGCAGAGCCGCCAGGTACTCTACTCCCTAGTAGTTGTTAGATGTGTCGCTCGTTATGGACGGGTTATGGACGGTAGCAACCGTGTGCAGACCCAATCCCGCTTGTCAAGAACTAGGTGCTTCGGGGTGCATTACCAGGAGCCAAAAACACGTATTGTGTGAAAACCGCGTTACTCTTGATCCTCTATACCACTCGTCTGCGTGATATCGTAGGTTGTGTCCTCGACTGCTTCCTCTATACTCCTGGTTGGCGCCGCTAGTCTAGCTTCCATCGTCGCTTCGACTATCTCGCCCTTCTCCATTATCTCTTCGAGGAGTTTCTTACGATATGGTTCTACCTTCTCCTGTAGTGCCTTGAGTAGCACTGGGGCCGTCCTCATCGCCATTTCTATTGCTGTGGATATCTCCTTCTCGGTCATGTAGCCCATGCCCATCATCTGCAGCCCAGCTATCCTGTTATCATCAGACACTGCAACTGCTAGTCTAACATCTGCTACAAGCTCCTCGTCGAAGGAGGGATCCACGACCATCCTAGAGCCTATCTTGGCTACGGTCACTGTAACTACACGATTGTTTATCGGTAGTAGGCCCGTGTACCTTCCACGTTCTATTGCGAAGCCCTCTCCTGTCCTCCTGACAGCGGGCACTCTTGTGGCCATGAGAGCCGCCATTGATGCTAGCATTGAAGCGTCGAGAAGGTTACCATCGTGGTTCAACACGTAAATATCAACGTATATCCTCCAGACGGCCTTGCCGGGCTCCAACACTAGCCTGTCAAGAGCCACTGCGCGTATCTCTCTAAGTGCACGATCAACTACCCTGGCAAGCTCGATGGCGTTCTCGTCGGGCGGGCCTGGCTCGAATACCGGGGAGGCCAGCGGCACAAACTCTGCATGCACCACTAGTACGGCCTCGTCAGGGGTATCGGGGAATGGCTGCGTTATGTCCATCTTGACGCCAGCTAGCACCATCGTGTTGCCGAGCTTGACTAGCGCCGAGCCCTCAGCTTTCCCCACGTAACCTGGTATGATCTCTATGCTTCTAATCTGGTCTAGCCTCCTACCGTCTAGCCTCGCGCCGCGCTCAAGCAGAGACTCTATCGTCTCCTTCTCTAGCCTCGGGACTACTGGCAGCATCCACGGTGTTACGCTCACGCCACGTCACCCCCTTAGACCGTCTTCACCTCGGCGTACTTCCTCCTAAGAGCCTCCCTCTGCATCTTGTATATCGCCTCTATACCCTTCCTGGCTAGCGCCATAGCCTCCTTGAACTCCTCGCGGCTCAACACGCCGTTAAGCTGTAGGAGCGTTACCCAGCCGAGGCTTGGCGCCATAGCTACTGGCATGTCAGCCTCGCCATACTCATCCTCAAGTTGGTCGATGTCAAGGACTAGCACACCCTGCACCTTGCCGACCGCCACGCCCGCCACGAGATCCCTCATCTGGACGCCCGCATCGGCAAGCGCGAGACTCGCTGCAGTCACGGCCGCTGTCCTGGTACCCCCATCAGCCTCGATAACCTCGATGAAGATGTCTATCGTGGTCCTCGGGTAAAGCTCTGTGAAGACGACCGGCTCTAGAGCCTCGCGAATGACCTTAGATAGTTCTATCTCGCGACGGGTGGGTGCCGGGCTTTTCCTCTCATCAGTAGAGAAGGGCGCCATGTGGTACCTGCACCGTATCAATGCGCGATCCGGGAGAGCCATGTGCTTCGGGTGCACCTCGCGAGGGCCATAGACCGCTGCTATTACACGGGTTCTCCCAAACTCTACATAGGCCGAGCCATCAGCGTTGCTAAGCACACCGACCTCCATCCTTATGGGTCTCAGCTCGTCGGGTGCACGCCCATCATGGCGTACTATCCTTCCCTCCTCCGTCTTGGTTATCAACGGCACGGGTGGTTCGCGCTTAGCCACGGTTCACGCCCCTCCTTCTCAACTCCTCCTCGATGAACGCACGGACCCGGTCGGTTAAACCGGGTATGTGAGCCTCCCTCTCAATCTTCTTAATCGCGAGCACGAGAACCTCCTCAAGATCCTTATCGCGGCACTGGACGAGTATCCTACCATTCTGCCCAACAACTATGTTGCATCCCGTCAAGCTGACCAGCATGTTTACCATCGACGCCTTCTTGCCGATGACCCTCGGTACTCTTGACGGCTTAATCTCGACTATGGACCCCGTCACTATCTTGCCCAGCCCTTTACCCTTCACCGTTAGATACGGGTCATGCGTACGGTCAAAGGATGTGACCTTTGCGACGATGTAATCGCCTATCTGGTAGTATCTTAGGAGGTCGTCGGTAGCAGGATTGAAGGGCCTGTCTAGAGCCTCTTGAGCAGTAAGGATGGCCGTATACGGCGCCCTGATGTCAACCTCCCAGTGAGTCACACCGACATCAACGATGAGCCCTATGACTATGTCGCCAGGCTTAGGGATGTACGGCCCTTCTAGCGGGATCACACCAATCTTATTCTCCTGTACGTCAGCCAAGCCGAGTATCGTCGAGTATAGGCGGTCACCCCTCTTCTCAACGTACGGTGACGCTGGCTCTACATCGGGACCTTCTGCTAGCAGCTGGCCTGGCACCACTACGTCACGGTTCTGCACGAATATGCGCGCCATGGCTAGACCACCGAGAGTATCTTGACCTCTACCTGCCCACGCGTCAACTTGTTCAAGCGGTCTATAACCTCTTGCTGCATCCCCGCCGGTATTTCCAACTCAGCTACAAGACTACCATCTGTCCTCCAGTCCGTGCTCTTGACCTCACCAAGCCTCTGCAATTCTCCATATACTCTCGGCGCAAACTCTGGAGGCACTACTATCTTGAGAAGCGCACGGGCAATCTTTAGTGGCAGTACACGCTGCAGAGCCTTGATTATCTGCATGGCTTGCTCCTCTACCGGCTTGAACGGGTCTACACCAACACCCGCCTCCTCCATGGCAGCTTCAATGCGCTGCGGCGGCACCGGGAGCTTCGTCCTCGGGTCGATAGCGTTCTTTGCGATGAACATTATGATTTGCCTCTTCTTCTGCTCTATTAGCCTCCTCCTCTGCTCTGTTGTCATCTGTATCTCGCCGCGTTTGACGATCTCAACTGCAATCTTCTTCACATCGTCCGTCCCGAATACCTTCTTGAGCTCCTCGGGACTAGCCTTCAAAGCCCTACGTACATCGCGATACACATAGTCGCCGACAAGAAGCTCGTCGGGATCCACCTGCTTACCCTCGCGTAGCCTCATAGCAGCATCTGGGTTCACAAGAACCTCGAACTTCTTACCGCCCACCTCTAGCCTTGCAATCACGTGCTCTTGCTCACGCTTCTTACCCATCCGGAGCCCCTGGTTGAAAGACGTGGGGAGGGGCTACAATACCTAATACTCCACCGCTCACATCGTGATACTCTACTGTATTTGCTCTAGGAGCTTGGCCCTCTCGTCCTTACTCAGCTTACGGAACTGAGCAGTCTTCACATCAATCACGCCTATCTCTATGAGGTCTGCTGTCGGCTTCTGCTCGGTGCTACGGAGCAGCGCCTTAAGCGCTAGCTTGATAGCATCCTCTAGGCTCATGTCCTCGTTATACTCCTTCTCGAGAACGTCGTACGCTTGACCGGACCCGCTGCCTAGGGCTACAGCCTTGTAGCCGAAGTACTGCCCGCTAGGCTCCGCGACGAAGAGCGCCGGGCCGCGATCATCAACACCACCCAGTATGATCGCTACGCCGAAGGGCCTCACGCCTCCAAACTGCGTGTAACTCTGCATCACATCACACACCTGTCTAGTCAGGTACTCGACGCTTATCCTCTCGCCATAGAGGAGGCGGTGCCGTATCGCCACGAGCCTTGCATAGTCGATCAGTATCCTGCCATCGCCGCCGAGCCCCACGCTACTGGCCCCGATATGCTCGTCGATCTTCATTATCTTCTCCATCTGCTCCATGTCCGCGAGTGGCGCTGTTCTCCTCTTCTCAGCGACTAGCACGACACCCTCCTTGACACGCACACCTATGGCTGTCCAGCCTCTACGCACAGCCTCGAATGCATACTCGACCTGGAAGAGGCGCCCATCGGGCGAGAACATCGCAGTGCTCCTATCATAGCCCATTACGGTCGGCTGCGGTGGGAATCCCAACGTGACTCCCCTCTCCGGCGTCACACTGGAGGAGTAAAAGCGGTTCCTAGAGGCTAAACTGGAAGCTCACATGGTGACGCCACGTGGGGGCTCGGCATCCCCGTATTCCTCACCAGGCTAGGCTTTCGGCGCCTAGCCCGCTCGGCCCTTCCAAGCGTCCCCATCGCCCCGGGTGTCTCTAGACCCTCACGAGCTTGGCTGTATACCCGCCGCCACACCTCGCAACATCCGGGTAAACACGTTGCGTCTCGGGGAGCACGGGGCTCCTCTCGCCAACCCAAGGCGCCGCCTCCACGAGCTCCACGAGCCCCTCGTCAAGCAAACGCTTCACCACACCCTCGTTCTCCTCCAGCGTCAACGTACAAGTCGAGTAGACGATTACACCGCCCTTTTTCACTGTAAGAGCCGCAGCCTTCAAACCCTCATATTGTAGCCTCGAGAGCCTCTCAATTATGCGTGGCCCTGCCTGTTCAAGGAAGAGCCTAGTCTCCGGGCTATGACCGAGCCTACCAATGCTGCTGCAATCTGGGTCCACGATTGCCGCGTCCACCCTCCTTACTGGAGGACGTCTAGCATCACCTTCCACTAGAACTACTCTCCTATCAACGCCTTGCCTAGCCAAGAGCCTAGCCTCGTCACGGAGCCTCCGGCGCGAGAGGTCAACCGCGACTATCGAGACACGAGGGTTGCGCCAAGCCACGTGTCCTGCCTTACCGCCGGGCGCGCTGAACGAGTCAAGTACAACACCTTCAACCTGCCCAAGCACATGAGCTATCAGGGCTGCCGACCGATCCTGGATGTAGTATAGATTGCCGGGGAGCCTCCCAACAGCTCCAGGTTCCATGTACTCAACAACAACCACATCGTCGAGCACAGGATCTGGTTTTGCATAGACACCTCTACTCTTCAAATCCTCCACAACAGCTTCTACATCGTTGAACACGAGACGATTGAAGCGGATGTATGTGGGTGGCGGCTCCTGGAAGGCTCTCAGTACAGACTCTAGCCTATCCCGCGGCAATAGACGCGAGAGCCGCTCAACCACCCACCTCGGTATGCTATAAAGCAGCGAGAGCCGCTCAAGAGGATCACTCACCCCCAAGACGACGTCACGGGGTTCAAGACGCAACAGACACTCAACCACATTACGCGGGAGGAACTTTTCGAGACGCTCTCGGGGTACCGCCTCGCGCCTAAACATGGCCTCATAGGCTGCCACGATAGGGACCCAACCTTCGCGTCGACCTCCACGCACTTGTCCGCGAAAGCCACAGCGTCGAAGAGCACGCACGAGTAACTTGTAGTTGCGGAGCACACCCAGGCACAACGCATGTAGAAGTCCTCGAGGTGCATCCCATTTGCCGGACTCTAGCACTGCACGAAGGGAGCGAAAACTGCGTTCGACTATCGCGAGTATGGCACCACATACTAGTTCGACATCAACCACGCCACACCAGCCCGCTTGGCTAGTTTTCGCGAGGAGGTATAGCCGAGATGCTATAGCGAAGAGCACGCGCCTCTAAGAACTCGATAATGATATATCACGATCTTGAAACCATGTCGAATTATGTCTAGCCATCTTGGAGTCTAGAGGGGCAAAGCACACTTGTTGAGAGGGCAACTAGTATGAGCGTTGAATGCATCTACGCTATACACCATGCTCATTCCCGTTTTCTTGAACTAGATGCCCCGTTTCGACCAGTTTGGCTATCACACGGGTCAGGGACTCTACTAACATCTCCTCGACGCTCATATCACGCTCATATACTTTGATTATGACGGGATACTGTGCATCTCGTGGATAGATGCATTCAACGCTTATACCAGTTGTCCTCTCAACATGCGTAACCCATGGTGTCTCTCCTGGGCTCGCTGCTGGCCATTCTGGATTCTCTTTGAGCATGACAAGTAGCTTTTGATACGCGTTACGCACTTTTCTGAGAAGTTCGAGGTTCTCGGTTGTTTCGAGAACCTTCCTGGTAGTTGTTATTCTTCGCAAGGCCTCCTCTGGCTCAACATCAAGGTATAGGAGTATGTGCGCTGGTGGCGTGACAGCGTTGAGTGCCATTATATCCTCCATAGTGTAGGTGTTGGTCTCATCCATGCTTGATTGGTAGGCTATGTTGCTATACTTGTAGCGGTCTGTGACAACGAGGTACCCTTGCGCCACTGCCCCGACGACTCCACGAGCACCCGGAGCTACGTTCTCCTCATAGACGTGGTGTATCCTATCAGCTATGAATAGATGTGTGAGTATATCAGGGCGCATGAGTGATTTGTCGACATGCCCGCGGAGTATGCTCTTGATTAGCACGCCTATTGGGTTATCAGTAGGCTCTTTGGTGTAAACCGCCTTTCCGTTCTTCACAAACAAGCGCAGTATACTTGCGAGCGCAAGAGACGTAGTTGTAGTCCCTGCTCCATCTAGTCCCTCGATGGCTATGAGTACTCCTATTTCCCTGCCATTGCACTTTCTTGGTACGAGCGAGCCAGGCTCAATGGTAATCCCGTATTGCTCTCGTAGCCGTTTTGCCACACTCTTGGCAAGGACAGGCTCGAGTTCAAGTGGCAGGCTTGGCACGCGCTTCTCCTCACCACGCTTGTATGCTAGTCTGATAACATTTTCGATTACCGGTGTTTCTCGCGATGCTGGTTTCAAAGCATATACGACCCAACTTCTAGTTATGTACTCGTCTTTCGCCTCCTTGTAGTCTGGACCTAGTATAACTCGTGTATCACTAATTCTGTCATCAGCGCGGGAGTTGCTTAAAAATTGTAGCTTTTGTCCGCATCGCCTAGGGTGTACTTCAAGTGAGCTTCGCAGTGTCTTTTGACGTGTGGGGCACACTCTTGAACCTTACCAAGGCTTACTCGCTCATCGCTCAGAGGCTCGCCGAGGAGCTTAACACCGAGCAAGAAAACGTTCTTGAGGCTTTGAAGCGAGGTGCTAAGCTGGCTAGACGCTCTAGGAGGTCCGAGGGTTGGTTTGACGCGAAGCGTGGTGCCGAGATAGTCGCTAGGGAAGTAGGCATTACGGTTGATCTCCTCTTCTCTGTTGTTGAGAGTGTGCTTGTCGGTTCTGCGAGAGAATTACTGCTTCCTGGTGCACGTGAAGCTGTCGAGGGGGTTAAGAGCCTCGGTTTCCGCGTCGGTATCCTTGGTAACGTGCTCTTCTGGCCTGGCAGGGTCACACGCCGTGTTTTGGAGGCTGCTGGGTTAGCTGGTTTCTTTGACGCTATCCTGTTCTCAGACGAGATTGGTGCTGCTAAGCCGGATGTCAGAGCATTTAAGGCCATTGCCGAGGCCCTCGGAGTTGATACAAGTAGGTTGGTTCATGTTGGTGACCGTGTTGACGAGGATGTTGCGGGTGTCATACTGGCTGGCGGTTATGGCGTGTTGGTCTGGGCTCCTATTAACGAGGAGTTCTACTGCATCCATGCTAGGCTCTGTGGCGTTAGGAGTGTCGCGTCTGTCTCCGTCGTAGTGTCTCGCATAGCTCGCGAATAGCGTGTATGAGGACGCGCGTCGCAAGGAGCACTTCCTTTGCATCCACCCTCTCTTCCGTGCTGTGCGCTAGCCTCGAGTCTCCTGGTCCATACGCTGCGATACTCCTTGCTACCTGGGCAAGGATGTTCATATCGCTTGTGCCGTGCTTGAGGAGTATTCTCGGTTTGGCCCCTTCGCGTATCAAACCGCGTATCAAGGCACGCGGCACCGGATCGTTGGGTCTGACACGTATCCCTGGCGTATAGCCCAGTACCTCTACGCGACAGTCTCGCGGTAGACCCTCCTCTAGGAATGCCCTCACATCCTCGATGCTCTTGCCTGGCGGCACACGAACATCGAGGTGTGCCACCGCCTCCTCTGGGAGCTTGTTTGGATAGTCACCGGCCCTGATGATGGTCGCAACGGCAGTTATCTCGTTGAAGCTTCTGCCAGATCGGTTCCTCAACGAAACATAGTAGTCTATGAGCTTCTCGAGCGCCGAGTCTGCATCCCAAGGACTAGCGCCGTGCCCACCTCTCCCCCTACACACCACTCTGCTGGGTGCAGAGCCTCGATACCCTATCACTACACCGGTAGTGCCGCTAGGCTCGCCAATGATTATGTAGTCTGGCTTGACGCCCTTCCGTACCAGGTGCCAGGCACCACGCGAGTCGCCCTCCTCGGCAACAACGCCGCCACCCCAAACTGTGCACGGCCCTTTGTAGAGGGCCGCCGCGTACACCATCGCCAAGAGCGGGGCGCGCGCATCTACAGCGCCACGACCCCAGACGGTAGTGCCCTCCACCCGAACGGGTAGCTCGCCGGGCACGGTGTCAAGGTGACTCACAAGAACAATGTTGGGGTGGCCGTCGCCGCTAACAATGAAAAAGTTCCCGACCTCGTCTATCACGTAGTCTGCGCCTAGCTCCTCTGCTATCTCGCGGAGAACCGGGTGTAACCGCTCCTCCTCCCCAGTCGGCGCATAGACCTCCACAAGCCTACGGAGATGCTCCACAATACGCTCGAGACTGGGCAGCCTAGCCTCCACTAGTCCAGCACCGCGAGGAGGGCCTACGCTTCCCGGCGTTTAAACGGGGCCGTGTGGGGCTCGGCTGGTGGTCGGTATCTTCACGGGGCGACTGGGGCCCTCATCGCTGGTAGAGCCTCCTCACCGCCCCATAGGACTAGGATACGTCCAGACCGGCGTTTCTCGCCTTCTCCCTGAATCTCCGCGCATCGTCAAACATATAGACGTTGTTGAATAGCACGTATACCTCCTCGGCGCCCTCACTACAAAGCTTCTTGACCCTAGCGACCAGCTCCTCCAGGTCCTGATCCGTATACTTGTATCGGTAGTTCACCTCGCGACCACCGAGACCATGCAACCTCACGTAGGCTATCCTGCCTACGACGACCGGCCATCTCCGTAGAAGATCCACAACGTGTATCACGCCGGTCTCCTCGACTATCCTCCTAATCGCCTCGGGGTGTTCATGCCAGGTGCCGCGAGGCTCCCACCCGATGGTTTTCCCATACTTGGCCGCCTCTCGGAAGAACTCGAGAGCGTTGCGCAGGTTCTCTTCACTGTAGCCGAAGCTCGGCGGCGTCTGTACAACGATTATCCTGGCGTTTAGTATGTCGGCAGCCTCCACGGTCTTCTTCCACGCCTCGAAGTTCTCGGGCGTCGGTCTGAGTAGACCGTACCTATCCTCCTTTCCGGGTTCGGGTTTCAACCCAGCCTTGCGCCACGTGGGGCTGCTCGGAGGGTGCGTGACCACCTGCCAGGCTTTCACCGTATACTCGAAATCCTGGGGAGCCTCTCTCCTCCATCTCTCGAGGGTCTCCCGGGTAGGGAGCTTGTAGAAGGTCTGTTGCACCTCCACGAGCCTAAACTGCTCGAAGTACCTTGCCCGTGCTACGGGAAAACCACAACACCCGACCTTGACTATGCACATGCCGCTCTTTGCCTCCGTCTAGGGACTACCTGTGCAGCTTCCTAATACTAACGAGCCGCACCTCGTCAAGCTCTATCAGCCTCTGTTTGACCTCCTCCGGCGACATCCTCACCTTGCTAAAATCGGCTACAATGACGCACTCTGCGTACTCTCCACGCTTAACTGCCGCACACTGTGTCGTCAACTGGTCTACACCCATCTTTGCCAGCTCCTCGGAGACCTTGGCTAGAGCCCCGGGAGTGTCACGCAGCTCTAGATAGATCTCATAGACGTGCGCCACGGGAGCGAATATCGGCGAGAGGACAATCTCCCGCTTGTCAGGATCAGCAACCAGTATGAGGTGCATCCCCTCAACTATGTTAAGAGCGTCACGAACAACCATTGGTATTGTTATCCTACCTTTACTATCGACACGAACAATCTCGGTTATCTTCAAGCCCGGAGCCCCCCACTGTAGACACTATAGCAAGGGTTAATCATGGTAGGCTTGGGGTGGGGCAGGGAGGCTGAGGGTGGAGAAACCAGAATATGCCCGCCTCACAGTGCTGGTCGACAACCTCTCATTGCGCGAGGATTTAGCAACAGACTATGGCTTGTCAATCTACATTGAGGTCGGCTCGGGGGCATCCAAGTGGAGACTTCTGTTCGACGTTAGTGGGTCACCGTGGGCTCTCCTCCACAATGCCAGGTTACTGGGCACCCCGATTGAAAGGGTAGACCACATCATAATATCACATATGCACCGCGACCACTACTATGCGCTTAGGGAGCTTGGCGAGGTTCTCAAACCACGTATAGTCTACCTGCCAGAGCCTCGAGGCGTATCAAACCGGGTATCCGAGATACTAGAGAACGTAATGGTTGAACGCACCGCCTATGTCAGGGGCCGAGTCACTGTTGCACCAGGCGTAGAGGCCTTCGGCCCGGTAGGTTCAAGCGGCGAGATATCACTCACGCTTAACGTCGCAGACTACCGTCTGCTTATAGTTGCATGTGGGCACGCCGGCCTAAGACAAATCTTCTACTGGTCCAATGCAAAACACGTTGACATCTTGATGGGTGGGTTCCACCTAAAGAACGCGAGCAGAGACGATATAGAGGAGGTAGCGCACCTCGCCCTGGAGAGAGCTAATCTAGTCATTGGCCTTCACTGCACCCATTGGGGATCGGGATTACTTGGCACCCTACTAGGCACGAGATACATTGATGGTGGCGTAGGCCTCACTCTTTCGCTTGACTCTCGCTCCGGCCTTCTCCTTTACCCTCCACTCGCTCTATAACGCGTTCAGCTATCTCAAGGAAGGCTTTAGCAGCCGACGAGTCGGGATACTCGACGAAGAAGGGCTTACCCTCGTCATTAGCCTTGGATATCCTCGGGTCGATTGGAATTTCACCAAGGAACGGTACGCCCATCTCCTCTGCTATCCTCCGGCCAGCACCCTTCCCGAAAATGTAGTGCCTTGAGCCATCGGGACACTCGAAATAGCTCATGTTCTCTATAACGCCTACTATGGGTATATTCAGCCTCTTTGCAAACGTTATAGCCTTCTTCACTACAATCCTGGCTACATCCGACGGTATCGTGACTATAATGGTGCCGCTTAACCCTGGTATAAGCTGAGCTATCGTCAGCTGCTCGTCACCCGTACCCGGCGGCAGATCAACCAAGAGGTAGTCTAGCTCGCCCCAATCGGTGTAGGCTAGCAGCTCACGTATAGCTGCAGTCTTCAAAGGCCCACGCCATATCACAGCCTGCTCCTCACTCTCGAGAAGGAAGTCTATCGATACCACCTTGACTCCAAGCGGTCCCTCAACCGGCAACAGTCTTCCATCGGGTAACGCGTACATCCTCTTACCATGAACGCCCAGCATCTTAGGTATCGAGGGCCCATGGACATCGGCGTCAAAGACTGCCACCCGACGCCCCTTCATTGCTAGAGCCATGGCGAGACTGGCTGTTACGAAAGATTTGCCTACACCACCCTTGCCGCTGAGAATTACGAGCTTGTATCTTACCTTCTTCATCTTCTCCGCGATCATCCTCTGCTGCTCAATAACCTTCTTCATGATCTCAGCGCGTTGCTTGACAAGTGCATCAGACACCACAAGCACCCGCAAAACCAGTTGTCCTCAAGGGGTTATACACTACACTAGAGTCAAGATACGGGTATGCGTCACACTCTAGCTAGCCGGCTAGGTTCGCTAAGGTGCAACAATACTATGAGAGGCTGGGGTATCGAGACACGGGGCTCACCAACAGCAACTATAGCCGCGGTTGCGACGGGCTTGGCACCAAGCTTCTCTATGCTAGCAGCTAGGGCTCTAATCGTCCTGCCAGATTGTATTAGATCGTCGACTATGAGTACAGAGTCGCGCCTGCTTATCAAGCGGCGTGGTATATAGTAGGTTATCGTTGAGCGTATACTAGGCTCCACCACGTTAGCCTCCACGTACTCCTCGTAGGGATTATCCTTGTTCCTCTTTGCTATGACAAGCGGCACCTCTAACACATCGGCTATCATAGTAGCGAATGGTATACCGTTAGTCTCTGGCACGAGTACCTTAGTGACTCTCTTGCCAGCAAGTTTCATCGTCACATAGTATGCCATGAGGCGCAGGAGACTTGGGTCACCGATTACCTGGGTTAGGTCAACATAACCCTCGAGTAGGTGCTCTACTCTACTCGCAACTATCTTGCGTATGTCGGTGTTCTCCTCGAGCCTCCTCTTTATCTCATGTGCCTGCTCGAGGCTGGGTATAGTCTGCCCGCGGACATAGCGACAAAGGACGCTCTCTGGGATCCCCGTCATCGCGGAGAGCTCACGATACGAGTATATCTTCTTCAGAAGACGCAGTAGGGATACCACCTGGAGCCTGAAACGGATAGCATCGTACTTTGATAATGCAGACAAAAGCCTCAACCTCCCCGGTTAAATCGGCTGGCTTAACCCTGGTTAAGAGCGGGGGATGACTGGGGTTTTAAGGGCTGACCGGTGATGGCTGAACC
Source organism: Pyrolobus fumarii 1A (assembly GCF_000223395.1). Classification (GTDB taxonomy): domain Archaea; phylum Thermoproteota; class Thermoprotei_A; order Sulfolobales; family Pyrodictiaceae; genus Pyrolobus; species Pyrolobus fumarii. The sequence continues at coordinate 1,616,333 of NC_015931.1, read as the reverse complement.
CACGCGAGGACCCCCAGGCCCCTCAAGACGTAGCGTTGAGCGCTTATCCCGCGTTGTTGACGAGGATGTAGCCCTCTACGCTCTCAACGAGTCTATTATCCGCGACGAGCCCATCTTGAAGCTAGTAGTGTGCGAGAAGGAGTCTTTGAGAGCCTCCCTGGTCTATAGGTATGATGCCCCTCTGCTTGAGGAGGATAGTGACAGGCTCAGATTGTTGGGAGTATGTCTTGAGGGTATAGGCGAGCCGCCGGGAGAGGTTAGGGACACACCCGCTGAGGACATATTGTATTACCGTAGTGCTGGGGGCTTATGGGTCGTTGTACTAGACGAGCCAAATGAGGAGAAGGCTGTTGAGATTGTACGCAGGATCTGTGGCTCTTACACACGCCGTCCACGTATCATGACTGGTCTTGAATTAACGGAGGTGTGCTGAGTGGGTATCCGTGTAAAATTCTCAAGGTGGCTAAGCGAGGATGAGTTCCGGGAAGTTCTCGAGTTCGCCGATTATAAGGGGGTTGTGAATGGCGAGAGGATATTCGAGATAAACCCGGTTAAGCTTAGACGCGCCAACCTCTCACTCCGTGATGTGCTCGCGATAATCGATAGTATGGGAGGTGTCGTGGAGGAGCTTCCACCGGGCGTGGGCGCGACCGAGAAGATTGCAAGGTTGCGTGTTGAGGATGGTCTCTATGTGCTTCGTTCGCGGGAGAGGCTTCTCGAGTTATTAGCCGAATTCGGCGGCACCGTGAGGTATTCTAGGGAGCTTAAGGGCTTCATAGTCAAGCCTTACGTTGTGGTCGATGTTGTTGATAAGCTTCGTAGGGCGGGTTTCGAGGTTGTTGACGAGACTGGCTTACTGGAGCCAAAACCTTTTAACGAGAGTATATCGTTGCGTTACGAGCTTCGCCCATATCAACGTGAGGCTCTTGAAGCATGGAAGGCTAACAAGTATCGTGGCGTTATAGCGTTACCCACCGGTGCTGGCAAGACTATAGTAGCTCTGGCGGCAATAGCCGAGTTAAAAGTGCCAACACTCATAGTCGTGTATACGCGTGAGCAGCTAAAACAATGGGTCGAGAAGATACGCGAAGCCTTGACAGTCTCACCTTGGGAGGTGGGCGCCTTCTATGGTGAAGAGAAGAGGATAGCGCCTATCACCGTGACAACGTACCAGACAGCATGGAGGCGTGTAGATGAACTTAGAGACAAATTCGCTTTACTCATAGTGGATGAGGCTCACCACTTGCCCGCCGAGAGGTTCCGGCTTATAGCTGAGGGCGTACTAGCGCCCTACCGCATGGCCCTCTCGGCTACGCCTGAGCGAGAAGACGGGCTTCACGTTGAACTCTTCCGGTTGATGGGCGGCTTGATTTACCGTAAGAGTGCCTCTGAGCTAGCTGCGCAGGGCTACCTAGCCCAGTACAGGATAGTCACTAAGTACGTCACACTAACGCCAAAGGAGGCCATGAAGTATAGGGAGCTTCGCAGGAAGTACGCCGAGCTCGCCGCAGGCCGTGATATCAACGAGCTCATACGGCTGGCGGCTTCCGGTGACGAATCTGCATCAAAGGCTCTCAAGATACTCAATGAGATGAGAAAGATAGTCATCAACGCTGAGAACAAGTTGAAACTCGCAAAAGAGATTGCGGAACAGGAGGCATCGAAGGGCTCCAAGGTTATCATATTCACGCAGTATGTGGAACAGGCTAAGAAACTCGGTGTTCTACTTGGCGCGCCTGTTATCACCGGTAAGACTGATCGGGTTAAACGCGATCTGGCACTCCACCTCTTTAAGACTGGACGCGCTAGGATACTTGTTGTCACCACTGTCGGCGATGAAGGTCTAGATATACCCGATGCTAACGTTGGTATAATCCTCTCGGGTACTAGCTCAAAACGCCAGTTCATCCAAAGGCTTGGAAGGCTTCTACGCCCAGCGCCTGGGAAGAAAGAAGCAATACTCTACGAGATAGTAGTGAAGGGCACGATGGAGGAAGCCCAAGCCAGGAGACGCGCCTTCTTGATCGACCTATAGGGACCCAAGAGCATAGCGTTATTAGGTTGATTCTGACATTGTCATTGCGGAGCTGGTGGATTTCGAATGGTAGCAGGCGACATGAAGATATACGCGCTTGAGAACGTTCAGGGCGATATAGTGTACACTACTACTGTTGCGCCATTGAGACTGGGTGGCCTCTCAAACCCTAATATCGGCTCCCTGTCGCTCAGCCTCCCCACGCCAACGAACATACAGGTTAAACGTGTGCTTCTCGAGATAGGCATGGTTACACGTGAATACCCTGAGAGGATGAGATGGCGTCTTTGGTTTGACGGCATAGCGGTTTCGAGAGAGTATAGGCCAAAGAGCATAGCACAACTAGGTGACGATGAGGGCTACTACTCAAAGACTGTTTTCGACGTTACGCCAATATACAAGGGCGATTCTGATGTACACAAGGTTACGATAGCATATGAGGGTAGCAACCCAATCACAGTAGAGCATGTAGGGTTATTCGCGGTGTACGACGTACCAGACAGCGTAGTTAGTTTTGCGTTCCTGAGCGGCGCCCTAGCACTTAACCCAGGCGAGTCCTACACATTGAGTATCAACATGCGAGATATACCCGAAGACGCTACGCATGCTAGTGTACGTGCAGTGCTTGCATTAACACAACGTGACAGTATGGTGAGGATTAGTGTCAACGGTAGCAAGGATAGGAGCATCACTGGCTTCGTGGGGGTTGAGGAGGTAAACCTCGATACCATACCGGTTACCGGCGCTTACCGCATCAGTTTCGAGCACGTCAAAGGCTCGAGGCCTGTTAGAATATCGACACTTATAGTAAGTGTTGCGAGACGCACACTACCCGATATTCATATCGAAAGTGTCGAGAGGACCGGTGAAGAGCTCACCGTTAGGCTGGTGAACCGCGGCGCCACTAAACCTGAGCGCGTGATGCTCCTAGCAATAGTACCCGGTGAGCATATCGAGAGGCTTGAGGTAGAACCGTTGGATAGTGGAGAATCTACCGAGGTTAAGGTGAAGGCTCCTAGTGACAAACGAGTAACGCTCAGGGTCGTCTGGGTTAAGCACGGGAAGCCCTATCAGCGCGAGATTAGAGTGTAGAGAAGACGGAGGGTGTGAAGAGTTACTCCCGGACCGAGTTGATGAGGAGAACTTACCCGGCTGACCCTCCCTTAGACGCCTTCTCCACTATCAACGTTGGACCGTCCTTCCCGACAACTATCACTTCCTCTCCGGGTTTCACCACACCCCCTCTACTTCGCGCAACCCAATACTCTCCTTCTATTATCACGAAACCCTCCTTGTCTGGATGTATCTCGTCTAGAGCCCTACCCTTCTTGCCTATAGGGTCGGGTTGGTACACTGGCTTGCTACGTACGACGCTTGCCACCTTGTAGGCTATTATCGTGGAGAGCGCGGCAAAGAAGACTCCTATCGATATGGCTGTATAGAGCAAGATTCGCACATATTCGGCAGTAACCAGCAGGTTCCCACTCAGGGGTAGAAGAGCCAAGCCGAGTACTAGCATGATTGCACCGGTTGCACCTGTTATACCGAAACCAGGTATGACAATCATATCTATGGCTAGTAGAATAGCTCCGAGTATCACTAGCAATAGTGCCAATGTGTTTACAGTGTATCCAAGCCCGAATAGACCCAGGAGTAGCAATAGAAGGCCTAACGGCGCGTACATGAGATGCCCGGATGCTAGCGAGATTATGATTATGAGCGAGCCTAGTGAGAGTAGCAGGCTGGATATAGTCGGGTCTGAGAGGAAGCTAACAACTCTATATCTCAATGGCATCTCGACATACTCTACAGGACCGTTTACGACAATAAGAGCTTCATCACCGTTGTAGAGCTTCACTATACTACCGTTTATCTTTACCAAAAGCTCATCTATACTGTTTGCAACACCATCTATGACGTGATAACGGTAAGCCTCTTCACCATCGAGATTCAGGTTACTCACTACGAAGAGCTTTACCGCGGTATAGTTCCTTCCATAGACCTCGCAATGCACCTCTAATATCTTGAGCAGCGTGTTGATTATCTTGCTGAAGTTTACCGGTTTCACACCCTCCGGGGTCACCATCACAGGTTGCATCGAGCCTATGACTGTGTGCGGCGAGGCATATGCTAATGGACTCGAGATTAGTATCAGTGTGCCTGCCGAAACAGCCCATCTACCACCTGCATAGGTGATTACCGGCACACCAGAACGGTCTATCATGTCAACTATCGACAGCGCCGTGTCGAGATACCCGCCAGGTGTATCAAGGTATAGTATGAGTGGCCAGTGCTTGTTCTTTGCGATCGCAAGAGCCTCCTCTATGTAAGCCCTAACACCCTCGTCGATAGTACCATGTACTTTCGCGAGTACGGCTCCGGGTCCCCACCTCTGCGTATATGCGTGTACAACACACGTGTTAAGAGAGCCGAGGACAAATGGAAACAAAAAGAATAGGATTAGAGCCGCTAGTCTAACCCGTCTCATGCTCCTGTCTCCCACTCTCTGTTACTCTGACAGCCCTGGCTATACCAGAAACTACTCCAATATCAATGGCTGTTGAGAGAGCACCAAAGGGAACCACCACTATCATGTTCTTCTCTCGCGCTATCTGTATCAACGTTTGGAGTTCTCTCAGTCGTAACGCAATAGGATGATCCTCGTAGATTCTAGCCGCCTCGGCCATAATCTGAGCGGCCTGTCTCTCACCCTCAGCCTCGATGACCCTAGCCCTTCTGAGCCTCTCTGCCTCGGCTTGTAACGCCATTGCACGTAGTAGTGACTCCGGGAGCTTTACTTGTTTGAGCGTAACAGCTGTCACTTTAATGCCCCAAGGGTCTGTGACTTCATCAAGTATACGTTGCAATCTCTTGTTAATTTCTTCACGCTTAGTTAGCAACTCGTCAAGCTCAACTTGACCAATGATATCCCTTAGTGTTGTCTGAGCATACATCATTACTGCATAGTGATAGTTTGAAACAGCTGTAACTGCTTTAATCGGGTCAAACACACGGTAATAGACAACCGCGTCTACCTCCACAGTAACGTTATCCTTAGTTATTATCTCCTGGCTTGGAACATCAACAACATGTATACGCAGGTCGACAACCCTAATCGTGTCAATGAAGGGTATTATGAAGAAGAGACCAGGTCCCTTAACACCAACTAGTCTACCAAGACGAAATACCACAGCACGCTCATACTCCTTCACTATGCGGATGCTCATCGCCAAGAACAGGCCAGCAAGCATTGCGACAATGACTAGAGGAACTATGAATTCCAAAACTACCCCTACTATAGACGAGTATACACAAGGCATTACGTTTTCCGCATAAAACGTGTTATTCTAGTTTGACCCTTAACCTCGTTAACAAACTGAGAGAATGGTATGCCCTTCTCCGCGACTATCCTCGGGTCTACACGAATCTTGCCCCCATTTGTCTCGGGGCATAGCCCGGGATCAACAAACCTCCATTCCTCGCCACCATACTTTACTGCTATGAGGAGTTTCCCACCCGCCCGTCTTGCAAACTCTTCCAGCCTCTCTAGCTTAGACTTCTCTATGTATATGGTCTCGGGCTTAGCTCTGTATTTAACTTCGAACACAAACACAGAGCCATTGTAAATGGCGAGAACATCCGGATAAACTATTCTTTTTGCTCGTGCACCACTAGCAGGTCCCCTTACTGCAGCAAAACCAGCCTTCCAGAAACGTAGGACAAGGTCGCGTTCTTTTTGAAAGCCTTTCTTTGAACGAGGTTCGGGCAAGAAGTACACCCGTGACTAGCCTACAAGGTTTACACGGATATGCACACCATACTTTTCTTCGAGCTTCTTTAGTTTCCTTATCTTCTTCATCACCGTCTTTGCCGCTATCCTCGGTATATTGACTATCACTACACCCTCGTCGCTTATCTCAACGTCGGCGCCTGGTATTAGTCGCTCTACAAGCTTTTTCACCCTCTCCTCAAGCGCACCCATCTTCACCTTCTTGACTGGCACAACGACACGCTGCTCGCCAAACGTGTATATCTCGTATACTAGCTCACCTGTGAGGAAGTCTACGACCTCCACGACCGGCCTGGCTAGTTCCGCCTCACGTAGTCCTGTTGGTAGTTTGACCGTCATCCTAAGCTCGTATACTGCTTCGATCTGACCCTTGTCAATGAATATGACAGTGTCTATTATGCTCGGTAGTAGGCCTATATCTACGCGTTGCAGGAACCTCTGAATCGCATCTATTGGTGTTGTGGCATGCACAACACCTATCATGCCTATACCAGCGAGTCTAAGGTCTATGTATAGCTTGAAGTCCTCATCGGTTCTAAGCTCGTCGAACACCGTGTAATCGGGCCTGCTTAGCAACAGTATATCGTGCAGCTCTCCTATGCTGGCATAGTTCTTCGAGTATTGCGTTATCTCTGGCGGCAGCCTCATATCACGTGGCGATTCTATAGTCTTGACTATCTTGCCCTTCCTAGCATAGTACTCGGCTAGTGCCTGAGCGAATGTCGTCTTGCCGGCACCCGGCGCGCCCGCTATTAGTATGCCCTCTGCACGCTCCTCCAGCCTACGCAGGAGCTTTGGCGGTAGGTTGTAATCCTCGAGTGATAGGCGAGCAACGGGCCTCACAATGGTTATTTCCCAGGCCTCGCTTAGCGGGGGCCTCGTTATCACGACTCTATAGTCGCCCAGCTGGACTATTGTCGAACCAGCTCTGTCTATCTCAACGAATCCATCCTTCCGTCTTTTCGCGGCCTCTACGATTTCTCGCGCTATCTCTTCAAGCTCGTCACGCGTCATCGGCCTATCATCAAGGTCGACTAGCTTCCAGCTTCCGGGCTTGCCTTTCTTCGCACGTGGTACAACACCTTCCTTGAGATGCACGCTCATAGTCTGCTCGTCAAAGAGTCTCTCTATGGTTAACCTCTCGCCCTCACGAGGCGGAATGTAAATGACTGGGATGCCCATCGCTTCAGCGACAAGCGCTTGTATCCTATCACCGGTGATCAGCGTAGCACCTATCTCCAGTGCATAGTCTCTAATTAGCGCGTCTATAGCGCCTTTCTTTGCATGCGCTATTTCAGATGGGCTTGGCCTGTTACCGCCTATTTCGAAGTCTATGAGGCCCTCTTCTGCAAGTCTTCTAATCTCTCGAATCTCGCGTAGACCCGCAAAGCCTATCGTCTTGCCAAGGTTGGCCTGGTGCTCTAGCTCGGCTATAACTGCGCGATGTATGACTATCTTGCCGCGTATGCGCCCTTCACGTATAAGCTTCGAGACTATCCCTTCTATCAACACGCTAGTGTCGGGCACATACACTTCCTGCTGAGGCGTGTAATAGTACACGGTTGTTACCCTCTCCAAGCTACACCCGTACTCGCTTCAATACCACACGAGCCTTATCAAAATCCCTACTACCTGCCACGACGGAAGAATAGCAGGAATCTTCTACGCCTTGATTCTTTCTGCTCACTCTTACCGTGTTCATGCCGCTTCCTCTCCTCACTTTCTCGCGCCTCGCTCGTAGGTGCTTCCACCACTACCTCTTCTTTTTCCAGCTTGGTAGCCTCCCGTGCTCTCCTAGCAGACTCCTGGGCAAGCTTGTGAAGCGTCTCATCAACACTTGGGTCGATCAGGTATATGCTATACAACAATGGTCTTTCAAAGCTAGCCAACTCCCTTATAGCATCTGCATCAAGTAGGCGCTTGTTCTCCCTCTTCACAAGCGCAGCCACAAGGATCCCATCGTACGCTACTAGCTTACCGCGTATCTCGTTAAGCCTATCATTGACGAAGGCGACTATGGTTTTGTCCGGGTTGTTTCTACTAACCTCTATCAGCCTCTGCACGAGTCTATCGACTTCGTGTGATTGTATAGCGCCGCTATCGCTCAGCGTACCACGTAACACAATTGTGGCGTCGAAAAGCGAGCTATCAAGCCTTTCTATCAGCCTCTCGGTAGACGGCACTGCCTCAACTTCTTCAACGACGCTTTTCTCTTCTTCAAGCGGTGTGGGCAACCTCTCTTGTTTCTCAATACGCTCCTCTACTCTTACTTCCCCTTCGATGCTGGGCTTGTATTCTCCCTCCTCAGTAACGTGGGCCTCAGACACTTCGACCAATGGCGCGGTTGGCGCCATCTCTTCCTCCGTCCCTTCCTCTTTGCCCTTTACGACTTCCCTTATCACCTGAAGCGCTTCTTTTACCATTTTTGTCGACTCCTCTATGTCTACTCTTGCCGCCGGATTTTCGGCCAAGTCTACGTCTATCTTACCACGATCCAGCTCTACTATCTCAGCGTAACCCCTACAATTCCGCACCCACTTCTCAAGCACCCTACGCAGTGCTTCAGATCCTCGCACGAGAGATGGAAGCTCTAGCTCAGCTGCAACAATCTTACCATCTAGAAGCTCGATGGCCCCCGAAAGTTTGGTGCCATCGCACGTCACAGCAAATTCAAGCCTACCACTGAATTTTTTATTACTCAGCTCTTCTAGAACCTCCGCCAGCGATTTCTCATCAGCCCGCACGAAACCCACTGTAATGCCTCGTGAGATAAAGGGCATACCCACTTCTCCGCCTCCACAAGTGTCAGTACAAAGCCGTATAATGCTTAGTGAGTGGCTGTTATTATTATTTATATGGAGTGATGAGCAGGCTAGAAGCTTAGCGCTTCGCTTCCCCTAACTACTCTCGTGCTGAGGTGCGCGGTGCTGACCACCCTATAGCAACGTGTCCTTAGTTGATATGCTTTCCCCGGGTTTCATCGCTTCGCGTAGCGCGATACCCACTGCTTTGAACAACGCCTCGACTTTATGATGATCATTGCTACCGTAAACTATACCGACGTGTAGCGTGAACCGCGCCTCAAAGGCTAGACTACGCAGAAAGTGTTCAACATTCTCTAGTGCCAGACCGCCTATACTATCCCTGCTCCATTGCAACCCTCTCGAGACAAAGTATGGTCTCCTCGCTAGGTCTACAGCTGCATATGCTAATGCATCGTCCATAGGTATGAGCGCGTACCCAAAACGTCGTATGCCTTTCCTATCCCCTAGCATCTTGTCTAGCGCCCTGCCAAGCACTATAGCGACATCCTCCACAACATGGTGATCGTCTACTCGTTTCAACTCCTGGACACTAACTTCTATGCTTAGACCCGAGTAGCGCGAAAACGTCTCAAGCATGTGGTCGAAGAAGGGGATACCGGTAGCACCTCTTAGTTCGCCTTTACCCGTTTCGACGCAAACGTGTACCCGTGTCTCGCCCGTCTCTCTAGAGAGGCACGGCATTACTTTCACCGGGGTGCCGGAGTGCGTGCGGCTCTAGAATGCTGTACCCTAGTGGGTGTGGGATTTGAGGATAAGCCTCAGTATTAGTCTCGAGGATTGGGCTTCACACGCTCTGCGAGGCAAGAAGTTTGTGACCGTCTACGAGGTTGCAAGGATGCTGGGCGTCTCACCAAAGACTGCTGGCAAGATACTTCGTCGCCTAGAGAGTCTCGGTATTGTGGAGCGTTGGAGCCGGAGAGCATATAGGGTTAAGCTGGAGGTCGCGGGCGTGGCGAATAGAGATGTCCAAGCCTCAGAAGCTGGTCCTGGTCACAGCAGAGCATCATCCTTTGCACAAGCAGTGGGTTAAACTTGCAGAGGAGTTGGCTAAGGAGAAGGGCTTAGAACTCGAGATTAGGATGGAGGACTACGTGCTGCTTAACGAGTGTGGCGAGCAAGACGAGTTTGGAATGGCATGGCTACCACAACTCCTAGTGATGCTTGACGACGGTTCTTGCAAGCTAGTCCTTTCCAAGATACCGCTTGATAACACTCTCCAACCGGACCTAGAGAGCGCTAAGAAGCAAGCACTCGAGAGGCTTTCTCAGCTTGGTTGAAAGCTCGCGCCAAGCATGTTATACTCGGGTGTTTCTCAATCTCGCCATAATGGTAGCGGGCAATGAGCGAGCCACGCGTGCCATATGTACCGACACCTCCGGGCGTTGCTAGGAAGATGCTTGAACTTGCCGGTGCGGGTCCCGACGATATTGTCTACGATCTTGGATGTGGTGATGGCAGGATACTAATAACTGCCGTTAAAGAGTTTGGCGTAAAACGTGCCGTGGGCGTTGAGATTAGGAGGGAGCTTGTTCAAGAGGCTAGGAAGAAGATAGCTGCAGAAGGGCTAAGCGACCGCATAGAAATCATACATGGCGACATGTTCGAAGTTGACATTAGCGAGGCTAGCATCGTGACACTCTTCCTCCTGACAAGCGTTAATGACGAGCTAGCACCTAAGCTAGAGAAGGAGTTGAGCCCAGGCACGCGCGTAGTAAGCCACGAGTTCCAGATAACCTCGTGGAGGCCTTCGGTTCTAGCTACCATCCACGACGAATTTACATCACACAACATATATCTGTACGTGATTGGCGCGCACCGATGGAACAAGGGCTGATAGCTATGGAGACCGAGGAGATTCACGTACCAATACTTGTCGTGAAATCCGTGGAGGGTCAAATAGAGGAGGTAAAGATAGTGGATGATAAGAGTCTAACTGACGTGCTGCGCGAATACGTGAAGAAAGCTGCAGACGAGTGGAACCCGCAGCTCAGCGACCTTACCGTAATGAGGACTCACTACGAGCTACGATACAAGATACCAATAGATCCTGACCTGTACGATATAGTGACCGGTCTCGGCCTAGAACTTGAAAGAGAAGGCAACGAGGTTATAGTAAGACTGCCGGTATTCACGATTAGCTATGATAACAGGTGGAGCGGAGACACATACCGTGATATCAAAGTTTACGTTGTTACATACCTCATCGAGGATAGCATTAAGGACCAGATAGTTGAGTATGCAAAGGAGACAACTGCACGAGAAAAGAGTCTTGGCGGCGAAACCCAGCTCGAGTTAACACCGGAACAGTTACAGAGGCTTGAGGAAGGCTTGTCAGAGGTTGAGGCTGTTGAGGCCGCAGAAACCCAGGCATCCAGTGGTAAGAAGAGGCGCAGGAGTAGAAAGAAGAAGAGCAGTTAGAATCGTCTCGCGAAGAACGCCTCCAGTTTCGTTGAGCCCACGATGTCGTCCCACGACATGCCTATAGCTCCTAGTACCTGTTCAAACGCCGTCCTCACAGTCTTGATGTATTCGTCGGTGTCCACTTCGTGTAGCTTTGCAAGCTGTATGGCCTTCACTTTGTCCTTGCTTCTAACCTTCACGAATACTATCACATCACCAGGCATCACGTGCACACCGGCCTGCATTAGTTGTATAGCTGCTCTTACGTGAGGCGGGATGTTAGCATACTCGTTGACAGGCTTGGTTAAGGCCATGTGTATCGCTAGCTCGTCTAGCATGAAGTCTTTCTCTTTTAGCCTCTTGTACACCTCGTGTAGCTTATCACGTATCTTCTTCTTGACAACGAGGAACTCCTCCGGCGTACTAGCCTGACCTAATAGTTCTAACACCTCACCGAAAGCCTTCTTGAGGAACATTGGGGCGTTTCTCTTCTTCGCCACCACACCCTTCACTTCAACCTTACCATCCGGATAGACGCCGATGTAGTTCTTCTTCCTGCCCGAGAAGGCCACGAACCTATACACCTTGTCAACTTCAAGCTCCAGGCCAAAGTTCTCCTCAACAAATCGCTGAAGTTCCTGCAGCTTATCCTCGGATGGCGCCCATAGGAAGAGAGAGTCAGTGTCACCATAGAGCACCTTGAGTCCTAGATCGGCTGCTTTGCGTACCGTCTGCTTGATAGTATACCTGCCTATTGCTGTAACACTCTCAGCAACCGATGGAGCGTACAGCGGGAAGTTCTCAGCACCAAAGACGCCATAGCTAGCGTTGATGTACACCTTCATAGCTGCTTGGACTACATCATACCAGTGGCGCTCCTCCTCGCTTAGACTCTTATCCTTCGCCTTCTTCTTGTACACCCTCACTCTAAAGTCTCTGAGCAAGCCAACTATCTGGGCCGTTATGCCGCGCACACTCATACATACACGATGACCGACGTCCGGTACCTCAACGAGTTTACCACCCGGACAGTGCTCCGGGTTAACGGTCTCGTAGCTCAAGTTCCACTTCTTGATTATGCTTGGGTATAGGCTAGCGAAGTCAAGGACAACCACGTTGAAGAATACTCCAGCTGGCGCATCGAGTACAATGGCGCCAGCATACTTCCTGCCCTTTATCACGGCCGCTGATTTCTGCTCGCCCTTGAGTAGCCTTAGATCCTCTTTTCGCGGTATGAGTAGTCCTCTCCTCCTATGCTCCCAGTAGAAGAGGTTGCGTATCCATGCTGATACTTGGCTTCTCGTGACGTCCTCGAGAGGGAGTTTACTGATACGCATTAACAGGATAACCAGCTTCCATACTAGGTAGTTGTTGAATGTTAGTAGCTTGAGTGTTAGCATTGCATCACGGAAGTTGTAAGCCGCTAGCTCGGATGCCGTAAGGTCGCTTATGCTAGTTTCTACTGGTATCTTGTGCTCGCCGAGGAGCGCCTCGGATATAGCGTCTAGAGTGAACTCCTTGTAAGCGGAGCCGAAGGCGTAGCTCTGCAGCGCTTTTATCGAGAAGAGTTTGTAGAGGTCGACGTGGAAGCCGTAGTGGAGGCTTATGTAGTCGCGTGTGTGACGGAATGGTAGTATGGACTTCGGTATGCCTAGTTTGACGGCGCGGTTGTGTAGGTACGGGAAGTCGAAGTTATCACCGTTGAAGGTTATCACTACCTCATAGTTGTTGATGAGCCTTATTGTTTCTAGGATGAGAGCTACCTCCGAGTCGAATATCTCTATCTCCGCGTCGGCAGGATAGTTGGCCGTCGGCTCGCCAAACCTTAACCCTGGACGAGCAAGTATCATCACCTTACGCAGACCATCATTAGATGCGAACGCGACGCTGATCACCGGGTATGCTGCCTTGTTAGAGTCTGGTATCCTGCCCTTGAAGGGCGTGTAAACCTCAATGTCGAGAGCCAACATGCGTGGCTTAGGTGGCGGTGCCTCGAAGAGTGGTATCCAGTCAACGGCGAGCCTCCTCGTCTCCTCGTCTTCATCTGCGAATATCTCATAGACCTTCTTTGCCTCCTCCTCACCCGTCTTGTACGCTAGCTTGTACTTCCCGGCCTCGACTATGTAAGGCATACCGGGTATCAGCTGAAGGTCGTAAATGTAGTTGTGATGGTACTTGATGTTCGCCTCCCAGGCCTTGGGAACCTTCTCCCTCAACACTCTAACAGCATTTGGGTCCTTCACTACTATCTTGGTCATCGTCACTTTCCTCCATAGGAGGAGATCCATCCGCTCTACAGTCTCGAGATGATCAAAGCTTGGATGCGTGATTATCTCGCGTATGGAGCGCACCTTGTCCGGAGGCAGGTCTGTCAAGAAGTACGGCTTGTGTCCATAGACATCGTAGACCACTACAACCTCACCATTCTCATCAACGATCTTGGTATATGCTTTCCCTTCCTCGCCGTCATAATAGACTCCTAGTATGTAACCGCGCGTGTTAAGGACTCTCTTAGGCCTCTTAACCAAGGGCTTGTCGGATACCCTCGTCGGCCTAAACACGTGCTTGCCGAGAATAACCGGCTTAGCCTCCTCCTTCCCGTCCTGCGCTGCACCGTCCTCCACGCCACTCTTGCTAGTCTCGTCACCCTCTACACGAGCCTCAACGCTAACTTCACGAGCCACGCTCTCGTGAATCTCTAAACGTTTCTGCTCCGGCTTTCTCTCTTCGACTTCGGCAGCATCCCTACCCTCCTTCTGGGCCTTATCCTCGATGATAGCGCTAACCCGCTTCTTGTTAAGCTCGCTTAACAACATCTCCAACAGGTTACGATCCTCACCTCGTTTCTCGCGATTCTCACCACCCTCTTTTCTACTCGTATCACGGGTTCCCTTGGGACTCGACCCACCAGCACCGGCAGCACGCTTCGCACGTTTACTGGCATTGAGGAACTCTAGCAGTGTCGATTGTCGAGCCACTATCTCCCCCTCTTCTTTTGTTACCTCTGAAGCCCTACCCTCTAAACCGACCTGGTATCACTGGATAAGCGACGCGTACACACTGAACCAGACGAGTAGGAAAACTGCCGAGTATGCTATGAAGCCTCTTACAGGGCTGGCCTCGGGCCACTTCCTAGTAGCCAGGTGGGCCACCACATAACCCGCGATAAAGAGGGGTAGTGGTAACACGGAACCTAGAGGATTTGGCAGAAATGCACTCGATACGCCAGCCGCCAAACCAGAGGCTACACCAATAACCATGCGTGCAGCTTCAACTTTCCTCCTCTGCCTCAGCTTCGCGAGCACGCGGCCTAGGCGGTTCTCTAGCCTCTCCCCTCGCAATTTCAAGCACCCTCGAGGGCCCCGGGATTCTACGCAACAGCTCGTTTACATCCAGGCTCTTAGCGAGATAAGCCTTGTCTCCGAGCTTTGAGGAGAAGAGCCTCACAAGCCTCTTGGCTAGTTTGGATGGCTCCTCGTCACCCGGGGCGAGAAGTGCATAGACGAGGCTACGCCTCCTCACAAGCTCGCGAGGACCAACTATAACGACGGGAGCATCGTTTTCCTCAGCAAGGCCTATAGCAAGCTTCAACTCTACGCCACGGATGTAGTTACGCTCACCATACACCATGAAAGCGCCTTTAGTCAGGTACTCCCCGGGTGGCGCAGCTTTTGACACTTGCCTCCCCCACACCCAGTAGACATCAATAGCACCGAGCCCTTCCTTCCACGCTCTTGAGTAGCACGCGGCTATAACCGCTGCCTCGCGTATATCCTCCTCTGGCGGCTCCTTACCACCCGCGAACACCACTACAGCCGGCGCACCACGTATATCAGCATGCATGAATATGTTGTTCTCTCCCAGGTATCTCTTCACAACAGACTCGTTTTGGCTCGCATCACGCCCGCCAATAACCAGAAGCCAGTGGCTCGTAAACATCCAGTGATACTTCTCGTACCACTCTTTCCTCCTTATACGTGCTCTTGCCCTCCTAGCCTCCTCCCTGATCTCGAGCTCGAGGCTCTCAAGCTTCTTCTTGAGCTCCTCTAGAGTTCTCAGCGCTCTGCTACGCTTCTTCTCAAGCTCGCCGATCTTACGGTACAGCTCGTTGATGAGCCTGGCGGAATCCGAGCGTATGTCAACCTCGACTATAGAGCCGCCTATGTTGAGCTTCACTACACCCCTGGACGGCTCGACATCGACAACACCCGGACAGTTACCTGGTATATAGTCCCAGCCCGAGCCTTCCCGCATCCTCCTCGCGCACTCCAACGCTTGGTCGACTAAGGCTGCATTCTCAGCCACCAGGAGAGCAAGTTTCTCAAGCTTCACCTTCTTCTCCTCGTACTCGCGTATGAGTTCCTCGGTCTTGCTTATCGCTGCTCTCAGTTTCCCCTTCTCCTCCTCAAGCTTCTCAACAGCCTCCTCAACAGCCCTAGCCTTCTCCAACTCAACGAAATACTCATCAAGCGCTTTCGATATGCTCTCGACCGCTCGGTACCTCCCCTCATACATGCTGGGCTTGAACGGCACAACAGTCAACACAAGCCCCTTCTCATCATAGACAATATACCCGCGAGCCTCGAGGCTCTCACGGTATATGCCCCTGATAGCCTCAACTATAGCCCCTATATCGCTCGCACCGAGCTTTTCAACAGGAGTGGTCTTCTCTATGCCAGCACGAAACAGCGCCTCTTCCACCACCTCGCCGGGGTACCCCAGCTTCCTTACAAGCACCCTGACAACCTCCCCACTCGCGCCAGCAAGTCTCTCTCTAACTACATCCTCTGTGAGATTCTCGGGATGCACTGCTGCTGGCGGGGGCTGCTTGTACTCTACACCGCGTTTTATCACACGATCTCTCATTTCACGCCACTCACTAGCATGTAGTATACTACCCTTCTCATCCAAGAGTGCGAGGACACCTCGAGGCAGAAGCTCAACTACAAGCTTGTACCCATTGGCGAACTCAAAGAGGATTATACGGTCAAACCCAAGCTGTTTTACTGTGGAGAGCCTCTCGCCACGTATATGCTTACGAAGCGCCATGATGAGAGGTGGGGGCTGCTCCTTGCCGGTCACATCGTAGCTTGTCTCGTGTACCCTCCTGCCAGGCTCCGCTATAACACGTGCATCTCTCGTACCGCGCAACCTCAGCAAATAGACGTTCTCGAATACCTCGTAGATGTTTACTAGTCTAGCTCCCTTTAGCTCCTCCAACTCCCTGACCACACTGGCAACGTCAAATGCCGTCATGCTCGTCTTTCTCTTGGCCACTTTCAGCCCCTACGCGATGTCGCAACACACAGCCTATTTACGGTAATTCTGGGGTCTATGCGTCAACCCCCGGCAGGCTAGATGTTTAGTCTAGTAGGGGTGAGGCTCTACGCCCATGCTGCGGCAACAGAGCATTATCGTGGATGCTGCTCGGTACCCTTATACTGTTGACTTGGAGCAGTTTGTGAGGAAGAGGTTTGGGCCCGTATCGTACAGCGTGTTAATGCTTCGACGGGATGTTGTAGAGCGTGCACTTGAGAGGATACGTGAGGCTATCGAGAGAGGCGCTATAAGCGTCGGCAATGGCAACCCGGAAGTCGAGACTCTTGCCTTCTACCTCGGACTTCTTCTGGTGACGTTGCTCAATGATAGATGGGCTGTGTCTAGGTATGCACTGGCAGAGGCCGAGAGGAGCTACCAGAGCCTGCTCCACGAGAGCGACGAGACTATAGTTGCTATCGCGCAGAAGATTGGAGTTGGGCTAGAGTACCACGAGAAGGGGTTGAAACAACCGTATGCGGTGACCTCGACAGGAATAGTCCTGTACCGCGAGTATCACTACTCAATAAGCATCTTTGAGTATGCCAGGGTGGCTAGAAGGCTTGTTGGCGACCCGAAATGGAAGCCCACTAACCTACCCGTTAAGGATGGCCGCGTGTACCTCGATAAGGACATGGCTGTTAGGCTGCTGAAGGAGGCTATAATGGAGTACATTGAGAGGCTTGCAAGCACATTCTCGGAGGTTAAACCGGAGAAGCTGCCAGACGAGCTTATCCAGGTGCTCGAGGAGGCTAGACGCGTGCTAAACGAGGCTAGACCCAAGCCCAAGGTCATGAGGGCTGGCGGCAAGATACGCGTGAAGCTGCCAAAGGGCTTCGTTGTGGAGGAGGCCTTCCCGCCCTGCATGGCTGATATAATCGATAGGGCCCGGAGAGGAGAACACCTCAGCCACCACGAGAGGTTTGCAATCGCAACATTCCTCTTGAACCTTGGTGTTGATATAGATCGTGTTGTTGACGTGTTCCGCAACCTACCGGATTTCAACGAAAAGGTTGCGAGGTATCAGGTCGAGCATCTGGCGGGCCTTCGAGGCTCTGGCAAGAAGTACCGCACCTATAGCTGCGAGAAGATGAGAAGCCTCGGAATATGCAAGGGCGAGTGTGAGACGCGTAGCCCCATACAGGCCTACTATCGCAACGTCTCTAGGCTCGTGAAGGAAGGCAAGCTTCGCCTAGAGTCTATAAGCGGGAGTGGCGAAGCGGGTGAGCCGGGTGTAGGCGGTGTCGAGCCGCAAGAGGAGGGCGGCGGCACCGGCGGCGGAAACGAGCACGAAGATGAGGTATGAAGTTGATATACCCGAAGGGTTCTACCAGAGGATCAAAAGAGAGATTGTGAAGGAGAAGTTCATCACGCCATACATGATGGCCGAGAAGTACAACATGACCGTATCGCTTGCTAAGAAGGTCCTTAGGCGCCTCGTCCGCGAGGGCGTCCTGAAGGTATACGTCTATAACCGCCGCGCGCCTATATACGTGCCAGCATCCGCGTAAACCGGGTAGCCTATTTTGAAGCCACTCGTCTTTACACACCCACCGCTTCAGGTTGCCGAGCTGCTCCTCCGCGAGGCTTTCTCGAAAAGAAAGCTGATAGTAATGTTCTGCAGGTGTAGCGTCGTCTATGAGGGGAGGAGTGCAACGATACTGGGCGAAGGCGATAGACTAGTGATAGTGAAGCCCGATGGAGCCGTACTTGTCCATAGGCCGAGGGGATACTCGCCGGTCAACTGGCAACCGGATAGCCAGCTCCTAGAGGCTAAGCTTGAGGGCGACGTGCTCCTAGTCCGTAGTTTGCGAGCAAAGCCCCGTGAGCTTCTTGAGATACGCGTGTCAAGGGTTGATACGCTGATAGTCGCGGAGGAGATGGTCGACAACGCCGAGTTCCAAGAGCTTATAGACGAGGCGGAGATACGCGATACACTAGCGAGACACCCTGAGCTGATAGAGCCGGGGCTAAGGATAGTCACCGTTGAGAAGAGGATAGAGGGGCGCGGCTATGCCGACATCTATGGCGTTGATAGCCAGGGGCGACACGTGGTTATCGAGGTTAAGAGGGTAACTGCCGGACGTGAGGCTGTAGAGCAGCTTCGTAGATATGTAGACGCATGGAGAAAGGAGAATCCCCAGGCCCCTGTCCGCGGCATCCTCGTCGCACCAAGCATCACCGAGCCGGCAGCCAAGCTACTCGAAGAGTATGGCCTCGAGTTTCGCAAGCTTGACTTGAAACGCATCAGGAAGATACTCGAGGAGGAACGCAAGGGCAAGAAGCAACCATCACTCCTATCCTTCGTCAAGAAGGGCGGCTCAGCAGGCTAATCCCCTCTTCACCGCCCGAGGATTGCCCCCGGGCTCCAGGGGCCTGGAAGTCATCAGCCCATTTTCCTATCCAAGCACGTCCGCTGGCGCTATTAGCTCGTCTGCCTTCACTCTACACCCCATCCTTCTCAACATGTGCCTTAGCGCGTATGTATCGCGCCTCTCCGCTGCCATCGAAAGATACTCCAGGCTGTCGATGTCTATACCGACTAACGCATCAAGACCTATACCCTCAAGCTCTTCGAGGCACGCGTTATCAACATAGTTCAATAGTTTATACGTTGATGCTGCTATCACTCCGCTATCCCGCACCTCCCTATCATCAACTATGATTACCCGGATGTCCTTGTCCAGGCCGCGCAACCTCGCCGCAGCTATCAACGCGTACGCGTGTCCAACCAGCCTAGCATGAATATTAGGAGAGGGGCGTGGCACGTCACGCAACGCTTCCAGGATTGCACGTAGAGTCGAACGAATATCGCTTATCTCGTGGTATAGGAGGTGCCTCCAGTCTATAGCCACCAGAATATCGCTATCAATACCAACAACGGGCTTCGTGAAGCCCTCAAGCCTCTCGTCAAGAACGAGCCTAGTGTAGACTTGCAGCCCTCCACGACCATAGACGATTCTATCTCCTTCTATTCGGGGCGAGAGAACCTCATCCACACGCCGTCCGAGTATCCTAGAGAATAACCCGCTAGCCTCTTTGTACTTCGAATCCACGAGTATGGCATCCTCGTCGCTATTATAGCCGTGGATGCCACCACCAGCCAAGAACCCGGATACTATCACATCCCTCACTTGGTCGTAGTGCGGGCTCGGCGGCAGTACCAGCCATACTCGACGTACCACTATCCTGTACACCCTACCGGCTAGTGGTTATTCTGAACCCGAATCAAGATAGCCCAAGACTCGGTAGAGTCTCAGCGATCTGTCAACCAGCGCTATTAGCAGCGCAACCGTATACGCGGCTAGCAGCATCAGCGCAGCCGCGTTGCCAACCAACCCGTACACGAGGTATATTACTAGTTGTACGGGTAGCCTCTCGCCCCTCTCAAGGACACCAACACCCTCAAGCTTCTTGCAGATGGCCGCCTCCGCTCTAGCCCTAGCATAGCTGTACACGAGCGCCGCCACACCAGCCGTGTATACGAGCCATGCGGGTGCAAAGATGCTATACCCGTATGTGATAGCCGCATCCGAGAGTCTATCCGAGAGCGAGTCTAGGAAGCCTCCCCTCCTAGAAACTATACGATGCGCCCTTGCAACAGCACCGTCTAGAGCATCCAGCAGCGCGCCGAGCACGAATAGAGCAACGCCCACCCAGAGATTGCCTCTTAGGACAAGTGCACACCCTGCAAAGGTGGCCGCGAGCCCAGCTAGTGTATAAGCGTCCGGGTAAGGTGGCAGGCGCGCAGCCAACCTCTCGACGTACACCCCTATCTTGCCACGCAGCTTAGGCACGAGGACCATGAGTGCGCTACCCGCTATGAACCCCCGGCCCCTGGAGGTATAGGGCGGCTGTGATGACTGCACGTCAATCCGAGTGGTGATGTCAACGGCCGTGAGCTGAGCCTCTGCTCAGCCCGGGATCCCGGCTCTCATCACAAGTGTTCCTCAGCCGGTAGGCGCGTCATCACTGCTAATACCCTTGGCACCGCCACGACCATGGGGCGTAGAATGACCCTAGTGGTGCTGCACCAGCATGAGTACTCTACATGTCCATCCACGTCCTTTGAGGATGATGCTCTCCATATACTCCCTGTCAGCGACTGCCCGTTAACAAGTGAGGCCTCCAGCGCCGTGATACAACCGAGAGGCGATTATGTCCTAGTCTATACCCGAGGGAGAGTATCTTACGCGCCGTGCAACACTGTTATAACAGTGAAAGGTCTCGCCGTCTATGTGCTATGCCGCGACCCTCTACCACCACCCGAGAGATGCCCAGACGCCAATGCCATACTAGTGGCTACACGCTTATGGAGTCCACCTGGAGAGGCTCAACGTGAAGCCAGGAGGCTGGTCTACAAGTTGATGAGCCTATCAGCTTTATGTGGTGTACCGGTGCTCTTTGCGAACGTATGGGGCGCTACACGCAACATGGTATACATAGGGTACACGGGCATCTATGATTACGATAGGAGTGTCCCGTTACACCTGGGGCTGTTAGGAGACGGCAAAATCGCACTTAGTATATAACGACACGGCGTTTTATACGCGGCCTTTTAACCGGCGCCAAGTCGAGCAGAGCCACTTCACGTTTACACGATGGGCATGTAACACGAGAAGGCTCATTTGGTGGCGTGTACCTCCTCATAACTCTCCACGGTCTACGCTCCACTAGGATCTCGCCACAGTATGGGCACTTGTAGTCTAGCAGTGTGTAGCTAGTATCCTCGTGGAGGAAGACAGGGTGATTCTCGCTACGGAGTTTGTCCACAGTCTTGTAAGCCTCATCGTATAGATTCTCATCGACAACCAGTACTGTTGTAGGAACCTTCCACCGCATCACGATATCCGTGAGTATCGTCTTGGCGCCACGCACGGCATAGGGGAAGAGTAGCTCAACATGCACATTCTTCTTAACGAGCCACTCTAACGTCTCATACACTTTTGTAAACTCGCGTGGCTTGCTCTTGACAGCAAAAACTGCAAGCTCGACAATCACCGCATCTACATTCTTGACTACCTTCTCGAGCTTATCATGCCCTATCAACCCAAGTGTCTTAACAACCCGCACTATACGCGAGCCTCCCAGAGATGAAAGGATAGAAGCTATGGCGTCAGCCCTTGCCTCGATAGGGTCTGGACCATCGATAACGACTATCTCCGCGCGTGTTATGCTAAGCTTATCCATGAGCAACTTGTCTGTAAGCGCCTTTACCGCTAGGCTGGTAGCGTCTCTATACTCATTCCACCAGCATGCGTCACACTCGAATCCACCGCCCGGTACGACGACCCTTACCGCCAGACAGCCTGGGCACACGCTGTACAGCGGCACCTCTTCCACGGGAAGTAGCTCCGCACGTACAACCTCTAGGCTCGTAGTCCACCACCCGGTAACCTAGTTCTTACTCAGAGCGAGACAAGCCGCGACAAACGAAACGGTGCAATCATGTCATACACTTCTTTCTTTAGCCACGTGTCCCTCCTAAACTCGCCTCTTAGCGCCGCAACTATCGTTGGTGCAGGGGTCTTCACGCCACGCATAGCCATGCAGAGGTGGATAGCCTCCGTAACCACCATCACGTCCTCCGAGCCAGTTGCATGCATAACCTCATCAGCTATCTGTTGAGTCATCCTCTCCTGTATCTGCAACCTACGCGCATATTTTTGCACGATACGCACTATCTTTGACAAGCCTATCACCTTACCCTTTGGCAAGTAGGCTACATGAGCTACACCGAAGAACGGCAGCAGGTGATGCTCGCACAGACTATAGAACCTTATGCCGGCAACCACCACCAGGTCGCTCTCCTCAGTAAACCACGCGTAATCCTCGACAGTATCATACCCGCCTAGTATCTCCTCGAGCATCTCGGCTACACGACGCGGCGTCTCTCTCAATCCCTCACGATCCGGATCCTCCCCGATAGCCTCAAGGAGCATTCGAACAGCCTTCTCGACCTTCTCTTTGTCAACACGCGGCACCACGTATGCACCCGCGCAGCCGCACTATGCAAGACAAGGTTTTATCGTGGCACGTCGGGATGGTCTACTCGTAGTATTTCTCGACTATTATCTCGAGAAGTTTGCTCAGCTTCTTTAGCTGCTCGATATCCTCTTGTATGTCACCAGCGTGTTGGTTTAGCAGCTCGGCACCCCTTCTCGCCAAGAGCAGTGTCCTCTTCAACACCTCCTCCTCGGCCGGTATACCAACTATCAACATGTACTCCGAGAGGGTAGCCACGTTCTCGATAAGTTCCTGGGGCCCGACAAGCTCTATGTCGAGGCTCTCGGCGTCAACCTTTAACCCGCCGAGGTGATCGGCTATCCTCTTGCGTAGCACGCGTAGCCTTCGTAACCCTGCTAGTACGCTCCTCTGCATCTCGATATCCGTAGTGTCTCTACGTACACGAACAAGTGAAGAGCGAAGAGACTGAATAAGGCGGACGTGACTCTGAGTCACGTTCTCGAGCGTATCTAAAAACTCAGCCGCATCGACCTTAACCACTCGTCGCTGCTCCGCCAAGCGTCTCCCCACGATAAGCCCTAACAGTTACAATGCTATTGTCGGCTACGCCCTCCTCGCGTAGCTTCTCACCGTTAACCCATATCTCGTTGACCGGCACCTCGTCGTCAAGGACAGCGTTGAACACGAACCTGTGTCGGTGCGCAACTACAACCTCGACTTTGTCCTTGATGCCCAGCTCGCGGGCTAGCTGCGGGTTGATCTTCGCGATCCCCTCCTTCAGCTCGTCATGGAACTTCATGCGTATCCTTCTCTCGCTCACCCTCTTCTGCTCCCCGAAGAGCTGACTAGCCGGCGGTATCATCTGGAGCAGTGTACGGATGTCACGCTTCTTCTTGGGCTTCTCCTCACCCGTACCGGGTTGGGCCTGCTCCGCCACCATCTAGGCCCACCACACCAGTGGTGTTAAGGCAAGGGTTAGGGTCTAGAGTCTATCCTCCACTGGGCTCAACAGGTTCTCCCAGCTTCTCAAGCTCAACGTTATCATTGATGAAGCGTCTAAGAGCGTCTAGGAGTTTTGACACCGGTAGCCTTACTTGCTTCCAAGTATCACGGTCGCGTAGCGTCACTGTATCGTCCTCCAACGTTCTATAATCGACTGTGACAGCTGCTGGCACGCCAATCTCGTCGGCACGGGCATAACGCCTTCCAATACTACCATCATCGTCATAGTATACCGTGAAGCCTGCGTCCACGAGCATCCTCTTGATGCCAAGCGCCTTCTCGACGAGCTTCTCGTCACGGGTTAACGGGAACACCGCCACCTCTATCGGTGCAAGGCGCCGCGGCAGCCTGAGTACCACTCTACCCTCACGCTCGGTATAGGCATACTCGAGTGTAACGTAGAGGAGCCTCTCCGAGCCGAATGACGGCTCTACAACGTGAGGCAGGAACCTCCTGCCAGACACCTTCTCCTCTACCTCAATCACCTTTATCTTGTCCCCTGGTATCTCAATCCCTTCCACGACAACCTTTCCCTCCTCCTTCAGCATCTTCTCTACTTCCTCAGGACTTAGCCTTGATATAGCCTCGAAGACCCTTGGAGCCTCACTGCGGAACGTCCTTCCCACCCACGCCTTGTCCACAACCACCTTCTTGACGCGCACGACTCTAGGCTCAGGATATGGACGGAAGACTGTTAGGTCATGACCGCTGTACTTCATGTGTCTTGACAGGTCGTAGTCTGTGCGATAAGCGTGGCCGCTGACCTCGACCCACCCCCACCTCGTCACCTTCACAAGCTGGTCGAATACTTGCTGAGCATAGTGCGCCCTCTCGTGAGGCAACTTCTCCTCAAAGAACATGTTCTCGTAAGGCACGCCTAGCGCGTGTACAAAGTCCCTAGCAACAGCCATCCAGTAAGCCATCCATGGCACTTTTATTATGCCCTCCCTTATCACCTCCTCAACTGTGTACTCCTCGGGCTTCTCTTCGCCGCGCTCGCGAGCCTCAGCCGTCAATATGCGAAGCTTCGTATCGGCTACTCTCGGGAGGTACTCGTCGAGGCGCTCATGCGGGTTCTCCGGGTCGAAGAAGAATTCAAACTCCATTATCGTGAATTCACGCAGCCTCATCATACCCTGCCTAGGCGATATCTCGTTGCGCGCAACACGACCAATCTGCGCTATGCCAAGAGGCAGCTTATGCCTCATCACCTCATAGACTCTCTTGAAGGCCACGAACATGCCCTGAGCGGCTTCGGGGCGTAGATACCCCACGTTCTCCGAGTAGGGGCCTATGGTAGTCTTGAATAGCAGGTTGAAGAGCTTAACCTCCCCCAGTTGTCCTCCACACACGGGGCATCGAAGGTCATGCTCTTTTATTATCTTGGTTAGTTCTTGTGGACTGAGCCCCTCTGTCTTGACACCAAGCTTCTCCTCAATAAGGTGGTCGGCACGGTACTTCCTACCACACTTTAGACACTCAACTATAGGATCTGTAAAGTGCTCGACGTGCCCACTCGCCTTGAAGACTATCTCGGGTGCTATTATCGGCGTCTCTATCTCGACGATTATATCCTGGTGTCGATGTATGAAGTATTCGCGCCAAAGGTTCTCGATCTTCTTGCGTAGTCTAGCACCAAGAGGACCCATGTCATAGAAGCCTGCAACTCCGCCATATATCTCGTAACTTGGCCAGAAGAAGCCACGCCTCTTAGCAAGCTCTACTATCTTCTCGTAGAGGTCTTGCTGTGACATGCGCCTACCCGCCTCAGCCCGTGCAAGCCCCGTCTATAAAGAGAAGCTCTCGCAAAGCAATGCGCCCGATAAGCTTGTAAACCTCTGTTTTGTGCATAGACACAAATGTTTATAAGTTTGTGTGCACACGCTCATAACTCATGGGTCGAGAGGTATGCCCGGGTGGCTAGGCTGGTGGGGAGGATGGAGAGGCAGAGGCCCGTGGTGGGCAAGAGGCCAGCCGTGCCCCGGTAACGGGCCATGGAGGCACCTTCCGCCGTGGCAGAGGCCTGGATGGGTAATGGGCAGAGGATGGTGCTGGCGTAGAGGATGGTGGGCCAGCGCTATTGCACGGTGGTGGCTCTGGTGGCATCCTGGCGATAGGCGAGGGCCCGAGGAGTACTGAAACGGGAGCGCTGATGGTATGCCTGGGTTGTGGGGCAAGAATCTGACCGTTTTTACCCTGGGTCGCGCATTGCCTACATGGTGTGGTTCTTGAGTTGGGTTCTTGGTGTTAAGCCCCCGGTACAAGCAGAAATCGGTGTTATTGGTGGGAGTGGCCTCTACGATCCTGGTATAGTGGAGAATGCGCGTGAGGTTAAGGTGTACACGCCTTTCGGCGAGCCGAGTGACGCGATCATTGTAGGCGAGGTCAAGGGTAGGCGTGTCGCCTTCCTACCGAGACATGGCCGCGGTCACAGAATACCGCCACATAGGGTAAACTATCGGGCCAACATCTGGGCTTTGAAGGCACTTGGCGTAAAGTGGGTGATCTCTGTATCTGCCGTGGGGAGCCTCCGCGAGGACTACAAACCCGGTGACTTAGTAGTCCCAGACCAGTTCATCGACATGACAAAGAAGCGCGACTATACCTTCTTCGAGGGCCCCGTGGTTGCGCACGTCAGTATGGCTGACCCGTTCTGCGAGCAGCTACGCCGCGAGCTTATCGCCGCTGGCGAGAGGCTAGGCTACCGTATACACCCTAAGGGCACATACGTGTGCATAGAGGGTCCAAGATTCTCCACAAGAGCGGAATCAAGGATATGGAAGGACGTGTTCAAGGCAGATATCATCGGGATGACTCTGGTCCCCGAGGTCAACCTCGCCTGCGAGGCGCAACTATGCTATGCAACACTAGCCATGATAACCGACTATGACGTGTGGGCGGAGAGGCCGGTCACTGCAGAGGAGGTTATCAGGATAATGGCTGAGAACGTGGAGAAGGCAAAGAGGATACTCTACGAGGTCATCCCGAGGCTCCCAGAGGAGCCCGAGCCCAGCCTCTGCAGCTGCTGTAAAGCACTTGAGACCGCCCTCCTCTAGCCCCGACTCGGGTTTTAACGCCGTGCAGCCAGCCGCTCAACACCTAGAGAAGCTTAGTATCGAGTCCCTGGAGGCTAGGGTAAAGGAGGCCGAGGATTACGCGTCACGCGTTGTAGACGAGATGCTAAAGGAGGCTAGGGAACGCATAATCCTTGCATTCGCCTCTATGGGCGACACCCCAGCATGGATAGCCTACTGGATGCTACGCGAAGTTGCGCCAACAGCGCCCGTCGAGATATACGAGGGTGACGCGTTAGCTTTTCACATCCTTGCTTATCGCAGGTCGAAGAAGGACGAATATGGCATAGCTAGCGACACAACGATATACGCGTTTGTAGGCCCGGGCGGCGAAAACCAGCTAGTATTCATTCGCGACGCAGCGTTGCACACCGGCGCCGCGCTGGTAGTAATCACACCCAAGCTTCCACCCATTATAGAGGAGAGGCTTGGACCCGAGCCGCTACTAGTAGAGCCTCCTGGTCCCTACCCCCTCTCAGCCTCCATACTCGCCGCTCGGCTTGCTGCGGGGCTCGTCGAGAAGCTAGCCGAGAGGAACGTTCGCGTCGAGAGAGTGACTGGCGAGGCTAGAGACTTGCGTAGCGTCGTTCGCGAGCTTGTCGAAAAGCACGGGGCTGACGCCTCGAGAGTCTTGGAGTGCAAGGGCTCATGTGCAACCGTCTACACGCCCACGTTGAAAGGCCCGGCTATGCTAGCTTCTAGGATAAACGGGTCAAGACCCCTTAGTGTTCAAGAGATGCTGGCCTTGATTGCAGCTGGCACAAACTTCGACAAGGTATCGTTGATGTACACGACTACCGACGAGGATGTTGTAAGGGAAGTACGCTTCAAGAGCATGACGAGTGGTGCTTCGCTAGCAGAGCTTAGGCTGCAGACCGACCCTGTGACAGCACCGCTATACGCTACTATGCTCCTCTACGCAAGACTGTAGAAGAGGTAGGCGGCTGCGATAGCAGCCAATCCCGCAACAAGATATAGCATCACGAGAGCCACGTATATCTCTAACTCGCGGAGCCCCTCGCGGAGAGTAAGCAGCTGTATTAGGGTCGGCGGGCTCCTCGGGTCACAAGTGGCGCGCACAACACCCTCATCATCTATCATTGTAGGCCTGGGTATCTCGCGTCTCTCAGCAAAACCCCTCATGGTCGTGATTATCTGGAAGCCATTGAGTATCAACGGCGTTATGGCTACTAGGTATACGGCCTCCTGTTTCGAAGCTGAGGCTAGATAGCCTATTAGCGCACCTATCGAGAGGCTCCCCGAGTCCCCGTTGAACACGCGAGCCGGGTACCGGTTATACAGGAGGAGGTAAGCGAGAAGCCCAGCCACTGTTATGACGAGCAGTCTCATAGCTTCAACCGGGGGCTGGTAACCAAGCATTGATGCCATCAGGTTGCCCGATACTATGAGGACAAGCCCTACCACGATACCTGCTGTCGGCATAGACCCGTTGACACTATCTATCATATTGAATGCGTTGGCCGAAACGCCTATGAGCAACGGGAGGACTGCGGGGTATACTATGCTTAACCTAGCCCAGCCGAAGAATGGTATGTAGACTTGCGGATTGAGACCCCCAACCAGCATCACGAGGGATGCTGACGTCATTGTCAAGATTGGCTTGGTGACAGGATCCATCCTCCAAACGTCATCGGCCAACCCTACCAACATGTTATAGAGCAACACTAGAACCGCAGCAGAATAGATGCTAGGATCGCCTCCGTTAACCACCCACGAGACTATCATAGCTATAGCGAGCATCAGTGCCAAACCGGAGCCAGCCGCGTCAGGTACCCTCTCCCTCCTCCAGGGCTTCAGAGCGTCAACACCCATTACGCCAAGCTTCCTCGAGATCCACGCCCCTAGTATACCGCCAACGGCACCAGCTAGGATGCCCAGCACCGCATCGAGCAGCAACACTAGCCGCCGTGCACGGCTCGAGACAACTCCAGGTTATATCCACGGGGCTCTTTATCGCCACCTGGCGGGCTACCATTGAAGATCGCTGTGATAGTCTCGTCAACGAGACTATCATGGTCTACTAGGAGGCTGATAGCAGTACTGCGCTCCCGTGGCCACCACGTATTACTGATAAACGCTTCAGACGTCGCTCTTGTCGCCGATAAGGGCTTTGAGGCTCGCATAGGCCCGCACAGACTCGACCCTGACGCTGTGATAGTACGTAGCCTGGGCATGAATACTAGCCTTGAGCAGTTCCTCTCACGTTTAACCGTTTTGGCCTTTCTCGAGGAGATGGGGATACCGGTAATCAACCCATGGCTCCCAACGCTGATAGCGAGGACTAAGATGCTCACAACACTCTTCCTGGCAAAAGCAGGGATACCGGTACCACCCACGCTGCTAACTGAGAGCCTAGGCGTAACACTACACTATGTGCGCGAGTGGGGTAGTGTTGTGTTCAAACCTTTGACAGGCAGCCTCGGGCTAGGAGCGTTCAAAGCCGACGACATAGACACAGCTTATCACGTGGCAAGCATGTTCCTTAGCTTCTCGCGCCCTGTTTACATGCAAGCTTTCATACCGAAATCCGGAAACTCCGACAAGAGGGTCTTCGTGGTCGGTGACAGTGTAGTTGCAGCTGCTAGGAGGGTTGCACCGCCAGGCGAGTGGAAGACGAATGTAGCCCGTGGCGGCAAGGTAGAGCCAACAACTCTTGACGAGGAAGAGGAGCGTATAGCCGTGAAGGCGGTCAAGGCGCTTGGCCTCTATTACGCGGGTGTCGACATCGCGAGAGGTACAGATGACAAACTAGTCGTCTTCGAGGTTAACGCGATGCCCAACTGGAGGGGGCTCTACAGGGCGACGGGTGTCGACCCCGCTGAGCACATAGCCAGGCTCCTGGAGGGTCTTGCAAAGAGGGGCGGTGAAGAGTAGGAAACCGGGCGAGCCGGTGGGCGATGAGCGGGGGCTCTCGCACGAGCCCCGCCTTTAGCCCAGCAGCCTTGCCAGGAAAGACGCCACCCTCGACGGAAGTAGTGATAGAAGCCTCTCCATGGCGCCTAGCTCGCCTAGCGCGACTCTCATCGCAAGCCCGCCGCCCATCTTCTTCATGAACCGGGCTCTAGCCTCGGGGCTAGCCGCCTTCACGAAGTCCAGTATCTTCCTCTGCGCGTTGATACTCTTCTTGAGCGTCTCTAGCTCCCTTCTCGCACTCTCATCACCCTCAAGCATACGGAGTATTAGCTTAGCACTCATAGCGGAGGGTCGTATACCCTCACCTGTTACAGGGTATACGAAACCTGCAGCTTCACCGACATAGACTACACCGTTCTCCTCGACTCTCTCGACGCCACCTATGTTTATGTAGGAGCCCTTAGGATGCTCGATCTCCTCGACGCCAAGCTTCTTGACAAACTTGGCGAGCATCTCTAGAAACTCGCGTGGCTCGCCATACCCGCCGACGCCTATCCTGGCCTCCCGTCTTGACGTCGGGAATACCCAGTAGTAACCCACAAGCCTCGAATCAAAGTGTATCTCGATGACACCCTCATCAAAATCTCCACGATAGATGCCTTGCACCGCGTATATCCTGTCACCCTTGTAGTTGGGTGCTAGAGGCCCCGCCGCTACGACTAGACGCTCCCAGTGTATATCAAGACCCTTTACACTA
The DNA here is from genome assembly GCF_000223395.1 of Pyrolobus fumarii 1A. GTDB lineage: Archaea > Thermoproteota > Thermoprotei_A > Sulfolobales > Pyrodictiaceae > Pyrolobus > Pyrolobus fumarii. Next base: position 1,586,293 of record NC_015931.1, on the reverse strand, counting down.
CGAGACTCGAAGTTAAACACGCGCCCCGTGTACACATCCACGCCTTCTAGCACATTCTCTAGGAAGATGCGCTTGTCAAGCAAGTAGCCCCAAAGGCTACCGTGCTCCTCCCAGAGCATCTCGCCATCAAGGTAGACTCGGAAGCCTCTAACTTCACTGATTATAGACTCGCTTGGGACCTTGCCAACCTGCTTCTCGAAGAGTGCCGGGATAGCGCCGCCACACACCTTGAATCCGGGCTTAACCGCCTCGACTACGGCAACACGCAGCCCCCGATCCACGGCTTCACGCGCAAACCAGGCCCCTCCAGGCCCAGCACCCACTACAAGATAGTCAAAGCGCGTAGCCAACTAGAGCACCAGCCTAGAGACACCAGCCTCGGAGAACATCGCTTTTACTACGAAGCGTGGAAGGCTTGACAATAGGGGCGCAAAAGTACCTGCAACCATATCCCTCACAATCCCATCTATCGTTGCGAGTATCTCGCGGAGTTTAGCAATCACGGTGGAGAGTACATCGTGCGGGTAACCTAGCCAGGCTAACAGCCTCGATATGCTAGCTCCCCTCTCGCCACGCAGATAGTCGACAACGTCGTCAGCCAACTGGTAGGCTATCCCCATCAGCTCTCCATACTCGCCGATACGCCGCATTACACTCTGTGGAGCTCTAGCTGCTACCGCGCCTAGCTCAGCTGCTAGACGGAAGAGACTGCCGGTCTTCAACCTCACTATCTCAGTATACTCGCCGCCTTCCTCCATATACGCGTCTCTAACCTCACCCCTCGAGATGTCAAACCATGCTATGACGCTCCTCTCGACTGCACGGAAACCATACCTCTCCAGGAGCATTTTCTGAGCATATGATATCAGGAGGTTGGCTACCATAACAGCACGGCCTGGACCGAACTTGAGCCATGCGGCTGGCCCACCTCTCCTCGTTACATCGCCGTCTATCACATCGTCTATTGCGAGGCTAGCCGAGTGCACGAGTTCGACAGCAACAGCAGCCTCTACAGCGTCCTCCCAGCTACCTCCGAGACCCTCGGCAACGAGAAGAGTGGTGAAGCCTCGCAGCCTCTTCCCACCAGCAACGATATACCTAGCCACGTCTATGGCCTCCGTTTCCGGCAGCCGCTCCACTACCTCGCTGAGCCTCTCGTCTAGCAGCCTCTTGGCTCTCCTCCACAGCTCCAGGAGTCTCTTTTCACACGTCACACTCGTGGCACCTACTTCCAGTCTAGCCTATACCGCCTCCAGTAGCCTCACGATATATGAGTGTGGCCGTGGCTAAACCTGTAGCGAGGAGCAACGGGAGCATACCCAGAGCTAGAAGTACAAGGCTATCAATCATGTTGTGTATCTCTAGTATACCTGCAGCCAGTAGCATAAGCGCAGCAACGATACCATCCATTTTCTCGTCCGCGTCAACGACGCCTATGTGCAGCAGTATAAACGCGACTGCCACTACGCTGCTAACATCGAAACGCCCCTTGCTGGTATAGTAGACTATGAACACCATGTATTCGAGTATGCGGGATGACTCGCAGAGCCTCTCGACAAGTCTGGGCGCACGGTAGACGCGTTTACTCGTCTTAGAGGCGGCGCAGCATACACTTTCAGCCGAAAAGGCTAGCAGTAACCCTAGCAGTGGGTGACCCGCACCAGCCACTGCTATGCCAACAGCGCCCAGGATGAGCAGGACAGCTAGGCACGTGGTGACGGATACCCTACCCTCCAGCAGCCTAACGACGGGCCAGGGTGGTGGCACTGGGCTCCCCTCGGTGGTTCTCTCCTCACTCGGGTGTCGCTCGCAAACCCGCGCGTCGGCCGCGCGGGTTTAGGTCATCGCCCGCCGTTAGGGGATACCCCCCACACCCTATATTCTATCAACCTTGCGACTATAGGGGAGGGGTGGCTCGTGAGGGCGAGGATAGCATACCCGGATGCCAAGTCCTTCCAGAGTATGCTCGAGACGCTATCCAAGATAGTCGATGAAGCGGTAATGACTGTCAGCCAGGAGGGGGTTAGGATAAGGGCTTTGGACCCTGCACACGTCGCGATGATAGAGATAATGCTGCCACCGGACACATTCCTCGAGTACGAGGTGGAGGAGGAAGCAAAGATAGGCTTCAACGTCGTGAACATAGCGAAGATCGTCAAGAGGGGAAAGAAGGGCGATAAGGTAGAGATAGAGGCGACTGATGACCGCGTGACATGGACAATAGCGGGCGCAGCCATTAAGAGATACAAGCTACTCAACCTTGACATAGCCGAGCCCGAGATACCAGAGGCGCAGTTCGAGTTCAAGGCCAGAATAGCACTCATAGTTGACGCGTTCAAGAACGCTCTTAGAGATGCAGAGACAGTCGGCGACACTGTTGAGCTTGAGGCCGACGAGGAGAAGCTGCTGATCCGTGGTCGTGGCACTGCCGTAGCCGAGACAGAGATAACGAGAGATAAGCCCGCAGTTATCGACTTCCAGGTTGACGAGCCATCTAAGGCGGCTTACAGCATTGATTACCTTAAGCACGTCTTGGCGCTAACAAAGGTCGCGGATACTGTAAGCATCGAGTTCTCAACGGACTCACCACTACGCCTCCAGTTCTCGCTACCTGCAGGCGGCCGCGTGAATTACCTCTTAGCCCCTAAGGCGGCCTAGCGTTGCATACACTAGGCTCCCTGTTATACAGCCATGCAGCGACAACCACCAAAGCTGCTAGAGAAGATAGCCCAACGAATACGTCAATGAGGAGTGCCATGAATGACAGCAATAGCCCCATGGCCGCGAAGATAATTCCCTGCACCCGCCTTACAATACTACTCTTCTTCACAACATCCTCGAGCAACCTAACACTCTCGAGCACATCGCCAGATTCTACAAGCACGAGTACCTCGCGTAGAGCGTCCTCAACCCGCCTCATGCCGAAAAGAGGCGGTCTGAACTGCAGTGCTAGATTGTGCCCACGCACAGCATAGAACCGCAGGATCTCGTCAAACGTCGAGTAATAGGCTTGGAGGAAAGCCCGGGCAAGCGAGAGGCACGGCAAAAGACCTACCCTGGTGTTGTAGCCGCCTCGACCTCTCTAAGCTCCTCTGGTGTAGGCTCAACCTTCACGACATACGTCTCTGGTAACCTTTCTAGCTTCGAGGCTATCCATCTGACCTCGTCGTTCACACCCTCAAGGCATATCCTTATCTCGACCTTTGTCCCGTCAAACTCCGCTTTTAGGTTGCGATATCTCACCTTGCCTCTCCTTAGTATGTTGACTATTCTCATTAGCCCATCCATCCCGCCGAAGACAGACACTCTTAGCACGTACCTCGCGAGCTCCATACTCTCACCCCTCACTCCTCATACACGAGGCTCACGTCCTCCATTCCAGGTGGAAGAAGAGCGTTTGTGAGCCACTCGCCGGGCTTCACCCACGGATAAACAATATCCATCTCGCGGTCTATCATTATGTCCACTACCAGCGGCTCATTGTTTCGTACGGCCCATCTTACCCACTTCTCGAGCTCCTGGTAATCTGCTGGCCTCACACCCTCAATGTCGTAAGCCTCGGCTACTTTCACGAAGTCGGGTCTTTCCGTGAAGTGCGTTGCAACGATTCTCCTCTCGTAGAGGAAGATCTGCCACTGCTTGACTAGCATTAATGCACGGTTATCGAATATCACGAATATCGCTGGCAGATTATAGTCACGGACAAGAGCAAGGTTATTCATTGTCATCTGGAAGCTCCCATCACCGTCTATGCACAGCACCGTACGCTCCGGCGCAGCTATCTTGGCACCAATTGCAGCTGGGACACAGAAGCCCATCGTACCTAAACCGGCTGAAGTTAACCACGTGCCTGGTATGTAGACGTCCCAGTGTATCTCTGACCACATCTGGTGGCTACCAACACCCGTGGCTGTTATCGTGTCACGAGGCACTATACGCCGTAGCAGCTTTAGGACTTTCCAGGGCGCGAAGGGCTTCATCCTCTCAGCTAGCTTCTCCATAGCATCCTCATACCTTCTCCTGATGTATAGGAGCCAATCTACGAACTTCGTGTCTCTCCTAGCGACCTCAGGGAGCTTCTCAATGAGCATCCGGAGAGCCTTCTTCGCATCAGCTACTATGCCGACTGCAGGCTTGACGTTCTTCCCTATCTCGCTTGGATCGATGTCAATGTGGATTATCTTTTTCTCTTTCAGCTCTGGTTCGAACCTGCCCACAGTCCTGTCAGAGAACCTGGTGCCTACCGCAAGTATCACATCGGCATTGGCTAGTGCTGCATCGGCCTCCGCCCTACCATGCATGCCTGCCGGACCCATTACTAGCGGGTGATCTGCAGGGACGCTGTTCTTCCCGGTTAGTGTCGTGACTATCGGAGCCCATAGTCTCTCTGCAATCTCGATTACTTCGGGCCACGCACCGCTCCAGTAGACTCCTCCCCCTACGAGTATCACAGGGCGCCTAGCTGACAGTAGGAGCCTTGCAGCTTCCTCAATGAGCCTTGGGTCTGGATCAGGAGCCTTGAACTTCTCATAGTTCAGTGGAAGAAGGCCGTCGCTAGTACAGTCGCAACGCCTTAGCTGCACGTCTCTCGGGAAGTCGACTAGAGTGGGGCCCGGCCTACCCATGATTGCTAGCTTATAAGCGGTCTTTATGGCGGGAACCGCTTCTTCTGGACGCCTAATCTGGTATACGAACTTGGTTATCGGTGCCACAACGCCAACCATGTCGGTCTCTTGGAACGCGTCACGCCCGAAGACCGTTGTCGGTACCTGCCCTGTTATGAAGAGGGCAGGCGACGAATCCATATACGCGTTGGCGACGCCCGTGACTATGTTCGTCGCGCCGGGACCCGAGGTGACAGCCACGATGGCTGGCCTCTTCTTCACCCTGCCATAAGCGTCGGCGGCATGTGCGGCGCCCTGCTCGTGACGGAACATGTATATGTTGAAGCCTCCTACAACCTCCATTGCGTCATAGAACGCCATTATGCTGCCGCCGGTGACGCCGAAGACATCAGTGGCTCCCATCTCGCGTAGGGTCTTTGCCACCTGATCTACCACTCTACTTCCCGCAAATCCATCTCCCAGTCCCCCGCGTTTCCCACAGCGTGTCGCTGGCGCTGCACTAACCCCTTAATATCACGTTTGCATCAACGCATTAAGGCAATCCATATATTTTGTGGGAGCGCCGTGGGCCGCCGGTTTGGAGGTCGGAGCTTATTGTTGCGCGCATACGTGTGTTCGACACGACACTGCGCGATGGCGAGCAGATGGCTGGTGTAGAGCTAAGCCTGGACGACAAGATAGAGATAGCTAAGGCGCTTGATGAGCTGCGTGTAGATCTGATAGAGGCTGGGTTCCCGGCATCCTCTGACATAGATTTCAAGTCCGTACTCTTCACTGCTCGCGAGGTTAGCCACGCCAAGGTGGTTGGACTTGCTAGAGCGAATAAACGCGACATTGACATGGCTGCTGAGGCGGAGGCTCACGTGATACATGTTTTCATAGCAACGAGTGACATCCACATGAAGTACAAGCTAAGGATGACGCGCGAGGAGGTACTTCAGAGGGCGGTTGAGGCGGTCGAGTACGCAAAGAGTTATGGCGTTGAAGTCCTCTTCTCGGCCGAGGATGCTACACGCAGCGACCGTGAGTTCCTCGCACAAGTATACCGTGCTGTTATCGAGGCAGGAGCCAAGTACATAAACATACCAGATACCGTGGGCGTAATGCTTCCGTGGGAGATGGAGGATCTTGTGCGCTACATACGCTCGAAACTACCGCCGAATGTAAACATAGATGTTCACTGCCACAACGATTTTGGGATGGCAACTGCGAACACGATCGCCGCTGTGAGGGGAGGTGCTAACGGTGTACAGGTTACTGTGAACGGTTTTGGTGAGAGGGCGGGCAACGCGGCCCTCGAAGAGGTTGTAGCTACGCTCCACTTCAAAATGGGTCTAAAGACGAACATCCGCCTTGAAAAGCTATACGAGGTGTCTAGGCTGGTAGCCGCCAAGTTCGGTATCAAGCTACCACCGAACAAGCCGATAGTCGGTGACAATGCCTTTGCCCATGAAGCTGGGATACACGTGCACGGTGTACTCAGCAACCCGTTAACCTACGAGCCGATACCCCCGGAGGCCGTTGGCGCGAAGAGGCGCATAGTACTAGGCCGCCATAGCGGCAAACATGCCGTCGAATACGTCCTTAAGCATCTAGGTTACGACCCGACACCCGACCTAGTCGACTATGTGCTTAGGAGAGTCAAGGAGGTCGCACCCTACGCCAAGAGAGTGACTGAAGACCTGGTGCGCAAGATAGTTGAGGAGTTCCTAGCCGAGAGGACAACAAGAACGCCTATGTAGTTTGTGTCTCCCTAGGGGCTTCCCGTCTTTACGTGGGGCTTCTCTCGTTGTTTGTGAGGGCGGTTTGATGTGGCCAAGCCGCGTAGCAGTCTAATAAGGGATGGTGTACTCCGAGCACCACACCGTAGCCTGCTGTATGCTGCCGGGCTCGACCCGGAGCAAGTGAAGAGCGATAAGCCACTCATAGGCGTTATTTCCACACCCTCGACGCTAGTGCCGGGCCACGTCCTCGCTGATAAGGTAGCTGCTGCAGTAGCTGAGGGCATAGCCGAGGCTGGAGGTATACCGGTTCACTTTGCCGCTCTCGGGGTATGCGACGGCATAGCCATGGGCCACGAAGGCATGAGGTTTAGCCTCGTCTCTAGAGAAGTCGTCGCAGACTCCATTGAAGTTATAGCTGAGGCTCACAGACTCGATGGTATTGTCGTCGTCACGGCTTGCGATAAGATGATGCCGGGCGCCTTTATGGCTGGCTTGAGGATGGACATCCCGACACTTGTTGTCAACATAGGCCCAATGCTTGCAGGTATCGAGCCTCGTTCCGGACGAAGGCTGGCTGTTGGTCACGTTTTCGAGGCTGTGGGTGCTAGGATAGCTGGCAGGATAAGTGACCAGGAGCTGGAGCGTGTCGAGCTGCATGCGCTGCCCTGTCCTGGTAGCTGCGCTGGTCTCTACACTGCCAACACAATGGCTATACTGGGAGAGGCGCTTGGCTTCATTCTCCCTGGCACCGCCACCATACCAGCAGTATCCTCGCGGAGACTCCATGCAGCTAGACGTGCTGGCAGAGTGATCGTGAAGCTCGTTGAAAAGTGGCTTACACCACGCAAGCTTGTAACCAGAGAATCCATGCTAAACGCTATCGCTGTTGATGTCGCCACAGGAGGTTCTACCAACGCCGTTCTCCATCTACTTGCAATAGCTGAAGAAGCAGAAGTTGACATAGACCTTGGCGACTTTGACGAGGTGTCTAGGAAGACACCCTGGATAGCGGATCTAGAGCCTGGTGGTAAGTACTTCGTAGAGGATCTTGACGCTGTTGGCGGTGTGCCGGCCATAGCGAGAGTGCTGGCAGAGGTTGGCGTGTTCAACCTAGATGTTATGACGGCTGACGGTAGGACTTGGAGGGAGGTTGTAGAAGAAGCTCCTCCGCCCGATGGTAGGGTGGTGAGAAGCCGCGATAATCCCCTGTCACCCACCGGCTCGCTGCGTGTGCTCAGAGGTACACTAGCACCCGAAGGCGCAGTTGTCAAACTTGCAAAGGTGGAGAAGCTTAGGTTCCAGGGTCCAGCGAGAGTCTTCGATAGCGAGGAGGAGGCTATCAAGGCTGTTCAAGAGGGTCGTATAGAGAAGGGCGATGTGATAGTCATACGCTATGAGGGGCCGGCTGGCGGCCCTGGAATGAGAGAAATGCTCCAGGTGACCGCTGCTGTTGTCGGTGCAGGACTAGGCCCCCACGTGGCTATGGTCACAGACGGGAGATTCAGTGGCGCAACTAGAGGATTGATGATTGGCCACGTGAGCCCGGAGGCTATAGTGGGCGGCCCAATAGCACTCGTCAAGGACGGCGACGAGATACTCATCGACGTTGAGACGGGGAGGCTAGAGCTGCTAGTTGATACAGAAGAACTCGAAGAGCGCAAGAGGCGCTGGCAGCCACCCGAGTGGAAGGTCAGATATCTCGAGGATCTTGCAAGGAAGAATAGCGTGCTTGCGCGCTTCCATATGATGGCGTGTAGCGCGTCACGTGGAGCAACACTACGTTGCCCCAAGACAATTATTACACAACGATGAGAGTATCGGGCCACAGCATGATGTAACGCCGCAGTAATGCCCAATTTTACCTAATACATGCCTTATCCCAATCACGACCTACGAGAAGCTTACAATTTACACCCAGTTGCGGGACGGGTATTGATTCGAGGCTCAGCTCCTGCCGGAGTCTTCACCGCCGCACGGCTCTGATGGTGGGACCAGTCACATCACTGCCTAGCGCTTAACAGCCATGAGTATCGTATAGCCCTTCTTCCTAAGTAGAACCTCGTGGCTCCCAAACACCTCGTCCATGACCCGCGCTATCCTATCGGCACCCTTCTTCAACACCATCTGGAGGCTGCCACCCTGGTTTAGGTGCTCAGGGGCTTCCCGCACTATGCGCTCTACTACATCCATGCCTGCTGCTAGCGGCGGGTTAGTGATTATAGCGTCGAAGCGGTGGCCCTTCACAGGCTCGTAGAGGTCGCCATGCAATACGACTACCCGGTCTGCAACTCCGTTATGCTTGGCGTTCACGCGTGCAAGCTCCACGGCTCGCGGGTTGACATCAACCATGTAGACGCGGAGCCTAGGATACGCTTTTGCCAATGTTATCCCAATTACGCCATACCCGCAACCCAGGTCTAGTACCGTACCCTCCTCGGGCACCCTCGCATTCTCCACGAGGAGTCTAGTACCCTCGTCTATCTCGTCAGCAGAGAATACGTCACCAGATACTCTGAACTCCACTGTAACGCCACGAAGCGTATCCGCAACTACCCACACTCCTCTATAGCGGCGCCTCCCCGGCCGATAGTAGTGGCTCATCACTCTTCCCTATTGACCCGTCCCGGTTAACCGCCTGCTTTTCTGTAACTGTTGCGCCACTTGCACAAGACGTGCCTCGCGGACAGCCGCTAGGAAGGCGCTCATAAGTATCAATGCAGCGCCCACAGCTTGAAGCGTTGTGAGGCGTTCACCTAGCAAGACAATCGAGAGTACTAGTGCAGCGAGCGGAAGGAGATTAACGTAGATGTTCGTTGCAGAGGCTCCTAGCACACGCACAGCTGTTAACCACACGAGATACGCTATGAAACCCGGGACAACCGCCACGTATAGGATGAGCAACACCACCAGCGGGTCCCCTAGGGCTCCTAGAGAGGAGGAGAGAAAGGGCAAAGCTATGAAGAAGTTCACCGGAGCTACGCTCAACGTGCTTACTGCTAGAAATGCCAGAGGATAAGCCTTCGCTACCAGCTTCTTAGACTCGAACGTGTAGAGGGCCCAAGCAAACACGCTCGCTAAAGCAAGGAGGGCACCCAGCCATACGCTACTACCTAACCCGCCTACAATACTCTCATACTCGATGAGAGCTACACCAGCGAACCCCAGCAACCCAGCCAACCATAGCAAAGAGTCCAACCTCTCAATACCAAACACCCAAGCTAGTATCAGCGTCACAGCAGGCACAAGTCCTATGATCAGCCCCACTAGCGCAGCTGGGGCGAAGAAGAGCGCCGCGTATAGTAGATCGCTAAACAGCGTTATACCAAGCAGGCCAGCAATGAAGATGTGGCGCGTCAACCTTACGACTCCAAACTTGGTATAGCTGTACGCGTAGAGGAGCATACCGGCTATGAGCCACCTTATAGCCGTGAGTACGAACGGATGCAAACCCTTCGTTACGATCACTCGCGATGCGACAACATTGGTAGCCCATAGTATCGGCGCCAGTGACGCCAACAACACGCCAACGAGCTTCCCGCTGCGCATGCCACATGCACTCGAGCACTATCCGGGAGAGAGGACCAGTTTTAACGCTAAGAGCCTCTACGCCTCCTCCTCGCGGGCTTCGGCCTCCTCTTACCCCTTTCTCTTTCTTTACCCTCACTCTTAGCTTCGCCACTCTCACCCTCACTCTTCTTCTTCCACATGCGTGGATAGACGCCGGGCTTCATTATTACACGCATCGTGCGAAACGCTATGCCTTTCTGGGCCTTTGCTATCTGCTCAGCATCCATCTCCGCCTTAGCAAGAGCAACAAGCTCGCCCTTGAGCGTGAAGATTGCCACAACATCGCCCTTCTTTATGTCGGCGTGCAGCCTCGCAATACCCGGTACAGCCAGATGCGCTCCATGCGCTATAGCGTCAACCGCCGAGTCGCGGATAACCACCTTCTTCAGATGGGCAACAGCGTATTCCATTGGGAGAATGTACTTTCGCAATAAGTCGTCCTTACCCTCCTGTTTCCATCTGTAGAGAGCCTCACTTAGATCCTGAAGCTTTACGAGACCATAGGCTTCGCGGAAAGGCCCGCTCTTTGTTCTGCGAAGCTCTCTCATGTGAGCACCTACGCCGAGATAGAGGCCTATGTCGTGGCAAAGTTTCCTCATGTAAGTGCCGGGGTCACACAACACTCTCATCAGAGCATAGCGGCCGGTATACTCGAGAAGCTCTATCTCGTATATCGTTTTGGTGCGTAGGCTCCTCTTCACGCTACTGCGCAGCGGTGGCCTCTGGTAGATTGTACTCGTAAACACCTTTATCGCCTCAAGAAGCTTCTTCTCCTCTACTGGCTCGTGCAGCTGCATCACACAGATGTACTCCTTGGGGGTATGCACAACCATTCCGATGATCTTCGTCGCTTCCTCGAGAGCCACGGGCAGCACTCCAGTAACTTTGGGGTCGAGCGTACCACCATGCCCAGCCTTGCTGAGCCCAAACATCCTCTTGATCCACGCTACAACCTCGTGACTAGTAGGCCCCGGCGGCTTATCAAGGGGCACAACGCCCTTCCTGATATGCTCTTCTATCGGCCTAGCCCAGGGTGGAGTGCCATAATCGGGGCTCGTGTCTTCCTCAGCCTTCACTATCCACTCGCTCTTTAACCCTGCAAACTCGTCGAGCCGTCTTATAAACTCCAGTCCTTGCTTTGTCAGCTCGGAGCTCAACTAGACACCCCCTGCTACTGCGAGAGAGCCACCAGTATAAGCGTGAGTTACATCGGGTTTAATGTAGGGGTGTCTAGCCACGGGCGAGATATTCAGGCCGGGCACACCTCCAGGACGCGACATCACACCGTATATGCCGCCACCTAGGCTACCTGGTGTACCTCGCAAACCACTGCTACTGGTCTGTACTAGATGCGGAGCTAGGTTCGCGACACTCGAGGAGGCATTCAAACATCAACTAGAGTGTAGAGACGCGTGCTTCCGGATAGAAGCCTAACTCTGTTAGAAGAGCAGACTTGGCTTCATCTGGACCTTTACACGCTCTTTCATGAACTCTAGTAACCCAGCCTCTTCTAGCGCCTTTTTGACCTCCTCGTCGCTGGCACCAGGCTTTATGTCAATCTTTTCGGGGAGGACCTCAATATGGTTTATATTGCATCTCCTCCTCTTAACGCCACTCACGTCCTTAGGGCCAGTGATCAGCACAAAGTTCTCGTCAATTATGTCCACTATCACGCACTTCCTGCCAGCCTCGCGGCCACGTAGCTTGACACAGATCCTGCCAACCTCAATCGCGGGCATACCTGGCCTCCCAGTTGCGCACCATGCAAGCTATCAAGCCTTTTTATCTACTACGGGACAAGACGAGCGTGACAAACTCTCGTATAACTCGGTACACCTCCTCTATGCCGAGTTTCGAGGTATCAACAACCAAGTCGAATATAGAGAGATCGTTAATATCAATGCCATAGTATGCTAAGAAGCGGCGTCGGTGCACGTTCTCGCGCTCAATAGTCTCGCGAAGGGCGACGCTAACATCGACACCATCTCTAGCCGCTATTCTATTAACCCGCACGTCGAGCGGCGCAGTGACGTATATCTTGACGTCAGCTATGTCGCGCAACACCCATGCCACTAGATGGCCCTCTACAACCACGTTACCACGAAGCCCAACCTCGTAAGTCATCCTGTCAATCTCAAGATCTATGCTTGGGTCTTTAGCGGCAAGCTGGTTGAGCTCCAACAGTGTCAAGCCGCGTTTCTTTGCGAGCTCCCGGAAGAACATGCCAGCCGAATAGAACTCTAGGCCTAGGTCCTCGGCGAGCCTACGCGCGTAGGTTGTCTTACCGCTGCCAGGGGGCCCGCTGACAGCGATAACTGGGCCCCTTCGCGAAGCCAAACCTGTCTACACCCATGTCTAGCCCTGGCTCTGCCTCCGTGCCTTAAGCTCTTCAAGCTGCTTGATTATCGTCGACCTTATGGTAGCTTTAAGGATCCTCTCGAGGCATGCGTGGCAGAGCACACCACCAAACATTCTCTCCGGTCTCTTCTGGCTGAGTGGAAGCTTCCTAAGCTCAGACGGCCTTAGCCTTGGTACACCGTTTAGAGGCCTACCGCAGAGCCCGCAGCGCGCTGGCCCAGGCCTGCGAGGCTCATAGTGTACCACTGTTTCGCCGCCAGGCAGCCTGACATACACCCTCCTCTTGGAGCGTGTGCGCAGACCCGGCCTGGGCATCCTACCGCCCCCGCTACCCGGCTCTGGAGCTAGCGACGGTTCTTAACCGCGGCGGACCCATGAACACGAAGACCAGCGCGAGCAGCGAGAGTAGAACTGCTTGAGGCGCAGCGTACCATGCACGCCCGTCCTCTACGATAGTAAACATCGGTATTGGCACTGGAGCTGGGTATAGGCGAGGGAAGAATACCAATGCTACGCCACTAGCCGCGAGGTACGCCGCCACATACAACATGCCTCTCAGCATGGAGACGCGGAAGAGATAGGAGCGGTAATAGGCAAGTCTAGCATCCAGCAGCGCAGCTTTCCTCGCCGCTCTCCTACTCTTAGCTCCCCGTAGGCGTATGAGCCTCTCGCCACTCTCATCCAGAGCTGCTAGAGCCTCAAGAAACCGAAGAGGATCGTGGATACTCCATAGTAGCCGCTCTGCTATGTAAAGGAAGAAAGTAGCGACACTAAAAGAGAAGAACATGAGTAGGATAGGCTCGATGTTCAAGGTTTCACCGTAGCATGCGTATCAACTCTAGTATACGCTGGGCGGCTTCCTCGGGCTTCCCCTCCGGGTTCTCGACTATGAACACGCTACTGGCTGTTAGAACCGCGCTAGCCATTGCTGCAGTCCTGGCCATGCTCATAAGCTCTCTTAGCTCCTCCACACCGCCCATATCCTCGCGGTACCTACCCTTGTCCCTCTGGCGCCTCGCGATTATCAGCTCAGGATTCGCCTCTATGACTACAATACTATCTGGTTTCAACACCTCTATCACGTGCTTTGGTAGACCGGGCCAGTAGCCACTACTGGTCTTTATCACGGCGTGAGTGTCTACTATCAATACGCCTCCCTGTCCAAGCTCCTTTTTCGCGTCCGAGATTATTGCCTCAGCAGCCCACTTCTGCAGCTCGAGCTGGACTTGCAACTGAAGCTTACGGATCTCGTCACGGTGCTTAACGAGACCCTTCTCGCTGGCAACGCGGAACATATAGTCGCCAAAGTTCACCAGCTTGAGTTTCAAGCCCTCCGCAGCAGCCATCTCAACTAGTTTGCCGAGCACGGTGGTCTTGCCTACGCCCGGCACGCCGGTGACAATGACTGTTGTGAAGGGGTTACGAAGAGCCACCATCCTTCAAGCACCCCGCGGTTCACGGGGAGGACCGCGAGAAAAGCGTTACTCGCCGAGCAGGCGACGTAGCAGTGGGTACATTTCCAGTGTCCTCTCGTATACCAGCAGCTGGTAGAAGTTAATCGCTATACCTGTCGCCAGTAGCAGACCAGAGCCAGTACCATACGCGCCTAGGAAGTCGGCGATTACTGCTAGTAGGCCTACTATTATGCTGCTTAGCAGCGTTAGCGGATAGATGTAACGCGCTAGGATGCTCTCTAGTATCTTCTTGTTGCGCCGTAGGCCAGGTATCTCAAAGCCAGACCTGATGAGGTTCTCTGCCTGCTTTGATGGACTCAGGCCTGCAAGCTCGACCCACAGCTTACCGAAGAATATCGAGAGTAGTATCCAGGCTGCTGCACTCGTAGCAGCACGCACCGGGTCACTCACAAGCTCCACGAGGCCGCGCGGCGTCGAGACATAGTAGTGCAACACGTTTATCGCTTCAGCGATGTGTACCGCACCTAGACCAGCAGCCATCCGCGCAAAGACGCCTAGGTCTGCAACGACTATCGCAACGAGTAGTATCGGAATGTTGGTTACATAGATGAAGTTTAGTGGAATCCTAGTCTTAATTCCACGAAGCCTTGGCCCCGTCACCGGTATCTCGACGCGCATCAACTGCATGTAAGCGATGATTGCTATCAGTACGAAGGTGGCTACAAGTCCGACTAGATCGGCGTAGGGTGGACGCCTCACCAGCGCACCTAGGATGTCACCCGTCGCTATAATGTAGGGGATGACTCCTACATCCGGGGATAGTATCCTCAACACGATGCTCTTTGCGACACCTGCAAGTATGAAGAGGCTGAGCGCTGAGCCGATACCCCAGCCTCTCTGCAACATCTCGTCAAACCAGATTATCACTAGCGTTGCGAACACCAGCTGCGGCACTATTAGCAGTCTGGTCGCTAGGTCCGCCGCGCACACACCCTGCACCACCCAGAATGCACAACCCGCCGCATACGCTAGAGCCTCGAAGGCCGCGAATATCAGTGCGAGCGTCTTCTGCGCACCCATGTAGATTCTACGGTCACGCGGGTTGGTCAGGTCAAGCTTGAGTAGCCCGGTGCCCACTAGAACCTCAAGCACTAGACCTGCCGTGACGATAGGGCCTATACCCAGCGTTGCTAGTGTACCGAAGCTCATACCTAGGATTATCTCTGCTAGGAGTAGGCCTCCGGTTTCTGGACCAGGCGTCACGCCGTAGAGAGGCACTACCGTCATAACATAATAGAGTATGAGCACTATGAACGTTACAAGCAGCCTCATGGGCAATGATGGGCGACGGGCAGGCCGCTCAACCGCAGGTATGAACCGCGATATCGCTGCGAGAACCTCAAGCGCACCAGGCAATACTTTCCCCGCACGGCCGACAAACCGCTAAAGGTAAAAAGGGTGTCCTTTAGGCGCCCTCCTCCCCCTCGCCTAGGATAACCACCTCACCGCCGGCTGCCTTGATCTTCTCTATGGCCTTTTCAGTCGCGCGTGGCACTATAACACGGAGCGGGCGGCTCACCTTACCCTTACCGAGCAGAGTGTTGTACCCTAGCTCGGCTAGGTTTACAACGATCTTGCCATTCTCCTCCCTAGCTAGACCTTCACGGAGCAACTTGTCCACCAGCTCGTCAAGCTCGCCCACGTTTATCTCGCGAGGCTGTGCTACCAGCTCTGGTGGCCTGTTGAAACCATGCTTACCGAACCAGGTTGGCGCGTACTTGACAACCCAGGTCCACATGTGCTTGTGCATACCAGCTGCACCGAAGCCACCCCTAGCACCGCTGCCACGATGCTGGCCTATCCTACCCCAACCCATGCTCCTGGTTCTGCCACGAAGCTTCCTACTCTTCTTCCTCCTACGCACGACCATAACCATGCACCCCGCGGCTACACGCGCCTTACAACATACGCCTAATAAGCTCGTTTATAGCGTAGCCGCGGTAACCTAGCTCGCCACCAGCACCATAAGGCTTCTTTATGCTACCCTTGAAGCCGCCGCGCGGCGGGTGTAGACGGAATACAGGCTTGATTATCCACACATGCCTCTTCTTGTCATACAGCTTGTGCAACATTATCTCAGCGCGTAGTAACTTATCAGCAAGTTCCTCGATGCCGCTGAGCCCTAGCTTCTCGCGCACATACTCGTCGGTCAATGGTTTGTCGCCAGGCACGCGCCCCCTCTTCCTAAGAAGCTCTATGAGCGTCTCCCTGTCAATCTCGCCCCAGGTGACCCAGTCCTTCACCTTTTGTAGCATACCATCGATGCCTGGCAATATGGACGGGTAGAGTACCAGGTGGAACTTTCTATGGAGCCTTAGATTCTCGAGGGTCTTTCTTACATCAGGTGGTACGCCTACACGCCCCCTAATCCTGATTATCGCGTAGAGCTTAACCTGGCGCCCCGCTACCGTGCCCGTCTCAGCCTGCATCGACATGACCTACACCCCCCTACTGGACGTTCACCCAGTCTGCTGGAGTCACGAACTGATAGGTCTGCTTAAGAGCGTTGTACGTTGCTTTGACGAAGTTTATCGTCGTTCTAGTCTCACCCTTAGTGAACGTCCACACGTCACGGATGCCCGCCATCCTCAACACCACCTTTGCGGCCTCGCCAGCGACAAGCCCTGTACCCTTTGGCGCGGGCTTTAGGACAACCACGACGCTGCCGCTCTTGCCACGGACAGTGAAGGGTACACTGTGCGGCTCGCCGCACATGCACTCCCAGCTACCGCATCCACGCCTAACCGGGATGATGTTGAGCTTGGCGTTTCTAAGTGCCTTCTCAATTGCGACGCGCAGCTGCTTCGCCTTACCCTGGCCCACGCCAACAAGTCCATCCTCGTTCCCGACGACAACTACGACACGGAACCTAGAGACACGGCCAGCGTCAGTCATCTTCTGGACTATACCAACGTCTACAGTCTCGTGCTTGAGGTCCGGCACTAGCCAGTCTACTATCTCCGGCTCTAGTATCGGCAGGTTCTTCTCGAATATCTCGTAGATGCTTTTGATCTTACCCTCCTTTACCATCCTCCCTACGTACGTCCTAGGCTTCCACTCAGCCTCAAGGTCAATTTGACTCGCCGCCACCTTCTACACCACCCCCGGCCTTCACCGCCGCCAACACATCCTTATAATCCTCTAGGATGCGCGTCTTAACCTCCTCAAAGTGTTTAGGTAGGTCCTTCGGGTTTAGACCAGCCTTTAGGTACATGCTAAACCTCCTCTCGAAGAGCTCAGGATTACTCGTCTCGAGCATCTCAGCATACTTCGCTATGTGCTCACCTCGTATCCTTTCCTCGCTAGGAGCCACCTCCGGGCTCATCGGCACTTCCAGGCCAACATCGTTAGCCGCCTTTATCGCTGCAAACACCTTCGCACCACGCGTGGGCCTGTGCAGACCAATATCGGGTGCAGCATAGCGAATCCCAGCCTTCAATGCACGTAGTGCAGCTAGGAGACCAGTGAGATAGGCAGCTGGCACGTTCTTAGTGCCACCCTTCCAACCATACTTCTTGACAAGCTCACGGCTATGGGCTGCAGCAACAGTGATGTCGCCCTCGGGCTTAGCCTTGACAACCATTACCCAGATGTACTTGTTAGTCTTGCGCACCACAAACCTCGGGTGACCAGAGAGTATCATCACATACCTCTTGTAATAGTTAGTCTTACCTTCGCGCCTCCTGCGCCTCGGCACCTTGTAGCGTGGACCCCTCGCCAATGAACTACCCCGTAGCCGCGGCTCACAAAAGCCCCTATAAAGGCGAGCGGCCCCGTACTCGTTACTAACACCGCCACCCACACCACCGCCCCTTAACTACATCATCGTTAACCGGCGGGCTCGAGCCGATTCTCTGCACCAGTGCAAACAATTCTACAAGAGGCGATGAGCGATACACATCACATATCACAAAACATGTAGATGCGGATTACGACGGCAAAACAAAACGAGTAAAAGTGGCGAAAACACCACGATATGCTAGCCGTGCTTACGGTGGGTTCTGGACTATGCCCTGCTCCTTTAAGTAGGTCTTGAGGTGGTTCAAGCTGTGGAATGCACCACCCTTAGCCAACATGTATAGTCTGCGATATGTTCTCCTATCGATAATGCCGTGGTCGCGTAGCCAGCGTAGGTAGCGGCGTATCTTGCGTATCCTGTTCATCCACTCCTCCTTCGGGTCGCGCCTAGCGCTAGCATCGCCTTTCCTTCTGCCCGGGCCACGCCTCCTACCCTTCTTCCTTTGCTCGTGGCGCTTCCTCCACCTCTCACGGCTGTTGCCCTTCACAGGCTTGACCTGAATGACACCCTCTTTGATCAGCCGCTTGACGTCTTCCCTAGTTATAGCCTCGGCTACCCTGTCAACCTGCTTAGGGTCGATCCAGATTCTCGACACACCTACGCCTAGAATCTCTGCTGCTAGCCTCTTCTGTAGGGTAAGGTCAGGGGTGGGCATCTCATCCATCACCTCACGCGTTTGCTACCCGGAAGCCCCGTTTACGCGCCTCCTCCACAATCTGGAGCTTTTTCCTTAGCCCCACCGTGTGCGCCACGTATATGATGTGGCGGCTTGGGTCGAGAGAGTCAAGCTCCTTGACGTTATGGACTATGGCGGGCTCTAGGCCAGTCGGGTGTAGTCCGCGCACAGCGGCAGGACTGCCATAACCGACTTCCACTATCGGCGGGTAGCCCTTTAGCCTCAGCCTCATCTTGTTGTCAATACCCTTAGGCTTCCTCCAGGCCCACTGGTGGTAGAACTTCCAGAACTTCCACCACTGGTGCCTTAGGAATAGCGGCTTCTTCGACTTGAGCCTCTTGCGTAGCTCAACCATCCTCGCTAGTGGGCCACTCCTCTTGGCGCGTAGTATCTCTTCACGCTTACGCATCAACTCTTCTATCTGCTTGCGTAGCTCCGCCTCACTCATTACTCAGCCACCCCCCTCTCGTAGATGTAAATCCCGTCCATGAACACGCGGCGGTCGAACCCTTTAACCTTAGTAGCCTGCTCAATGTTTGCTGCCGTCTGCCCAACCTCCTCAATATCGATACCCTCTATGATCACATCTTCGCCTTGGACGCGCACCTTAACGTTACCATGTATCTTAGCTACGCGTGGCGCTTTCTCACCAAGGAAGTTCTCAATGTAAATAACCTTGTTCTTCTCGTCAACCTTTACAGTCACAGGGAAGTGGCTGAACACTATCTTCATCTTGTACCTGAAGCCCTTGGTCACACCCGTTATCATGTTCTCTATGTGAGACGCTATCGTACCGACAAGCGCCTTCTTCCTGCGGTTGGCAAAGAACGCCTCTATACGCACTTTCTTCTTGCCATCCTCCTCTACAACACTTATGATTATACCCTTGGCGTGGCTAAAGTCGCGTGTCAGCTCGCCCTTTGGTCCCTTGACGGTCACCTTCTTACCCTCAATTTTTACCTCGACACCCTCCGGGATAGGCACTTCTTCGGCAACGTACACTGCCTTGGCCACTATAGTGCACCCCAAGCCACCGCATCCACACACCTCTTAAATAACCGGCGCGCTGTGACTAGGAGCCATGGCAAGACTCCAAGCCACACCGGATGGCTTCAACTCTAGTGGACTACGGCATTTAGAAGACGTAGAAAAACACTATCGTCAGGTACCCAGAAACGAGCCAGGCGCCATGCACTACACTATTCGCGCGCTATGCGACTCTGTTTTGGGGTCTTCCCTCGATGAACGCCTTTATGTTCTCGAAAGTGACACGCGTTCTTCTTTCAAGAGCCTCCTTGGTATAGAAGCCTATGTGCGGCGTGAGTATCACATTCTCAAGTTTGCGTAGCTCGTGGTCTGGGGGTAGAGGCTCAACACTATATACATCTAGGCACGCTGTGACATCCTTTCGTTCCTTCAGGAACCTTACCAGATCATCCTCTTTGATAACCGCTCCCCGCGCCACATTGACAAGAATGGCTCCCGGCTTGAGAAGCCTAAGGTGCTCATAGCGTATCATGTGTCGCGTCTCACTAGTCAGTGGGACGTGTACTGTCACTATATCCGACTTGCGCATTAGCTCATCAAGGGACACAAACCTGGCTCCTACCTCTTCAGCTTTCTTTTTCTTCTCCTCCTTCCAGGGACTACGGTCATAAACGAGAATGTCCATACCGAAGGCCTTTGCTAGTTCCGCAACTCTTCTTCCAATAGCACCGAAACCTACTATTCCGATTGTTTTTCCTCGGAGCTCAGTCCCAAGCAGTTCTGGGGTCCTCCATCCACCAGTACGCATTACACGATCAGCCTGGATTACACGCCTAGCTGCCACGATCACGAGACCAAAGACGAGTTCGGCTACGGAATCCGTTGCATAGCCGGGAACATTAGACACTACTATACCGCGCTCTTTTGCAGCCTCAATATCAACGTGGTCGTAGCCCGTAAAGCTAACAGCGATCATTTTAAGCTTCTCGGATTTCCTGATAACCTCGCCACTGATGGGATACGAGACTGTAACAACGATATCGGCGTCTTTTATCCTTTTGAAGAGCTCCCCTTGATCCGCTGGTGGAGCGTCGTATAGCACTAGCTTTGCGTATCGCCCAAGGGTTTCTTCGAATATCTTACGTACCTTACTCTCCTCGAGACCTAGAGGTTCGACAGCAACGACCAGGTACAAGCCAGAAAACCTCCCTGAAGAGAATCAGAACGTTACACGCAATATACAAGTCGCCGCCAGACCATAAGATCGTAATCCACGTTTCGCGAGATAGTGCCTACAAGTATGTAACATGCAAGAAGCGGGCTAGCACGCTTAGAGACGAGCCTCAAACCGAGATTGTATTCGAGGCGACAAACAGAACTGAAAGAAACACGTCTCGGGTTTAGTAGACATAGGCTAGCAGGACGCCACCTAGCCTTTGCTGTAGAGCCTCGCGGTGGCTCATCACTCCCTTAGGTGTCGAGATGATTAGTATTCCTACGTCCTTGCTTGGTAGGTACTTGCGTAGCCAGTCGGGCATACGCTCTAGATCCCTATACTTGACTGGGAAGCGCGGCTTGATGACACCACACTTGTTAATTCTGCCTAGTAGGCGTACGCGTATCTTACCCCAACGCCCATCGTCTATGTACTCGAACTCGCCGATGTAACCCTCTCTCTGCATCACACGTAGCACGTTCATGATTAGCTTTGAAGCTGGCCAGATGAGCGCCTCTGGCTTAGCCCTCATCTCGTTGTTGTATATCGTTGCGAGTGCGTTAGCTAGTGGGTCTAGCATGACCATCGCGTCTCACCCCCTAGCTATACTTCCTAAAGCCTAATGAGACTGCAAGCTCGCGGAAACATTGACGACAAAGGTAGATGCCATACTTTCTGATAATAGCGTCGTGGCTACCACACCTCTGACACTTGATTGCACCACGCCCATACTTACGGACACGAGGCGGCCTGTACTTCCCCATTAGCTCCTCCCCTCCACCAGCCTCTACACCATGGGGTTTTTACCAGCTTCACTCTATCTTCACGCCGAACATCTCGTGGAGTAGCAACATTGCTTCCTCGGGAGTTACGCGGTGACGCAGCGGTATTCTCTTCTTGCGGCATCGTCTCCGCCTCGTTATCCTATAGCCAGGCCTCTCTATGGTTATGGCGACGTCCATGCCGAAGATGCCTATCTCTGGGTCGTACCTGGTACCTGGTATCAGTATGTGCTCCTTTATGCCGAAGCTCACATTGCCAAACTGGTCGAACTGGCTAGCCTTTAGCTTGTAACCGATGGCCTCGAATGCCTTCTTGAGGAACTCTATGGCTTTTTCTCTACGGAGCGTCACCATTACTGCTATGTTCTCGCCTTTCTTAACGCCAAAGTCCTTGATGGTCTTCTTCGCTCTGCGGAATACGGGTTTCTGACCGGTTATCTCCTCGAGCACCTTAGCAGCCTTGTAGAGCCTCTCACCAGACTCACCAACGCCAATGTTGACAGTCACCTTTGCAATGAACGGCTTTATCATTGGGTTGCTCTCCCAGCGCTCCTTTATCGTCCTTATCTGTTCAGGTGTGAGCGGGAGCGGGAGGCTCATTTCCATGCACCCTCCGGTAGGGAGATGAGCGGCTCATCCCCCTTACCTATAACGAAGACGTAGTCAAGGCTGGTCTGGAATTTCTCGCCGCGCGCGTCTTCTAGCGTCACTATACTCCTCTTCCTACCCATGCCACGCTGAATCTCGACTATCTTACCTACGCGACCGACGTTGCGACCACCGAAGACTATAGCGAGGTTGCCAACTTCTAGCGGTACATAGTCGAGTATCTCCTGACCCGGTATGGTTATCTTCAACGTGCCTAGTGTCCGGTATGGCTTGGCCTCGTCAGCACGCGTCGGGTCAGAGACACGTATCAACACGTTCCTACCATCATGGCAGTGTAGCTGCACATGACCGCCCTTGACAGTAGACTTGTCCTCTATCCTGCATAGCTTGACCTTCGCCTCTTCATCACTAATCGGGTGTAGTATGAAGAACCTCGTCGGGTATGGCAGTATGCGGTACTTCTCTCCCGTGTCCACGACCTCCACTACATCCATGAAGCCTACAGGGAACTTGTAGTCCCTCCGGACCCTACCATCAACCTTGAAGTGGCCCTCAGCGATTATCTTACGCGCCTCTCTCGCCGTCTTAGCATAGCCCAGCACGTCCCTCACGAGCACTAGTAGCGGTATACAGCGGTGTAGCGGGTGTGGGCCTGGCCTGGGCTTTACAGTGAATACGCCAGCACGCTCTCTTACTGGCCAGAACTTTGGAGCAGCAAGCGTCTTCAGATGCCTACGTCCACCCATTCTAGCCACTCTTCTCCACCCCGCTCGTGCTCTGCTCCTTACCCGCCTTTATTATGGCTAGGAACTCCTCACGAGCCTTCCGCTTCCTCTCGATTATCTCCTTACGCCTTGGGTCACTAAGGTCAAGCTTCACTATCATGACGTTCGAGGGGTGTATCGGGTAGAACCTCTCCTCGCCCCTAGAGTTCTTGATGGTCGCACCCTGCACGTAGATCCTCATTCTCTTCAAATCAACCTTCATAACCTTGCCACGGTGCCCAGCAAACATACCCCTCATTATCACTACCTCGTCGCCCACACGCACCGGCAAGTTACGTATACCAAGCTCCTTGCGTAGCTCTGGACTCAGAGGAGCAGCCATCATCTTCTGCCTCTTGTGCAACGGCGCGTTAAAGTAAGCGCGCCTCTGCTTCTTTGGCTGCTTCGACTTCACCCACCGCAACCTAAACCCCGAGGAGCTGGGCCCAGCACACACCCTCTTTTAAGATAACCAGGCCGGAGGAATTGCACCACAAAACGCGAGTTGACGCTTGTAAAACACAAGAGGTTAGACTATGATGCTGGCTATATTGGCTATTCTTGGCCAGCGCTCGGCAGCCTCTCTAGCAACGGGGCCGTGTATCTCGCTACCCTTTGGCGTACCATCAGGCGAGACTATGACAACTGCGTTGTCCTCGAATGCCACCCAAGTGCCATCCGGGCGGCGGTAGGGCCTCCTCTGTCTAATGACGACAGCCTTTACGACCTGCTTCCTCATCTCTGGTGTACCTTTCTTCACAGTAACAACTACCATGTCACCCACGCCGGCCCATGGGATCCTCCTAAGCCTGCCCTTGTAACCAATGACACCGATTATCATGACCTCCTTGGCGCCGCTGTTGTCAGCCACCTTGACATAGCTGCCTACCTGCACACCTGGGTTGACGCTCCTACGCGAACCAACAGTAACAGCCTTGACCATGGTACACCCTCCCCGCCTTGGCCGACCAAACTCTTCACTTTACGTGTAGCGGCTTACGCCCAACGACCGCTAGCACAACAAAGTGTACAGTCTTTGCCAGGGGCCTGGTCTCGCCGATAACCACTATGTCGCCCTCCTTAGCGTTAATGCAGGGTGGATTATGAGCGTGTATTCTACTCGTTCTCCTCTCATACCTTCTATACTTCCTGTCATAGTAGAGATACTCACGCTCAACCACAACAGTGTTCTTCATCTTGGCTTTGACGACCACACCCTTGAGTATGAGCCCTCTCACTCTCACCCGGCCATGCCATGGACACTTCTTGTCGTTACACGTTCTCTCCGGGGGCTTCAACCCGGGTATACCAACGTCCTTCACGTAGGACATACCTGACCACCAACCCCCTACCCTTTTCGAGCCTCTTGAGC
Organism: Pyrolobus fumarii 1A; assembly: GCF_000223395.1. Classification (GTDB taxonomy): domain Archaea; phylum Thermoproteota; class Thermoprotei_A; order Sulfolobales; family Pyrodictiaceae; genus Pyrolobus; species Pyrolobus fumarii. The sequence goes on along the minus strand of NC_015931.1, from coordinate 1,562,339 downwards.
CGCTCTTCCACACGCCCTACTATAAGCTCACCCTCCGCAATAACCGACACTCGGCCAACCCTAAATTCGAAGATAGCATCACGCTTAGTTACACGAAAGACCTTGCCACTCTTATCGCGCAACACTAGCGTGCGTGCAGTCTCATCAATCACAACTCCACAACGCCCAACCATCGCTGGATCAGGATGAGATAGGACGCAAACTTCAAGCCCAACGAGCACATGGAAGAAAATGTTCCAGGGTGTACGCCTCAAAGTAAAACATCCTCTACTTCTTGGGCTGTCTCGAGATGCCTAACTCCTCCTCGCGCATAACAGTTAGTATCCTGGCGATAGTCTTTCGTATCGCCCGAATAGCGCCTGGGTTGTCAAGCGTACCCATAGCAGCCTTTAGACGCAGCCTGACAAGCTCTTCCTGCAACTCACGCAGCTTCTTGATGCGCTCCTCGGGACTCATCTTCCTTATATCATCAGTCTTTATCATGAACTTTGGTTTACGCGCCATTAGCTACCACCCTCGCCTCCTTCAGCCTGCGACTCACCCGCCTGGGTTTGAGCCTGCCCCTCCTGGGCCTGTGCCTCAGCAGCCTTCAGACCCATCTCCTCACGTATCTTCTCGACGATCTCCTTCACCTCCTCGGGCGTCTTTATCCTCACATAGTCCGCTGGTCTCACAGGCTTCACTATCTTCACCTCGATACCATAGACGCCTGGCTTTAGCAGAACGTGCATCACCGCACGATCTACCATGTACTCTACCTGGTAACCGGTACTGTAGACCTTGCCTGCACGCAGCTTCTCATATCTGGCTCTCTCGGTGCGCAGCTTACCACTGATTACTATCTCGGCGCCAATCGCACCAGCTGCAAGTATACGCCTTAGCATTACGTTGGCCACACGACGGTAGTGAGCACCCCTCTCGAGCAGCACTGCTATCCTCGAGGCTACTACACGCGCATTGAGATCCGGCTCTTCGACGCGGCGGACGCTCACCTGGGGGTTGTTGAGCCCAAAGTGTTTCTCGAATATGTATTGCAACTCGCGGATAGTCTGGCCGCCCCTCCCGATTATCATACCCGGCCTCTCAGCATAGATGTACACTCTGTGGCCGATAGGCAGCTCTATGATACGTACGCCAGCGTAACCCGCACGATAGAACCTCTTGGCTAGATACTCGTCTATCTTTGCCTCGCGGAGGGCCTTCTGAACGAAATACTTCTTTATGAGCACCATGGTTACTCCTCCTCCGCCACGATTATCTCGATGTGACTACGCCTCTTCCACTTGGGCGTTGCTCGGCCAAAAGCGCGTGGCATCCACCTCTTCAAGGTTATCCCCTTGTGAACCGCAATGTGGATTATCTTAAGCCTGCTAGTGTCCAAGCCCTTCTGCTCAGCATTGTTGACTACATTGTCCAGTAGCTTGAGGATAATCTTCGCAGCCTTCACGGGGTACCTGCCAACCGGCCACCCATACTTGTCGGCGAGGCCCCTGTGGTGAGCCTGCTTACCATGGTACCTCCTGACGGGGATGGGCTCCTCGAGCCTTATTACACGCTCGAGGAGCTTGCGCGCCTCGTCAACACGCTTACCCTTCAATACGCGAGCAAGCTCCACAACCTTCTTGTAGGATATCGGCGCGTCCCACACCATCGCCTTGGCCGTCTTTTCAGGGTCCACCTGCACGCTGTACTTCCATCTAGGCAAACCCTACCGCACCCGAGACGCGCGAACATACCAAGCCCTTATAACCTAACCCGGAATTACATAGCATCGAGTGATGCGCAAACACACCCTATTACCTACGCCTAGGGCATCAGTCTGACTCAACTTCAAAGGGCGGCCTCGCACCACCGGGAACCGGGGGATGAACGGGCTGACCTGCACCGAACGATGAGGAAGATGGTGGCAGTGGTGACCCCAAACTCTCTACTTGAAGCTCATCCACAGGAGGATAACAACCAGTCACAATGTTCCGGCTGACTAGATAATATGGAATACAAGAGCATGAGAGCATAGAAGGTACGTTACAGATGCGGATGCTTTTGGAGATAAAAGCAGTTAGAGTATGCCTAGCCTGGCGGCTATCTCGGTGGCCTTGTACTCGGGAGCCAGTTTTACGTATGCCTTCTTCTCGCCCCTTGGCGTTATCAGCGTGTTCACCTTGACTACTTTGACGCCGAATAGCTCCTCTACTGCTCTCTTTATCTCTGGTTTTGTCGCGTCACGCCTCACTATGAATGTTAGCGTGTTCTGCTGCTCGATGAGTCTTAGCGCTTTCTCAGTCTGAAGAGGCCTTATGATTATCTCGCGCGGGTCCCTCATGGCAGGTCAGCCTCGAACCTCTTCCCAAGAGCCTCTAGAGCTGACCTGGTTACAAGCATTAGCCTTCCTGGGTGGCCTCCCGGCGCTAGCAATAGCACGTTCACGTAGCTCGGTGTAGCGACGTCGACGCCCGGCAGGTTGGCAACTGCCTTTGCAAATGGCGAGGTGTGACTACTCAACACGAACAGTACGCTCTTTGGTGTGACGTAGCGACGCCCTCTCATCTTACCCTTGCCAGCTCTCTGCCTGGTCTTCTCCTGGGCACGCACTATGTCCGGCCAGAGCCCTAGCTTCTCTAGCAATGCTCTCGCCTCGCGCGTGCTGCGTATCTTCTCCTCGACCTCATCTACTACTACCACCGGCACTGCTGGCGCGCTGAACACGTGGCCTCTCTGCCTTACCATCTCGATTACGGCTGTAGCGGCTAGCGCCGAGGCCGTGGCGAGCTTCTTCTCCTTCTTGTTGATCTCCTCGTGTAGCTTCTTGAGCGGCGTGGGTGGGAAGGCTAGACGGCCACCAACAGCCGAGGGTATGAACGCTGCTCTGCCGGTGCCGGGTATCCTCGGCACCCTCGCGATACCTAGACCCACACCAAAGCTCCTAGCGCTCGTCCTCTTGCCAGCCATTGGGTCACGGCCTTTGGGCTGAAGCCTTGCTGTGAATTCAGAGTGGAACGCACGGCGTATCAGGTCCTTGCGGATTGGCAGCCCGAACACCTTTGGTAGTTTAACCTCGTCTACCTTCTCTCCGTTGACGTCGTAGATTGGCACTGTTGGCGGCTCCTTCATGAGGAGGAACATGGTCGTACCTAGCATCCCGCGCTCACCTCAGTTGCCCTGCTTGCTAGCCAGGCTGATGTATGTAATGCGCGGCGGCCCTGGTGGGGTCCATGTCGGTCTCACGGGATGTCTCAGCACTATCGGCCTCTTTGCCGGGCCGGGGACGCTACCCGCAAGCATCACGTAGGTGCTCCGGACGATACCATAGTGTAGGAAGCCGCCGGCCGGCGTGACCTCCCAGCCATTATCGCCTATCTTCAATATCCTCTTGTTATACTCGGTGCGCCTGTGGAAGCCCATCTGACCGGGCTGAGGCACCGGGCTTATAGCGCCGATGCCAGGGCTTCTGGCACCAATCCTCCTGCTACCCTTGCGGTGCTTGTGCCACTTTGGCAGCTCCTTAACACCGAACCTCTTGATGACACCCTGGAAGCCCTTGCCCTTCGTGACCGCAATTACATCCACTAGCTGACCCTCCTGGAAGACGTCACGCACTGTGAACGTCTTACCTAGGATGGAAGCCGCATACTGGAACCTCTCTTCGATACCCGATCCACCACCAATCTTAATCTCGATTAGGTCCGGCTTCTTCTTGCTAAGACCGCCGACAAGCCTGGGTTGAGTAGCCGCAATTATCCTGACATCATACACCTTCGGGAGAAGTTCCTCGATCTTCTTTAGCTGCTGCTCGGGATCGGGCACACGGAACGTCTTAGGCAATACACGGTAGATGTCAAGGTTGTACTGCTGGACTAGGTCCTCTGGGCGTGCCCACGCCTCCGTCAATGTATACAAGCCTATGTTCGGGTCGTATCCATATACTCGGACGGCAAGGACTACCATCGGGGGAGCCTCTAGGATCGTCACCGGCACGAATATCTCCTTGCCCTCGGTCGTGCTCCCGGGTCTATCGTCGATCATAAAGACGTGCGTCATTCCAGCCTTGTAGGCTAGGAAGGCTAGTGGCAGAGGCTTCTCCGACTTCACCTCTGGCCAGCTTCTAATCTTAGGTATTAACCTCGACGCTCTCTTCCTGGGCCTTAAACCAAGACTACCTCGTCGTGGCGCGTGTTTCTTTCGTGCGCCCACGGTTCACCACCGTCTCTTGAGACTCCCAGCACCCCGCCCCTCAAGGACCCTAATATAGCGTGTCTACCAGGTTACTAACCTAGGAGTATGTTGAGGAGCGATAGGGCAGCCCATACCGCCTCCTCTGTTCTGACAGTAAGCGTACCCTGATTCGGCACTACGTTAACCACAGCGTCTACGCTCTCGTCTAGCTTTATGCCCTCCCTTTCAGCGATCTCATAGAGTCCTTCACGCGGCGAGCCGAAGAGGAGCGCCACCCTCTTCTTCTCGCCAAGCTTCTTCCGGAGCTCGTCTACAACCTCGTCTATCCGCCGTCCACGCCTAGACGTTGCTATCAGGAGAGTGTCCTTCCTCGCACTGCGCAGGTAGTCGCCGAGCGAGTCAAAGGTGGCAACACGGTAGCCGGTATAGACTGGCGGGTTCTCCACATACTCTAGGATAGGCGGCGTCAACGACACTATCTTGACCAGTATGCGCTCACCTCTATTCACTTGCACACCTCTTGGTAAGTCGACTTCGACCTCCTCCTCCAAACCCGCATCAACAACTACACTACGCCCTCTCTTGCGCAACACATAAGCTTCTCGAATCTCGCCTTCCTTCGGTCCTCCCACACCATGGGTTGGTATCTGGAGTGGCGGCAGGAGACCAGCGTATCTCAACTCTGGGACCCCTGGCGGGTAGACGCGCTTGCGGAGGTAGGGCGGCGTCGCTAGATACTCCAGTAGCTTTCGGAATGTCTCTAGGTCCCTCCAGGCCTCAGCACGGTCCACATACAATACTATACGGCTCGCTCTGAACACAGCAGCTGCACGTCCAATAACTCCTGCCTTAACTGTCTTCAACTGTAGTGATGGCTCGACGCTAAGAACGCTCGCTGGCACTACTATCTCGAGCTCCTTCTCCCTAGGCGGAGGCGGCCAGTCACCAGCCATACAGCCCCACCCATGAGCTGCTCTGCTGGTAACCCGCTGTGTTATAAGCGAGGGTGCGTCTCGAGTACTGTGGGGCCGCGGGGCCCCGATGAAGAGGGGTGCAAACGCTGAGCATCTAATGACGGTGCTGACCTAGACCCGTCCAGAGGGGCTCCAAATGTCAACGTGGCCTCGGTAGAAGGGGTTTGTCTCCAACCCCTAGGCGGCGGGGCCTGGCCGCCTAGGGTCGGCACTCGGCAAACACGTCATCGGCCATTTGTTGTCCAAGTTGCCACACCCCTATAAGCTAGGGGTCCCGGCTCTTCATGTGGGTGCGGGAGAAGTGGGTGGCAGGCAACGCACAACACTCTTCATGATAAAGGAGGAGAGTGGCAAAGAGAAGGGCGGTAAAAAGAAGAAGTAGAGGTTTTCCGCGTGCGTGGCGCCTGGGGTGCGCTTTTTGCATAGCGCCGCGCGCTTTACCTGCCTACGGTGTATGTACTGCTGTTTCTTTTCGCGTGAGGAAGAGGCTCCTGTAGTCTTCTCCTGGGAGGCTAGGAGGCTAGAGGAGCTTCTAGAGGAGCATGGCGTACCCATTGAAAACGTCGAGTTGAAGCCCCTCGAGGTGTATCGCGATGACAAGGATAGATGTGTTGTGCTCCTGTACCGCTGGGTTATTAGAGGGTTCTGCCCGTTCTACGATGTTGCATCTCGCGGTTGCCGGATACATCCAGAGAAGCCCAGCGCTTGTAGGATGTACCCGTTGCTTCTCGAGGTGCCGTCCGGCCGTCTGAGCGTGAGCGGCGCGTGTAAGTGGATCGAGGAAAATATGTGGGTGACTAAGAGGGGCGACCTGCTCGGGAAGATATTTCCCAGCGAGATCGAGATAGCGAAGAAAGTATTCGCGGATTATGTTGCTGCAGTCCAACTGCTGCGTGAGGAGGGGTTCAGGAAAGTTAATGGGATTGAGGGTTGTAGGGAGATACTTGATTTTGAGGAGTTTGTAGCGTCGGCTGGGGATAGCCGTGGCGAAGAGAAAGAGGGTGGTTAGACTCTTCTTCAACACGTTCTACGAGGATCTCGCTAGGCGCATAGAGGAGGAGTTATCAAGGCGTTACGAGGGGGTCAAGTTTACACGTTCAAGGGTACTCCCAGAGTTTTACTATGTAGAGATCTCTGTCAGCAACAGCTCGGACCTGGAGCGTATCCGCGTAGAGGTAGAGGAGCTTGTCAAGAAGCTTGGTGGCGACCTTGTATTCGGCGTGAAGGCGTATACTGTCGAGACGTGAGCAGAGGCTAGCCCTTAAACCGTGGCTGTCAGCGGGAGCCTCAAGGGCACACTAGTATGCCCGTTGTTGGTAAGGTTGAGGGCAGCTACGATCCATGGCGTGTCGAGGATTGGGTTAAGAGCTTCTGGGAGAAGGAGAGGATATACTCGAAGCTGCGCGAGTGGCGCAGAGGTAGGCGCCGTTTCTTCTTCCTTGACGGGCCTCCCTATCCTAGCAGCGACATACCGCATGCCGGTACAGCGTGGAACAAGGTATTGAAGGATGCTGTGCTACGATATAGGAGGATGGCGGGGTTCGACACCTGGGATAAGCCTGGTTACGACTGCCACGGTCTACCGATAGAGGTGCAGGTAGAGAAGAGGCTTGGTATAAAGGTAAAGAGGGAGATCGAGGAGAAGATAGGGATCGAGAGGTTCGTGGAACTGTGTAAGGAGTTCGCTCTTACAAACGTGCAGGGCCTCACAAGGTGGTTTAAGGAACTCGGCGTCTTCATGGACTGGGATAACCCCTACCTCACCCTCCGGGACGATTACATTGAGGCCGAGTGGTGGCTAATTAAGAGAGCATGGGAAGAGGGCCTCCTGGAGCGCGAGCTGCGCGTTGTCTATTGGTGCCCGCGCTGCGGCACGACACTAGCCGAGTATGAAATAGAGTACCGCGAGCTTACAGACCCATCCATCTATGTCAAGTTCAAGCTCGAAGGTAGAGAAAACGAATACATAGTCATCTGGACGACAACCCCATGGACTCTGCCTGCTAACGCTTTTGTAATGATACACCCGGATGCCGAGTACGCCAGGGTAAGGGTAGGCAACGAGATACTCATCATGGCGCGCACTCGCGTAGAGAAAGTTATGGAGGAAGCCGGGATCTCAAACTATGAGATAGTCGATGTAGTAAAGGGTTCTGAGCTTGTAGGCCTAAGGTATATCCACCCGCTCGAAGATGTTATCCCGCTTCAGTCCAAGCTCAAAAAGTTCCACGAGATCGTCGCCGCTCCCGAGTTTGTGACACTCTATGAGGGTACGGGTCTCGTCCACGCCGCTCCAGGCCACGGTTTCGAAGACTTCCAGGTAGCCGTGAAGCGCGGATGGAGTGATGCCATCGTGGCACCAATAGACGATGAGGGGAGATTCACCGAGGATGCAGGTCCCCTTAAGGGGCTCCGGGCTCGCGAGGCAAACCCAACTATAATTGACATGCTTCGCGAGCGGGGAGCCCTACTCCACGCTGGCGAGATTAGTCACAGGTATCCGGTCTGCTGGAGATGCAAGTCACCCGTTCTCCTTCGCGCCACGCCCCAATGGATAATCAAGGTGACAAAACTGAAAGAGAAGCTGGTCAAGGAGGTGAAGAAGGCTAACTGGATACCATCCTGGGCTCTAGACCGTATAATGTCTATGCTAGAGAATCTACAGGATTGGGTTCTCAGCAGACAGAGGTATTGGGGTGCGCCGCTACCGGTCTGGATATGCGAGAAGTGTGGCAACACCATAGTGGTTGGCAGTCTTAAGGAGCTTGTAGAGCTTGGCGGGGAAAAGCCTCGCGAACTTCACCGTCCTTGGGTAGACCGTGTTACGCTACGCTGCCCGAAGTGTGGCGGTAACGCTCGCAGAGTACCAGACGTGATGGACGTCTGGCTTGACAGCGGTGTCGCTTTCTACGCGTCACTCGGCCACCCGGAGAGGATAGAATTCAGCCCAGTCGACTTCATAACAGAGGGTCACGACCAGACGCGTGGCTGGTTCTTCAGCTTGCTACGTGCTGGCGTTATTGGCTTCGGTAGCGTACCTTACCGCAACGTACTCGTCCACGGATTCATGCTTGACGAGAAAGGTCGCGAGATGCACAAGAGCCTTGGCAACTATGTTGACACCGCCGAGATCATAAAGAAGGCCGGCCGCGACCCATTCCGCCTATGGGTACTCCAGAACACTACTTGGGAGGATGCAAGGTTCTCGTGGAAGGCTCTCGAGCAGGCTAGGAAAGACTTGAGCATCGTGTGGAATGTGTTCGTCTTCGCATCGACCTACATGAGCCTAGATAAGTTCGACCCGACTAGACACAAACTCGATGAGCTTCTCGATAAGCTGGAAGCTGAAGATAGATGGCTACTTTCGAGGCTACAGAGGCTGATAGGGAGGGTAACCAGGGCTTTCGAAGAATATAGGATACATGAAGCTGCAAGAGCAATCCGCGAGTTCATACTAGAGGACGTCAGCAGATGGTACATTCGCCTTATAAGGAGACGCGTATGGCTAGAAGAGGAGAACATATCAAAGATCACCGCATACGCTACACTCTATCACGTGCTCCGCTCGTGGCTCGCTATGGCCTCGACCATAACACCGTTCATCACCGAGTACCTCTACCAGACTTTTGTTAAGCCCGCTGAGCCAGACGCGCCGCCAAGCGTAGCAATGCTAGAATGGCCGCAGATAGACAAGAGACTAATTGACGAGCAGCTAGAGAAGGACATGGCAATTGTGCGCGAGGTTGTTGAGGCGGCTGCATCTGCGCGTATGAAGGCTGGGCTTAAGCTTAGGCAGCCGGTACGCGAGATAATTGTGTTTACTAGTGACGAGAGAGTATCCGAAGCTGTTGAGAGGCTATCAAGGATAGTATTGGAGCAGGCTAATGCGAAGAAGGTTAGTGTTAGGAGCGCGGCTGAACTCGAAGAACTCCTAACTTATGATGTTGAGCCGGTCTATGCTAGGCTGGGTCCCAAGTATCGCAAGCTCACATCAAGGATAGTAGAGTATCTAAAGTCTAATGCAGACAAAGTAGCACGCGATATCATACGCGAAGGTGTACACAGGACCGTGATAGACGGTGTAGAAGTAACTATTGAGAGAGAGGATGTCAACATTAGAGCTAAGCCTAGAGTTGGATTTGCCATTGCAGAGACCAGCTGGGGTAGTGTAGCTGTAGACACGAGGCTCACCGAGGAGGAGATTGCTGAGGGTCTAGCGAGGGATGTTGTACGCCGCATACAGTACATGAGGAAGATGCTAAACCTGCCGGTCGACGCGTATGTGGAGGTTGTGGTTGCTGGCCCGAGCGACGCTCTCAAGCTTCTAGAGAAGCTCGAGGAGTACGTGAAGAGTGAGACGAGAGCAGCTAGGCTGCTGCTAACTAGCGACGAGCACGCAGCTAGAGAAGCCGGAGGCCTAGTGATGGAATGGGAGATTGGAGATGAGAAGTTTGTGATAAGTGTTAGGCCGGCGGGCTCGGCCGGTTGATCCTTCTTCATCGGCTTTCTTATGCTAGCCTCTGATTATCGGGCCCTCCTCACCACCCATGCTCCTTTCTCGCGTAGTCTCCGCTCTAACCGTTTCTTTAGCAACTTGTAGGCGAGGTCGTAGATCTTGATTGGTATTCTCATCTCTAGCCAGCGCCCATCGCGCATCCATAGACGTATCTTTGCATTCTCCTCTCTCTTCTCTATCTCAACACGGACTATATCGTCATAGGATATCTTGAAATCCTCTATCCGCCTCTCACCTACACTTCTACGCCTCTTCTTCAAAACACTATAGATCAACAGAGCTTCGCGGCGACTTGGGCCCGCAAATGGCTTGACACCGTCCCAGTATCCACCTAAGTATTCGAAGCGTATCCCATCATCCTCAAAGTAGACGTCGTAGTGTTCTACCTCTGCTCCTCTCCACACAGCGACACTGAATAGCACATTTGGTGGTGGAGATTGTGGCACCTCTCCACCACGCTTTCTGAAACGCTTGACCATCTCCTTTCCCCAGGCTTAGCCGTATAGGGCGCGTCTTGCATATGTCTCACGGGGTGGGGGTCGAATAGTAGCTATGAGTGTTGACGCCGATGACCCCATCGTGAGGAAAGTGTATGAGATCTATGGGCAGGTGGTTGAGACACGAAAACCGGTACGTAATCCAGACGAAATGGTACGCATACTCAGGGATGAATACCGTCTAATAGTAGACAAGAGGCTAGTGTCACTGGTATTAGCGGCGTTTATGGCGGGCAGGCCGGTGCTATTTGAGGGGCCACCCGGCACCGGCAAGACTGAGATTGGTGAGGCTATACTTACTCTCTGGGCCGGGAAGACCGCCTTCGTGTTACCCTGTAGCGAGAACTATGACGAGTACCGAGTTATCGGTGATTTCCACCCATTGATGGCCATGAAATATGGTTTCAACGAGGAGAGCTACATACCTAGGCCCCTACTAGCTGCCATAATACTGGATGCTGGCGTCCTTGTCGACGAGATTAGAAGGAGTAGCGAGGAATTCCAAAACATGCTTCTTGACATAATTGACAAGAGGCGCATAATAGTACCCGAGCTTAGGAAGGTGTTTAGAGCCAGAGGCCCAGGATTCCAAGTGATCTTCACTAGTAACCCAGAGGATATCGGGCAGGGCGAACTTAGCGATGCTTTCCTGAGAAGAGTCGTAAGGATACGCTTCGACTATCCGCCTCCCGAGCGCGAAGCAGAGATCGTACGCATAAGGCTCGATTCAAGGGCTAAACTTCCCGACGAGCTGCTTCGTTCTATGATAGCCGTTGTTAACGAGTTGAGAAAGAGAGCCTCGTATAAACCGGGTCCTGCCGATACTGTCACATGGGCTAGAGTGGCGGCGAGGCTTGCAGAACTGCGTGGAAGCGATACAGTTGACGTTAGGGACGTTATTGAGGCTGCAACGGTAACTCTATACAAGAGGGTTGAGGAAGAGGAGGTAGTGGACGAGGTTCTAAGGGAGGTCTTCGGAGTTTGAAGGAAGACCTTGTGAGTCTATGCATACGCATTGCCTATAGGCTTAGACGCGAAGGTCTACAAGTCGGAACATCTGAAATCGTAGATGCACTGCGTATAGCCGAGAACCTCGCGCTTCTCGAGGGCAAGGAGCTTGACAAGGAGATACTCCACGATGTTATCCGTGCAGTTTTCGCGCATAACGATAGGGAGGAGACCGTTGTAGAGCGGGTGTGGAGGGAGATCAACCAGAGTCAAAACTCTATAGCTCGCGTTATAGCCGCCGTGGAGGACGATCTACGTAGGCTTGGTCTAGGCTGGGGCTCGAGGATATACTCGAAGAAGAAGCTTTTGAATGGCCCTCACGCCGAGGAGCGTAGAGAGGCATACTCGCGTCTACGCCTGCTTGGCCTCATTGTACGTACACCGCGTGGCGACGTTGTACTTGATCGGGATGCCGCAATTAGACGAATACGATCACTTCTACGTCAGTATGGGTCGGCATGGGATGCTCTTGCTGCTAGTGCGGCTCGCATGATATCTAGAGGTAAACTCGAATGGTTTGCACTCTATGCTGCGCCGGTTGACGAGGAGAAGCTCGATGGTATCGAGATAGATAGGATTGCTTTAGCCGCTTTACAGGCACTACAAGAGGGTAATCGCGGCCTAGCGCGTAAACTCGCAAGTATAGTTGCTAAGAGACTCGAATCGGGCGAGACCCCAAGAGACTCTTGGAGCGCTTACAAATTGCTCCGTAATCTCGATGCGCTGACTCCACGTAGTCTGGCTAGTCTGTTGCGCAGCGAGCCCCGTCTGGCCCTAGAGTTGCTGAGAAGCCGCGAATCACGCGACATGCTGGCCGAGGCTCTTCGCCTGCTTGATGCTAACGCTCTCCGCTCCATACTCCGCAAGATCTCGCATGATCGCAGAGGTATTGGTGTTGCAGCGGGGCTCCTAGGCGAGGTGGATCTCAGCGTTTGGAGCGAAGTTAGGATATCAAGGCAGCCTAGAAGCTGGGAAGAGGCTGTTGTTGCAATTGCAGGTATGCTTGCTCGTGCCGAGCAGGGCTTCTTAGCTGCAGCCAGGGGGGATGAAGCACAACTAGACTATGCTCTCTACGAGTTAGAGAAAGTGAAACAGATAGACTATAGTGAGGCGCCAGATTGGGCTATCAGGGCCATCGAGAGGTACCGGGAGCGTGTCGAACAGCTACGCTCTGTTATTGAGGGTGTAAGCGATGCGATGATACGTCTTTATTCTATCGTAAAGCGCATGCAACCGGATGAGGCTCTTCTCTATCTCCGGGAGGTTTACAGAAGCGGCGACGATCATCTTAAGCGCACCGCCCTGAGGCTTGCCGAGATAGTATGGCGTAGGATGGAAGCACGTGCAGCTAAACATGCGAAGAGGAGCAGTGAAACCATAATCTCGCAGAGAGGCCGGGTAGATGTTAGACGGACAGTGTATAACCTGGTCGCGCTGAGAGAGAATCCTATTGTCGCCAGGAAGCGTAGAAAGAAGCCTAGTATAGCGCTCGTTCTCGATACTAGTGGCAGCATGGCCAAGTACACTCTATGGGCGCTTCTTGCGGCTTCCAGTTTCTCGGGTCTCGTGTATACCCTTACGCTCTTCTCAAGTGACGTAGAAATAGTTCAGAATGCCTGGAAGCTTTCGCGCCGCAGGATTATAGAGTTACTCTTCCGCGTATCATTCGAAGGCTATACTAACATTTCAGTAGCCCTCCGCGAAACAGCACGAGTCTACACAACACCCTCGAAGATGGTTATAGTCACTGACTTGTGCCAGACAGTTGAAGACGAGAGACCATCAGAAACCGCGGCTAGATTAGCTCGAGAGGGGTGGCACCTTCTCTTCATACTACCGCCGCGCCACTGTAGTAACGAGCGCAGGGCTGTGTCCGAGTATGCTACAGTCAGGGTTGTCGCCCGGCCAGAGGATATACCAAGGTTTCTCTCGCGTCTCTCAGGTATCTAGGGGTTTACAGTGCCACCTAGGCTCTACAAGCCAAGATGCGCTAGATGCGGCGCCCCTGGCGAGTTTACACCGTCCTGGGCACCTAACATAGCACTATGCCGTCGACATTACATAGAAGCTTTTAGGCGGCGCGTACGCGACGCCTTGCGCAAGGCTAAACTGAAGCCACGTCGTGTGATAGTTGGAGTGTCTGGAGGAAAGGATAGTGTCGCTCTTCTTGATGCCCTAGCGTGGGTGTCACGCCACGAGGGTTTCGATGTCGTAGGAGTCACGATAGACCTGCACATACCAGAGTATAGTAGACACGCGCTCCGTGTAGTTGTAGACGTATACAACTCTGTTGGCGTACCATACGTGATTGTCGATAGTAGAGAGGTTCTCGGCGTGGATACCAACTGTGCTAGTGAAGCTTATATAAACAATATTGTTAGAAGGCCTACCTGTGCACTTTGCGGCTCCATTAAGAGAAGGATTCTAGAGGAGGTTGCACATGCTCTCGGCGCAGATGCTATAGCAACTGGCCACACGCTTGATGATCTTACAGCGTTCACTCTAGTGAATATGGCTTCGGGACAAGAGGATGAGGGATTTGCAGTTGTAGAGAAGGGCGAGCAACTGATGAGGCTACGTCCACTGCTACTGGTGGGAGAGCGCGACACACTAAACTACGTAATTGCGCGGGGCTTGCCTTTCACCGAGACGCCGTGCCCCTTTAAGCCAACCCGTAGCTTATCATCTGCTATGAAAGCAGCTGCGGGTAGCCTCCGATCTAGGTATCCCTCCATAATCGGCAATCTACTGAGACTAGCCTATTACCGGGTTAAGCCTAGTGCACCTCAACGGTGTGTATACTGTGGTTCACCTTCACAATCCATGGTATGCTTTACGTGTAGGCTCACCTCAACGCTGCTCAACACGAGGATTTGTAGACGTTAACATCATAATCGTGAAACTCGGCGGGACTGTACATCACGCATGGATACGCGTATGTAGAGACACTAGCATATCAGAAATTATCAACAGACTCGGATTGATAGAAGTCCTCACTACAGTTTTCACATGCGATGGTAAGCCCATACCGCCGAGCACAAGATTAAGACAGGACATGTGCCTCAAGCTAGTTGCTGTTGAAAGCCCTGGGTGAGCAGATGACGTCCTTGCTCGTCTCACCATGATACCTTTGACATAGGCTAAATCTTCTATGAGCTTCCGCACGTTTCAATAACGTGTAGATAGCGCGTTTGCGTGTAACTCTAACTTGCTCACGTATGGCTTTCTCCGCATCACTTACAAGATCAAAAACTGTGAATGCATAGCTCTCGTCAACAGAGTTATCCCGAAGCGGAAGATGAACAGCATCACACTCAACAATATCCACTAAATGCATCACATTTAGTTTTGATAACCTCTCCCTACACAAATCTAACATACAAGGCGTTAAGTCTAGCGCAAGTATATACAAAACACTTGATAGGATATTACGAGTTACAAAATACTCTTCAAGGAGGCACGTGCCTGCGCCTACGTCGGCCACTACCCCTTTCGGCCTATGCTCGTTGAATACAACCTCATATTTCTCAAACTGTTCCTCCCGGTATAGCTCGTCGTAGCCAGTTGCAGTCGAACAATACTTGTCACGGATTATACGCGGGTCGGGCAAAATAAGCGACCCCGCGAAACTCGTGGAGGCAAAAACGGCTTGATAGTTGTAAAAGGTGAATAGCTTTACTTGAGTGCGACGTGCAGCGTGCTCTTTGTGGCTTTGAGGCCTGGCTCGCCGTGCTTGACGATCTTGCACGTTGGCGAGAACTCTCCTAGATAGTGACCTATCATCTCTGGCGTTATCTTAACTGGTACAAACTCCTTGCCGTTATAGACGGCTATAGTCAACCCGACCATCTCCGGCAGTATTATCATGTCCCGTACGTGAGTCTTTATCACTACCTTCTCGCCCTTCAGCATCTTCTGTCTAGCCTTCTTGATCTTCCTTAGTAGTATACGCTGAGCTTCTGTGAAGCCGCGTAGTAGGCTACGTCTCTGCCTAGCGGGTAGCAGTTTCACGAACTCATCCATGCTCATCTGGAGTAGCTCTTCAAGCGTGTAGCCGCGGTACCTGAACTTCCTCCACTCGGGTGGCAACATCTCAAGCCACTTCTTTATCTCAGCAGACATGTGCTCACCACCCGTACTCTTGTCTCACGAGATGCATAGGGTATAGGGGTTTTAGCGCTACCTCTTCTTGCGGCCAGTCTGCCTGGCAGCGATGTGACCGACTTTCTGGCCTGGTGGCGCCTCTCTTGCAACGGTCGTTGGGAAGCTTGGACTCTGGTGGCTGCCACCGCCATGTGGGTGGCTTACAGCGTTCATGGCTACACCGCGCACGCGTGGCCACTTGTGGGCCTTGACCTTCCACTTGTGGTAAGCATTCCCAGCCTTGAGTAGTGGCTTCTCGAGCCTTCCGCCGCCAGCCGGTATACCTATAGTAGCGCGAGCATCATTCGGAAGCTCCTTGACCTTACCACTCGGGAGCTGGACTATTGTCTTGTTACCAGTCCTACCCACTACGATTGCATAGGAGCCTGGTGCACGCGCTAGCTTACCACCGTCACCTGGGCGTATCTCGATATTGAATATCTGTGTACCCTCTGGGATCTTACCAAGAGGCAGTATGTTGCCGTTGACGGGCTCGGCATCTGGTCCTATCTTGATCACTTGACCGACGTACATACCCTCTGCAGCTACAGTGTAGAACTCGACACCGTTCTCCAGCACTATCTTTGCTAGCGGGCACCACCTACCCGGATCATGAACTAGCTCGACGACACGCCCGCGTAGTGTCACTGGCGCTGGCGGCGGGTACTTGGCTGGCGCTGGGTGTATCCATGGTTTACTGCGGAACGTTGGACTGCCTCTACCCATCCTCTGGACGAGTATTCGTTTACCCACTCTCGTTCCCCAACCCGCGGCCTCTAACTGCCAGCCTTTAACCCCTTCATTCCAAGGATTTCACTCGCATCAATCTCTACCAGCTCTGGTCTAGATCCAGCAAGCCTCACGAGAACCTCGCCAACACCTAGCATGCGCAACTTGCGCCCATCCTCACTACTAAGCCCCAATCTCTTAACAACCCTGGTGATATACTCCTCGTCGTTAGACCCGAAGAGTATCACACCATACGAATTGTTGTATATCTCTTGTGGAAGGTCGTCTGGATCCTGTGTAGCCGACACTATACTTAGTCCAGCGCTCCTCGCCTCTTTGTACAGGCGTATAACGTGCAACGAGGCAAGTTTTCCAATACGCCACGCCTCGTCAATGAGAAGTAGCCCTCTACTTCGTCTAGAAAGAGCTGATAGGGAAACTACAATAGCGCCGATACTCTTGAGCGCCTCTGGTAGACCGCTGACATCATACACTACCCCCGAGCTTACCCATGATGGCCTTCGGCATGTCACGTTGCTCAAACCTAGCCTCTTTAATCTTGATAACAAGTGGCCATCAACAAGGCGGTAAAGCGGTTTACATTCCTCTGCAGCTGTTATAGCAGCGTCAATAATGGTATCCAAGTTTAGCTCTGCAAGCGCCTCGCTAACCACACGCTTGTCTATGACACCCTCACGATACAACCATAACATGCTTTCAAACACTTCACGTATGGTCAGTTTCACGATCCTGAGGAACCCTGACAAGTAATTTGCAAGGTCACCCTTTGGGTCGACGCTGTACACGTTGATACCCATTGCGTCTGCGCGCACCGCCAGGATTGCCTCTAAGGTTGTCTTACCTCTACCAGTAGGCCCTACAATCACATAATGCAAGCTACCGCTAGACGACCAGAGCGGAAGAAGAAAAGCAACACCATCATTCCTTCTACCAAGGTAGATGCCTTCACGTGTACTACTTAGCGTGTTAGACAACGCACCATACAAGCTTGTAACAACTTGCCTGCTTGTTGTAATTTTTCTAGAGCCGCTATAAGATAATGGCAGCAAGAGTGCCTTGAGCGCTTCTTGGCCCGTCATAACCTTAGCTTTGCATCCGAGCTTTGTTATCTCCCTGGCTATGCGCTCAGCTTCTCTGTATAGACTTCTTCTACATTCACCCCTAACAACGATTCCAATCACGGCTTTAACCGGCTGATAACCAGTCATTATACTCTCGTACATCCTCTCGAGTATACGCAGCTTTCTCTCAACGTTCTTGTTACCAGGCTCTCGCTCAAGGACTACACGCAAAGACATAATACTATTCTCTAGGTTTGCGAGAGCTGAGCTTCTGTCAACACTATGCTTAGCAACAATAACACCTGCGACCTCCTGAGATGAAATTATCAACTCCAAGCTTTTTGCGAATAACTCACCAGCTTCAAAGACACACACCAAGTCCTCTACGAGGACGACAGTATAGCACTTATCACCTAGCTTTATATATTCATGGTTTACCTTCAATCCCGACAGAGCAGCTAGCTTCGCAGTACTCCTTCCACCCCAAACACTGCGAGCAGCTTGCACCACGGCAGAAGCAACACCTACAAGGAGAAACACAAGCGCAGGATCGATCAACTCTCCTCAACCCTCTCTACAAGCACAAATGCTACTAGACCCGATGATAGCGCGATAATGGAGAGTAAACGTAGGATCGTATCCCCCATGATAACCAGAGGTAGCGTCATCAGCAAGAAAGCTATTTGAAGGCGTTTATCTCTTGCACTAATTTCTAGCGTCATACTCGTCCCTAGTATCGTATACGTATGACTAGCACCCCGCTTTCACCAAGCACTCTTCCAAACCCATATATGAGCAGGGATAGAAGCATCAGATAGCTCCATACGCCTGCCGCATAACCCATTGCCAGCATGTAAACTGCCATCGGAATATCGTGCAGCAAGAAATCCAAGAGCGGATACTGTATACCACCTTGTGGCGCCACAGAGGAGAAAGTAGCACCACATTCTCTCGCAGTTATGGCTATCACTGTACTGTCTTCGACGCGATAATAGCTGCAGCTAACACCGTCTTCTTGCTCCTCCTTCTCTACAATAATACCTGATAAACTATCCACACTACAACCGCAACACGCGCATACTTTTACAACACCACTACCCTCGAAACTAATGTTGACAAAAACGCCATCGTCGCTCTGATTGTAGTCGTAGCTCAACACTTGTACTGTAGATGGCCACTCTACGAGAATGTGCTCACCGAGCATCAACACATTCTCGAGCATCACATCGTATTTACACTGCACAACTCTACCATACAACAAGTTATTCACAAGAAGCTGTATAACAGTTAACAAATCGGTAAACGGCGACTCACTTTCCAGACACTCATCCGGGATTGACACTACCCTACTCTTTACAACAATTGGACCCGCATATACCTGAAGCAGGTACGTGCCGGGCTCCAAGGGGTAAGTAACAATATATGATGCGTACCCGCTCCTAGCTACTAGCGGTACGCCACCCCTCCACAGGGCAATAGTATACCCCTGCCCTAGACCACTATGATCAACCACATTACCCCATAGCATGTAGAGCGTGGGTTTCGCATAACCCAATCCACCCACGAGAGCCGCTATAGGATTGGACTTCGCAACTGAATCTAGCCACATATTGACCCAAAGCGGGAGCAACGGAACTGCAATGTACAATACTATGCCGCTTGCTATGAGACTAGCCCCAGCCTTGCGCCCAACACCAGCAGGCAGAGAGTATAACAGTACTCCCAATAGCACGAGCTTATCCCAGTAATGATAAGCCAAGCTAGCAACAAGCTTTACCATAGCCTCGCTAGTACCTATCAATATTGATGCCCGCATCAAGTTCCGATAAGCCGTGTTTAGTATGATAGACACTAGGTTACGCATCGCATCGGGAACTATACCAAGTATATGACTGCGGAAGGACGCTAACAATGCAGCCATCGAGTAGAAGCCGGAGGCTAGCAAGCTAGATCTCGTATAGAAACTAGAGAGTGACTCCCAGCTTAACCCCAGTGTTTTAAATGTCAGCTCTACGACATAGACTAGACTACCGTACAACATTACTAGGAGAGCCGCAATAGCACCATGATATGACATTCTAAGCCCAAACCTCTTCACGGCAATCGGAGCAGGCATCGCGTACAACACAAGACCAACGTAATAGTTTATGACAGATAACAGGTAAGCAAGAGACAATACACTCGATACACTAAACTCCATGGAGAATTACACCCCGCCTATCGCAATACTGTAATATTTACTCTAGGTCCGCCAATGGTCTCAGCCACACTACTTGCCACTACAGATACAATCCAGAATATCGTTGAACCCATAGAGAGCCAGAATGCTGCCCATACTGCATCCTCTATCATGTGTTGACCACTCCTCTTTAACCGCATTATGGGTATTGGTGCACCTCTCAACGCCCACCCTATACTCCAAGTTAGAAGGAACACACCCCAAGCTAGCATCACAACACGTCTTAGAATATCGTTAAGCAACACCACTAAATCGGGCATCAGTCAATCCCATCCTATCAACGTTGAAGTAAAAGGCGCGGAGAGAGTACCCTGCAAGTATTTAACAAGACATACATTTTTCAGTACAAAATCGACAAACAATGAAAAGTATAGAGCGTGAGGGTATCACCCCTCGAAACTCCCTACAATTACAGAAGGCGAATGAGAAAACAACACGACTTAGATACACAGATGAGAGAGGTGAAACAAAGATACAGGATACGCAAGTTGTGTGAAAAAACTTGGGGCAGGAAAATCATCGGGAGTCATGTGTTACTCGTTTTCACGCTTAGTGGGATGCTAGTAGTCCTCCCTTAACAGCCACGAGTATTAGTAGAGCTAGTACGATTATGCTTATCACTAGGCTGGCAGCGCCGAAGATCATCGTGTTGGTGCCAACGCTGTCAACGCTGTTCTTGACGTTGCTTATCTCGGTCTTGAGGCTGTCAACACCGGCCTT
Organism: Pyrolobus fumarii 1A; assembly: GCF_000223395.1. Classification (GTDB taxonomy): domain Archaea; phylum Thermoproteota; class Thermoprotei_A; order Sulfolobales; family Pyrodictiaceae; genus Pyrolobus; species Pyrolobus fumarii. The sequence goes on along the minus strand of NC_015931.1, from coordinate 1,542,258 downwards.
TACGTCGCCTAGCTTGGCGGCTAGGCTGTTGACCGCCTTCTTCACGTCCTCTACGCTTGCAGTGATCGCGCCCTTGACCTCGTCTAGCTTGCTGCTTAGCTGGTCAACAGCTGTCTTCACAGCCTCCACATCACTCTTGGTTGCCATGCTGTTCTTTAGGTCGGTGATGGCTGCCGCCACCTCGTCAACCTTACCTAGTATCTTGTTGACGGCCGCGTCGACCGCGCTTGTTACTGCCGCAGTGCTCTCGTCTATCTTCCTAGCTAGCTCGCTCTTGGCAGCAGCCACAGCAGCCTTGACATCGCTGGTGCTGGCAGCTAGCTTGTCTAGTATTGCGTTCTTGGCGCTCTCGACGATGCTCTTCACATCGTCGACGGTTGCCACGCCAGCTAGCGCCTCCTTGACTGCCGTGCTCACCTCACTGGTGATGCCAGCTAGTGTGGCCTTGACGCTCTCGAGGTCACCGCTGATCTTGTCTAGCTTGGTGGTTATCTCGGCTACAGCGCTCGTTAGGCTGGTCTTGATGTCATCTAGCTTAGCAGCGATGTCGCTTAGGCTTGTACCGATTGTGTCTAGCTTAGCAGCGATGCTGGCTAGCTTGGTGTCGATGCCCTCGACAGTTGTAGCTATACTGTCGACCTTGGTGTTGAGCGTCTCTACTAGGGTCTTGACCTCCTCGGCCGCCATAGCAGCTGTGTCGGCCTTCTCAGCGGCGGTCGCCACCATTGCCTTTAGCTCTGGGTCGATCGTTACGCCAGCCTCTGCGAACTGTGTCAGCTTTGCAACGCCCATTAGCGTGTACTCAACCTTAGCAACGATCACTAGGTAGGTTGGTGCCTGGATTACTGGTATCTCAATGACGCCCATCCATACGCCAGGCTCTACACAGTCGGCTGGTGTCAGGTCTAGGCTGTAGGCTAGGTGCTTCTTGACGTCATAGTATGCCTTCACGCTTATCTTGACGTCGGCGTTGCACGCCACCGGCACGTCATAGTAGGTTACAGTGACCACCACTGGTATCTTCACGGTGCCATCTTCGTAGACCACTGGGCCGCTGCTCACCTTCGCGACTAGCGCGTTCCTCTTGATCTCTATGACTCTCACGTAGGCGCCAGCCTTCTGACCGTTCTGGTCTAGCTCTAGTGTCAGCGTGGAGCCCGCCGCGGTGGCTGGCACCGTATAGCTGGCCGTCCACGAGCCGGTCTCATCGATCTGTGCAGTCTCGATGGTCATCTTCTGGGTCTGGTCGACGTATAGCTTGATTGCGTAGCCGGTGTCCCAGCTGTAACCGTACATCATTATCGTGCCGTTTGGCAGCGCGTCTAGGCTTGGCGCGTAGATGCCGCTAGTCCACCACGCGACAGTGCTCATGTCGGCAACGCCCATCTCGACGCTGTGGAAGACCACGGATGGCACCATCCTTATCCTGGCGCCAGTGCCAGTCACTGGCGTCGTAGCGCTCTCGTTGTAGAATGCTAGTATGTAAGTGCCCTTCTTTACCGTCGGCACCGGTATGCCCCTCGCAACGTAGATGCCGCTAGCTAGGTCGCTGACAGTCATGTTGATCGCGAACGCGACCGGCGTGGTACCGCTGGCGAGTACTAGCGCGTAGGTCGTATCGGCAGTCGCTGGCTTGGTTATTACCACGGCCATTAGGTGGGTGAAGTTGTAGTACATTGCATTGTTGTCTGCCGGTGGGTATAGGCTTACCAGCTTCTCGTAGGCAGCACCCGCGGTCTTGTTGCGGTAGATGGTGCCGTCCTGTAGGTAGGCTAGCACGTTTACGTCAGGTGTCGCTACGGTTAGTGTCACGTTACCTGCTATCGTCGCGGTTGAGCCGGTTAGGTTGATATACGCTCTCGGCTCGAGCAGTACTAGAGGCTCTGCTGGCTCGACGATCTCGTACCTTGCTGCGGCGTCATAGGCTGCACCGGTGTATACGCCTAGGTTGCCATGGCCGCCCGCCACATCGCTGTTGGCGCCGGTGCCGGTCACGTTGATTGTTATGTAGCCTGTCTTTGCTCCTGCCAGTACATCGTAGCCTTGCTCGTAGAGCCTCCATAGCGGTACTAGTACACCGAAGGTGCCGGTCTCCTTGTTAACCACCACTACGTCGATGAAGTCCGCGCGTAGTAGCTGATAGCCTAGTATCTTGCGCAGCTGGCTGAATGGTATCGAGACGTTACCGACGAATAGCTTCAGTGCGGCGTCATCAAGGTCGAAGCCGACGCCATAGACCATTATGTAGGTGCCTAGTGTCGCAACTGTGCTAGTGTCGGATGTTAGCCTACTACCACTTATGACGTCAACAGGCCACGCGAATAGTACTGGTCTTATCCTGAAGACGGTGTTACCACTAACCATCTTGACATCGCCGCTAGCGACGTTATCGACGTTAGTGACGTTTATTGGCGGTAGTGTCGCTATCACCTCGGTTGTTATCTGGCCCTCAGCATCCGTTAGGTTCAGCTTGAAGACTGGCAGTAGGTAGTAGTAGGCGCCAGCGTACGGTGCTGGCTTGACATTATAGATGACTAGTATCCTGTTGTAAGCCAGCTTGTTACCAGCAGCTATGTAACCCTCCGTCTCGTTCACATACGTACTGCCAACGACGTCGCCAGTAGCCCATTTGATTAGTAGTGCCTCGAGCGCTGTCACGTTCCTATCAATGTTTGGCGTGCCAGCACCTAGTATCGTGTAGGTACCTGCTGGTAGGTAGAATTTCGTCATGTCGCTGATGAAGTTCACTAGAACTACACGCAGCTCGTCATAGACGTTTAGTGCATCTCTATCACCGTACAGTGACGCGTTAAAGCCGTTAACTAGATCGTCTGGCGTGTCTAGTCTCATGTCGTCAGCGTAGATTGCACTCGGCAGTATGGTTATCTTGTATCCTAGCGGTATATAGGCTGCTATCGCCCAGAATGGCACAGCTTCAGTCGCTCCGCTTATCCCTACCACGTCGAATGTTACGCAACCACCAACGCACACTGTCTCGTTTACTCTTACCACGATGTCGACGCTACCCTCGGCTGCTGGCAACATTATCGTCATTCCACCAACACTGTACTTGAGTGCTAGCATCTTGTTGACGATTGGTAGAGTTGCGTCTGGGTTGACTGTTAGGTTGAATATGATTGCACCGACGTTGCTCTTGTTGAATGTGCCGAACTCGCCGCCAAGTATCCTAGCTGGTAAGCTACCGGCCGAAGCATTCGTAAGTAGGGAGCCTGCAGCTGTATAGTTCATACTCGTGCTGCTGTACGTCACGATACCGCTCTCGGCTAGTATCTGGCCCAGGCTGTAGATAGACGGCCTATATACTACACGTACCACCGCGCTTACGTTCCTGACGCCTAGGTTCTCAGAGAGGCTGTTCTCAATCGCGCTCCTAAGCACAGTCCAGTTGATTGTGACGTTGAGAGCGCCAACCGCATAGATGTTGCTACCGTCAGCTAGGGTTATCTTCTGTGGAGTCTTCCTGCCAAATGCTAGTACGTTGCTGGTACCCGCATCAAACTTGACTAGTATCTCGTTTGGCTCCATAGCCTGGACATAGAGTCCGCCCTCAAAGGCCCAGGTGGTGCTCGCAGTAGTCTTGATCAGTAGTGAATACCTGTTGCCCGGGGTTAGCGGCAGATCTTCTGGCACTATCACGCCGTAAACTGGTAACCAGCAGCCGTTAGCACACCACCTGTCAATCAGATCTTGACACGCTGGTGGCACGGTGCCATCGTTCGCCGCCTTTATAGCAGCCTCAAGGCTACCCTTGTCCGGGAAGTACACCTTGGCGTATATGTTGAGTGTGCCTACCTCGCTGTTACCAGTGACGTTGTATAGGTGTACGAGATAGTCGTTCTCCGCTGGGCTCCTGAATAGCATGTAGGTCGCGCGTACGCCAGTACCGATGTCCGCCGTGAACGTGTAGTTTAGGCTGCTTGTCATCCATAGCGCGTAGTTTATGTTCGTTGAACCGATGTCAATGATTATGTAGCCAACAGTACAGAATGTCGTACCAGCTGGGTCGCTAATGAGTATTGGTAGTGGCTGATCAGTTAGTGGCTGAGCGGTACCTGGGATGCCTAGTGCGAACTGGTAGCCCTTCGGGCCTAGGCCGTACTGGTCTGCTAGCTCGGTGTAGTTCAAGTATACTTCTATCAGCGAGCCTTTCCAGACTACTACTGTTAGTGGCCTCGTGAACTTGTATGGCTGGGCAGCTGCGATCGCTGGAGCTAGTGCTACGAGGGCTACTAGGGCTAGAGCTAGAGTGACTAGGGTGAACCTACTCATGGCTGACATGCACCCCGACCTCACTTGGCTGTGTTGGATGGCGGCATAGCCGCGGTTAAGACTCTTTTCTATGGTGTACTACCTGCCTCTGAATCCCCCAGGGGATTCCAGGGTGTCAACATTGGAGCACGTTGTTATCCTGATAGATGGTGGCAGTTGTATGGAGCGTGGCGGTAGGTTCGAGGCTGGCAAGGAGGCCGTTACCAGACTAACGAGTTCAACGTTAGGAGTTGTTCTGGTCGGCATATGGTGGTCTGGTGGCTTGATTCCATTGTGTCTTGGGTCCAGTGCCACATGCAGTGAGTCTGTCGAGTATCTCGGTATTGTCGGTGGGAGAGGCTGCTGGGATCAGGCTATCGTTGATACGTTGAGGTTGTTGTATGGTGGGTCTGTGCTTGTAGTTGTTGGTTGCTGCAGGGGGCCTTGTTCAAAATGGTTCGTCATGCCTACCGTGTTTAGAAAACGTGTCTTCTATTGCGTTGCTGGCTACTCTGAGCGTGTAGCCCGTACGCTTCAACGGCACGGGTTTGATCTTGTGACTAGTTCTTGGGAGGAGGTAGAGAGGTTCCTGGGTGTCGCGTAATGCCCACGTGTGTCGAAGTGGGAGAGTACTTCGACGAAATTATGGATGCGCTGGTTGAAAGCGGCATCTATTCGTCAAAAGCTGAGGTTGTACGCGACGCGCTTAGAAGGCTGCTTGAAACTATTGATATGAGACTCGTTGGTCTTCGGGCTTATCAACGGGGCTCGACATTATGGCGTGCGCTCCGCATATCCGGTGTTGGTTTCGAAGAGTTTCTATCATTTATGCTAGCGTCCGGCGTGGCACCTGAGATTGGCTGCCGTGAGGCTCCTGCACCACCACCTACTAGCCTCTATGTAATCGATCCTATTGGCGTCGAGGTTCTTGGGAGGCTTGGCGTGCTTGAGCACTTGTCTAGCCGGTTGGTTTTGCCAGTGGAGCTTGAACCTATTGTCCGACGTGTCGAGGCTCTGATAGGCGTGCATCTAGATGTTAGGTTTGAGCGGATCGCTGGTGTTAGGAGCCTGGTCAGGAAGCTTGGTGTCACGCTAGAGGAGGCTGCTGTGCTCGCTCTTGCCGCGAAACATGGTATTCTTGCTGCGTGTGATCCTAGGCTTGGGGCTCGTTCTGGAGGTGCTGGCGTGAAGAGAGTCGTGTGTTGCTATGCATTGCTACGCTTGGTTGACGAGAGTGTATGGAGGCCTAGGTTCGAGCTTCTACCATTCCCGGTTCCAAGGATGGGGTGAGCAGCTTGAGAAGCTTGGGCGTTTATGCCGTAATAGCTATTGATGTCAACGCGTTAACGTCTAGCGATGATGTTAAGCCGTCCAGGTTTGAGGTTCTAAGGGAAGCCGCTGCAACAGCTGCCCGCAAACTGCTGGAACGCGGCGGCTGGGTTGCTCTACTAGCGTTTTATAGGAGGCCCGTACCTTTGCTATACTTCACTCGCGATTATAGCCTCGTTAGGAGCGCGTTGAACTCTTTGAGTATTGCTGAGAGGGGGGTTGCGCTCTCCGAGGCGATTAGAGAGGCTTGTTATCTGCTCCTCTCGGCGCCACCGGGCTACGCTACTCGCACACTAGTATTCACTAGCGGTGGGTTTAGACTAGGGCCTCCACCAGAACCTATAGCGTTCTTCGCGAGGAGCATAGGGGTTGTTATCGACTTCCTGACGGTGTCGAGAGCTGATCTCATAGCGGCTGACGTGGAGTGGATATCGAGGTTTGTCAGCTGGACTGGCGGTGTGTGGGAGCATGCGAGGAGCCGCGAGGAGGCTCTAGCTAAGGCCGTTTTACTAGCCTCGAGGGAGGTTGGAGCGAGGCCCGGGAGGGTATGGCGGCCTGGCTTGGGCGTGTATCCCCCGAGGCAGTTGTACACTCGTCAGTGGTCG